>NZ_JAYMEM010000018.1:0-99447 GCF_037029465.1 Mesoflavibacter sp. CH_XMU1404-2 | reverse complement strand
AGTGGTATTAAACCCAATTTACTTTGAGTTTGATAAATCAAACATCACAGCAAAAGCAGCGTTTGAATTAGACAACTTAGTACAAGTAATGAACAAATACCCAAATATGGTTATAGAAGCAACGTCTCACACAGACTTTAGAGGTTCTGATAGCTACAACCAAGGTTTATCAGAAAGACGTGCGCAAACTACAAGACAGTACATTATCTCTAAAGGTATTGATGCTAGCAGAATATCTGCAACTGGTAAAGGTGAAACTGAGCCTGCTGTAGATTGTAACCCTTGTAGTAAAGAACAACACCAACTTAACAGAAGAAGTCAGTTCTTAATTGTGAAGCAGTAATCTAAATTTTATGCTGAAATAATCAGCTTTATTAATACTAAAAAAGCGGTAATTTGAACCATTCAAATTACCGCTTTTTTGCGTTAAGGATGGTAGTGGCATCCTTTTTTTGCTTCCATATAAGGCAAAAAAAGATATAACGAACAGCCTGTTAAAACGCCCAAATCTTTACAATAAAAAAAGCCTCACTAATTATTTAGCAAGGCTTTGGGTTATTTTATTAAATCACCATTTTTATCGTAAAAATGATATTCTAAATATGTGTAAGCATCTCTAGGTTGTATTTTTACCCATTTTTTGTGTTCAAAAAACCATTTTGAACGTACAGATGGAAAACCTTTTGTTAAAAAGGCTGCTATAAAAGGATGTGTGTTTAAGGTCACCTTTTTATAGTCTTTTTTAAATAGTTGTTCTAAGTCATGAGTTATTTTTTGTACCAATACTATTGGTGCTTCGACCTCTTCTCCATTATCACCATTAGGGTTAACTTCTCTGGTTTTAATGTTCATTTCTGGTCGTACTCTTTGACGTGTTATTTGAATCAATCCAAACTTACTAGGAGGTAATATTTTATGTTTGGCTCTATCATCTTTCATTTCTTCACGTAAGTGATTGTAAAGTTTTTTTCTGTTTTCGGCAGAGTTTAAATCTATAAAGTCTACTACAATAATACCGCCCATATCGCGTAATCTTAACTGTCGTGCTACTTCTGTTGCAGAGATAAGATTTACTTCTAGTGCAGTGTCTTCTTGTGAGTTTGATTTGTTAGATCTATTACCGCTGTTAACGTCTATTACATGAAGTGCTTCAGTATGTTCTATAACAAGGTAGGCACCTTTAGCCATAGATACTGTTTTTCCAAAAGAAGTTTTTATTTGTCGTTCTATCCCGTATTTCTCAAAAATGGGAACTTTAGATTGATAGAGTTTGACAATTGATTCTTTATTTGGTGCAATTTCTTGCAAATAATCTTTTATTTGAAAATAAAGCTCTTCATCATCTACATGTATACCTGTAAAAGTGTCGTTAAATATGTCTCTTAAAATTGAAGATGCTTTATTTAATTCTCCTAATACTTTGGTAGGATGATGGGCTTTGTGTAGCTTTTTACACATTGTTGTCCAACGACTTAACAAATGCTGTAAATCTTTGTCTAGTTCGGCTACCTTTTTGCCTTCAGCTACTGTTCGTACAATAACGCCAAAACCTGGTGGAGTTATACTTTTTACCAATCGTTTTAAACGGTCTTTTTCTTCTCTATTTTCTATTTTTTGAGAAATAGATATACGATCAGAAAAAGGGACTAAAACAATATATCTACCGGCAATAGAAAGCTCTGAGCTTATCCTTGGACCTTTTGTAGATATTGGTTCTTTTACGATTTGTACTAAAATAGACTGGTTTGATTTTAAGACGTTGTTTATTTTACCGTCTTTATCAATGTCTTTTTCAAATGGGTAATCTTTTAAAGAAAAGTCTTTTAATTTACCTGTGCTTACACGTTTTGTGAATTTTAAAAGTGAAGAAATTTGTGGTCCTAAATCATGATAGTGCAAAAAGGCATCTTTTTCATATCCTACATTAACAAATGCAGCATTAAGACCTGGTACAGCTTTTCTTATTTTGGCGATAAACACATCACCAACAGCAAACTTGTTACCATCTTCATCTTTATGTAATTCAACTAATTTTCCATCTTTTAATAAGGCAAAATCAACAGCTTCTGGACTAGACCTAATAATTAATTCTTTATCCATTTAGGTTAATTTTTATCCATACAATTAAGTACAGATGGATTATACAATTTTCACAGGATTTTTAATCCGGCTGAGTTTAATTTTACGCAAGGTTTACACGTAAATTTTATTAAACTCTATTTTCAAAGAACGAAATTTTAAAAAACCAAAAAAGTAGTTAAAAAACTACTTTTTGGAATTATTTTTTCTTTTTGTGACGGTTAGCGCGTCTACGTTTTTTACGCTTATGCGTAGCAACCTTGTGTCTTTTACGTTTTTTACCACTTGGCATAGGTTAATGTTTTTTTAATTAATAATTCGTTTAAATTTTTACTTTACGTCAACATTTGTTTTAACGCCTTCTACAAATACTTTTGCAGGCTTAAATGCTGGAATATTGTGAGCTGGAATTTTGATTGTTGTATTTTTAGAAATATTTCTTCCAGTTTTTTCAGCTCTAGTTTTGATAATGAAGCTACCGAATCCTCTTAAATACACATTATCTCCACTCTCTAAAGATGTTTTTACTTCTTCCATAAAAGTTTCAACAGTCGCTTGAACATCTCCTTTTTCAATTCCTAATTTCTCAGAAATTTTTGCTACTAAATCAGCCTTAGTCATTTTCTTTTATTATTTGGGTTATTAAAATTTTTAAGGGTTGGCAAATATAGGCATTTAATATTCAATATTTCAAACCTAATTCATTAAAATTTAATGCTATAAACTTTACTTTTGTTTTTCTTATAGTTTTTAGCTCTATGAATTTTTCAAAAAACTTAATTAATTGGTATACAGGAAACAAGCGTGACTTACCTTGGCGTAACACGACTAACCCTTATTATATCTGGCTTTCTGAAATCATCTTACAGCAAACCCAAGTGGCTCAAGGTACACCTTATTATCATGCTTTTACACGTCAATTTCCGACAGTTTTTGACCTTGCAAACGCCAATGAAGAAGAAGTGTTAAAATTATGGCAAGGATTAGGCTATTACTCACGCGCAAGAAATTTACATTGGTCGGCAAAATATATAGTGAATGAACTTGATGGTGTTTTTCCTAATACATATAAAGAGATTTTAAAGTTAAAAGGAGTTGGAGATTATACCGCTAGTGCAATTGCTTCTATTTGTTTTGACGAAGTGACTGCTGTTGTTGATGGTAATGTTTACAGAGCATTATCAAGAATTTTTGGAATTAAAACACCAATAAACTCTACACCAGGACAAAAAGAATTTAAAGCATTAGCGCAAGAATTAATAGATAAAAAGCAACCTGCTATTTTTAATCAAGCTATAATGGAGTTTGGTGCAAGACAGTGCAAACCTAAAAATCCAGATTGTAGTATTTGTCCTTTTAAAACAAGTTGTTTGGCATTGAAAGAAAATAAAATTGATGTATTACCTGTTAAGCTCAAAAAAACTAAGATCACTAATAAGTATTTTAATTTTATAGTCATTATTTCTGAAAATAAGCAAACTATTTTAGAGCAACGTATAGGAAGTGGCATTTGGCAAAACTTATATCAATTTCCATTAATTGAAACTGAAAAACCTTCAACTTACAATAATATAAAGTCTAATATTGAAAGTTTAGGTATTCTTGAAGGAAAGGATTTTGATATTCATTTATATAATGATACAGATATAATACACAAGCTATCGCATCAACATTTACACACTAAGTTTTGGATAGTAAGTTTAGATGAAAGAATTGAAAATGGTATTGATATTTCTACCATAGAAGACTATCCTGTGCCTATTTTGATAGGAAACTTTATCGATAAATTTAATTTTTGAAATCCAAAATTCATTCACTTCAAAAAAAATTATTAATTTTAGTAACATACAGACGCAATTCTGTAATTTTGCGTCCTTAATATTCAATATTTATGTCAGGAACACTTAATAAAGTAATGCTAATTGGGCATTTAGGAGACGAAGTAAAAATGCACTATTTTGAAGGTGGCGGTTGCATAGGACGTTTTCCTTTAGCAACTAATGAGACTTATACCAATAAGCAAACTAACGAGCGTGTAAGCAATACCGAATGGCATAATATTGTAGTACGTAACAAAGCGGCAGAAATATGTGAAAAATACCTTTCAAAAGGTGATAAAATATATGTTGAAGGTCGTATAAAAACTAGAAAATGGCAAGACGATTCTGGTAACGACCGTTATAGTACCGAAATACAAGTGACAGATTTTACGTTTTTAAGTAATAAAAATGAATCTGAAGCTATGCAAGGTAACGCACAAGCAAAACCTATGCAACAACAAACACCAAAACCAGAAACACCAAATACACAACCTATAGAAGACGATAATGACGATCTTCCTTTTTAAGTAATATTATATGGATCCTGAACCCTCGTGTTTTATCTTACTTTTAGCTAGTACTAATATAAATATAGTACTAGGATTTGTACTTTTAATAGTTCTTTTAATTGGTTCTGCATTAATTTCTGGAGCAGAAGTTGCTTTATTTTCTCTGTCAAGAACAGACTTAGAAGACGAAGAACTAGCTACAAAAAACCAAATAAAAATAATTACCAAGCTTTTAGAACGACCAAAAAAACTACTGGCAACCATATTGGTGGCAAATAATTTTATAAATATTGGTATAGTAATTTTGTTTGCTTTTTTAAGTGAGTTTATGTTTAAAAGTATTACATCTACTTTAATAAAATTTATAGTTGATGTAGTAGTTGTTACTTTTTTAATTTTGCTTTTTGGAGAAATTTTGCCAAAAATATATGCTAGCCGTAATAATTTAAAATTCGCCACTTTTATGGCATATCCTTTACGTGTTTTAGATGTTGTTTTTTCTCCGTTAAGTTTACCAATGCGCGCTATAACATTAACAATACATAGCCGATTAGGAAAACAAAAATCAAACCTTAGTGTAGATCAATTATCTCAAGCACTAGAGCTAACAAGCGAGCATGATACAACCAAAGAAGAGCAAAAAATATTACAAGGTATTGTAAGTTTTGGTAATACAGATACCAAACAAGTTATGCAACCACGTATTGATGTATTTGCATTAAGTATAGATCAAACTTACGCTGAAATTGTAGAAGAAATTGTAGCCAACGGTTATTCCAGAATACCAGTTTACCAAGATAATATGGATAATATAAAAGGTATTCTATACGTAAAAGACTTGTTGCCTTATTTAAATGAAAAAGAATTTGATTGGACATCACTTTTACGTGATCCATTTTTTGTGCCAGAAAACAAAAAATTGGATGATTTAATGTCAGAATTTCAAGAGAAAAAAGTACACCTTGCTGTTGTAGTTGATGAATATGGTGGAACTTCAGGCTTGGTTTCTTTAGAAGATATTATAGAAGAAATTGTTGGTGATATTAGTGACGAGTTTGATGACGAAGATTTAATCTTTTCTAAGCTAGATGATAAAAATTATGTTTTTGAAGGTAAAACAGCATTGAAAGATTTTTATAAAATTATAAAACTTGAAGACGATACTGTTTTTGAAGACAATAAAGGAGAAGCCGAAACTTTAGCTGGGTTTATTTTAGAAAACTCTGGAGGTTTTCCTAAACGAAACAGTAAAATAAAATTTGAAAATTACGTTTTTACTATAGAGTCTTTAGATAAAAAACGTATTAAGCGTGTTAAGGTAACTTTGCCCTAACCAAAATGTAGAATTGATGATACAAAAACTAACATATTTACTTTTAGGTTTACTCTTATTAACCAGTTGCGCAGAAGATCCTGTACCAAAACCAAAAGGGTATTTAAGGTTAGAGTATCCAGAAGCAACTTATAAAAGTTATAATAAACAATTACCGTTTTCTTTTGAAAGAAATACACTTAGTGATACCGTTAAAATTAAAACCATTCCTAATGATCCAAGTAGTTTTGGGTTAAACTTAGAGTATGATAAATTAAAAGGAACAATTTATCTTACTTATAAAACGATACATGACGAAGAAGAATTAACCAAGTTTTTAAAAGACGCACAAAATTTTACACAAGAGCACACACGTAAAGCTGATGAAATTGTAGAGCAAGTTTATGATAATAAAGAACGAAAGGTTTACGGAATGTTTTACGAAGTTGGTGGTAATGCCGCAAGCCAATCACAATTTTATGTTACAGATAGTACAAAGCACTTTTTAACAGGTTCTTTATATTTTTACGCAAAACCTAATTACGATTCTATATTACCTGCAGCAAACTATCTGCAAAAAGATATTAAGCATATAATGGAAACTTTAGAGTGGAAATAATTTATTTTTTAGAACTATAAATTTTCTCAAAAGCATCATATACTGCAATATGTAAAGCATCTCCGTGAGTTTTATTTTCTAAAAAGTTAAAAAGCAACCTTGTGTTTTGTTTTTTATTAGAGTTTAGTTTTTTGTGAAGTTCTTTGGCTGTACGTTCCATAACTTGCCCTTCTTTACCAACTGCTATGTAAATAGATTTATTATTGTTATAATTAATAGGTTTGAAGTTTAATAAATTTTCATCATCCCACCACAAACTAGGACTAACAATAATATAATTGTCAAAAAGATCTGGTTTTTTTAATAGTATTTCAGTAGCTAATAATCCGCCTAAAGATTGGTCAATAATTGTAGTATTGTTTGTAGTTCTAAATTTAGAGTTTATGTAAGGCTGAAGTTCTGATTCAATAAAACTTATAAATTTTTCAGATTTTCCAGATGAAGGAAATTCTTTTTGGTCAAGTTCATTTTTAGATGGATATGTAAAGTCTCTTTTTCTGTCTACATTAGCAATTCCTACAACAATAGACTCTGGCAACATATTAATCCAAGAAAACGAACCAAACTGTACAATTCCTGAAATATGTATAAAATCTTCGTCTTTAGAACCGTCTAATAAATAGATTACAGGATAGGTCTTTAAACTGTCTAGATTGTAAGATGCAGGTAAATAAATGTTTAATTCTCTGTTTTCATTCAATATTTCAGATTTAATTTTAACTGTTTTACCAATAGTAAAAGTTGTATCACTAATGGTTTGAGGTAATGTTTGAGCTTTTATAAAATAAGCACACAAAATTGTAATGAATAAGAAAACCCTATTTTTCATCTTTAATAAATTTTATCCAAAATATGAATATTTAATGATTTTATAAGCATAAAAAAGCCTCGACTAATCGAGGCTTTTTATTATTAATTTTTAAATGTCTTAGGCTTTTTTAGCTTTTTCTGCACAAGTTTTTTTGCACGTTTCTTTGCAAGCCATTTTTTCTGCATCTGTTTTGTTTGCACATTTTTCTTTACATTTTGCAGAACATTCTTTTTTGTCTTTAGTAAAACTTTCTACAGTTTTCATGTCTTTTACACTGTATTGGTCTGCAACACTTGTAACTGTGTTTTCTAAACTTTCAGGAGTTACTTTAGCATCATCATATTCTACCATTGCTAATTTTTTGTCAAAATCTACTGTTGCAGATTTTACACCTTCCATTTTAGCCATTTTTTTCTCGATAGTCTTTGCACATCCCATTGCGCAAGTCATTCCTTCGATAGTAAATTCTGCTTTAGCATAATTAGCGTTTGGATCTAATTTAGCAACTTCTGTAGTTGTTGTAGCTTCAGAATTTGGAGAAGTTACTACTTCTGGTTGTGCTTCGTTTTTACAACTAAACGCAAAAAGAGTGACAATAGCTAAAGCTAATATATTTTTAAATAATTTCATTTTATATAGTATTTAATTATTACTGAATAGATTACAAAACTAAGAAATATTGTTAATTATTGTATTTATTATTCCATTTTTGTAGTGTAAAAATTGACTATGCAAAATAATGATTATTTAAAATGGGTTTACCTATTAATGTTGTCTTTAATTTGGGGTACATCTTTTATCCTGATAAAAAAGGCATTGATAGGATTAAATGCTTATCAATTAGGAGCTTTACGCACGATTATTACCGGTGTATTTTTGTTTATTGTTGGTTATAATAAATTGAAGCTTCTCAAAAAAGAAGACTGGAAATGGATAGCGCTTTCAGGTTTTGTAGGTTCATTTTTTCCTGCGTTTTTCTTTGCTATAGCAGAAACTGAAATTGATAGTGCTGTGGCTTCTATTTTAAATAGTTTAGTGCCTTTAAATACGGTTTTGTTAGGTGCTGCTGTTTTTAAAATAGCGACAAATACTAGGCAAGTTATTGGGATTGTAATTGGTTTTGTAGGAACTTCTATTTTGATACTTGAAGGAGCAGATCTAAATCCAAATCAAAATTATTGGTATGCAGGTTTTGTAATTGCATCTACAATTATGTATGCAATTAATGTAAATGTTATAAAAACTTATTTGCAACATGTTAAACCATTAAGTATTGCAGCAGGTAATTATGTTATAATTTTTATTCCTGCATTATTGGTGTTGATTTTGACTGACTTTTTTAATGTTGAAAACTTAGACCAATCAGAATTTGTAAGTTCTATTGGTTTTGTAGTTGTTTTATCTTTTTTTGGTACCGCTTTAGCCAAAGTTTTATTTAATAAGTTAGTGCAGATGTCAACACCTGTGTTTGCATCTTCTGTAACTTATATAATGCCAATTGTAGCATTAATTTGGGGATTATTAGATAATGAAACTTTTAGTTGGACCCAAGGTTTGGGTAGTTTGATAATATTATTTGGTGTGTTTTTAGCAAATAGAAAGCAAAAAAAAATCCGAAGTAATTAAACTCCGGATTTTTAATAAATATCATAAACAATTAATTATTCAAAGTCTGCGTCTGTAACACCTTCGTTAACTTTAATTGCTTTAAAATTCATAGCTATCGTCTGTGGTCCAGAAACAATTGTTTGACCATACGGTAACTGTACTCCGTTAACTGGAGAATAGTTGTTGTAAGTTACAACTGTTTTAATTTCTTGACCTTGTGCTTCAGAAGTACTTTCTACTTGAGTTAATAAATTAGTAGACGTATTGTAATAACGGAAAATTTCATTATCTCCATTAACTACTTTTACTTTGTAGTTATCCTCTCCGTTAATAGAAACAATGCTTTCTAAGCTTACATTGTTCATGTCCAAATCAGTTTCTGGGAATAATGCTGGGCTTGCTTTTTTCTCTGCAATTTGATCTTCTGTCATATCTCTTTTCATTCCTTGTTGCTCCATATATCCAGTTGTACCATTCCACTTTTGCTTCATTAATGTACCCATGCCTTCAGCATTCATTTCTAAAGATTCTTTATTTGGCATCATGTATTTTACTTCAGCAGTTAAAGGAATTGGCACACCTTCAATTTTTACATCTCCACTCATGTGTACTGTTTTTACAGCTTTGATTTTGTCTATTCCACCAACAGCTGTTAAATAATTGTCAACTACTATTTTTGCAGTAACACCATCAGGTATTGGTTTAGAAAATACTGGCTTTTCTACAGGGTTTGCAAATTTGTCAAAATACTTAATAGGTAATCCTGTTTTTTCTAAGTTAGGTATTACTTCGCTTCCTTTACCAACTATAATAACTCTTGCGTTTTCAGGCTTAAAATATTTATTAGCTGCATCTTTAATGTCTTGAACTGTAAGTGCATTAATTCTTGATAAATAAGTCTTGTAGTAATCTGCAGGAAGATTGTTTAGTTTAATGTTTAGAGCATTTCTTGCAATAGTTTGTGGTTGTTCTAAAGACATGATAAAACTACCTACATACTTAGCTTTTGCATTTTTTAAAGCTTCTTCAGTAATCGTTTCGTTTTTAATACGGTTTACCTCTTTAAGCATTTCTACTACAGAGCTATCTGTAACCATATTTCTTACTTCTGCAGTAGCTTCAAATCTTGATGCACCATATTTATCTGCTCCTATACTAGAATAAGATCCATAGGTGTAACCTTTATCTTCACGAAGGTTTAAGAATAAATAACCTTCACCACCACCACCAAGAATATAGTTAGCAACTTTTGCAGCAAGATAGTCGTCATCATTCATTTTTAAATCTACATTGTTAGTTACAGCAATGTTAGATTGTACTGCGTTAGGCATATCTACAAAGTTGATTTGCGTAGTAGGTACATTTGGATTTGGTTCGATTACATTAGTTGTAAAATCGATACCTTTTTCCCAGTTTTTGAAGTATTTTTTTACGTTTTTTTCTACTGTTTTAAAGTCTACATCACCAACAATAACTAAGTAAGCATTGTTTGGGTTAAAGTATTTTTGGTAAAATGCTCTTACGTTATCTAACGTGATGTTGTTTACTGTTTCTTCGGTTACAAATTCACCGTAAGGATGTTTTTTTCCGTAAGCAAGTGCAGAACCAACTCTACCTGCTACAGCAGAAACACTTTTTTCTGAGTTTTTAAGACCTTCTAAAACTTTAGTTTTTTCTTTGTCAAACTCTTCTTGTGTTAATAATGGATTGATTGCAGCGTCTGCCATTAACTCCATAATACGCTCAGAGTATTTAGATAAACCAGAAGCATATGCGCTGCTAGATCCAAAGTTTAATCTAGCTCCTAAAAAGTCAATTTCATCATTAAAATCGTCTTTAGAGATGCTAGTTGTACCATTACCTAACATTGCGCCAAGCATGCTAGATACTCCTGCTTTGTCTCCTTCTACGATTGGTTTATTGTCAATAGTTAAAGAGTAAGATACACGTGGTAATTTATGGTTTTCTACAACTAAAACTTTAAGTCCATTTTTAAGTTGAAATTCTCCTGGTACTTCTAAAGTAATGGTTGGAGCAGGACCTGGTTTAGGTTGTACAGATCTATCAATTTGTGCTGTTGCAGAAATCGATAAGAACAATACGGCTAATAAGGCTGTTATTTTTGTTTTCATTGTGTTTTATATTTTAAATTGAAAAATTGCCGAAGCTAATTTTCATTTCTTATTTGTTATCTTTTTCCTCTGGTAAATACTCTAATACAAGACGTTGATTAGGGTTTAAGTATTTTTTTGCTACTTCCTGCATTTCTTCTCTTGTGATAGATCTGTAGATGTCAATTTCTGAGTTGATTAAATCTGTATCACCGTAAAGCATGTAGTATCTAGCTAAAGAGTTAGCAATACCTGAAATACTAGAGTTAGAATTTACAAATTGGTTTTCAAATTGATTTTGAAGTTTTTGATAGTCTCTTTCTGAGATTAATTCGTTTTGAACTTTTACAATTTCTTCATCAATTTCTTTCATTAAGTCAGAAAGTTTTACATCTCCTAAAGGAAGACCAAAAAGAATGTAAGTTCCGTAATCTTCTTGACTATTGTTAAAAGCACCAACTTGTAATGCCATTTTCTTTTCGTCTACTAATTTTTTGTAAAGTACAGAAGATTTTCCGCTACTTAAATAAGTAGATAACATGTCTAAAACGTAAGCATCTCTATCTTTCATAGAAGGCGTACGGTAAGCAGCTACAACAGCAGGTATTTGGATGTTTGCGTCGTAAGCTTTTGCGTCTATTTGCTCTGTAATTGGATCTTCTTTTGGGAAGTTTCTTGTAATTTCTTCACCTCTTGGTATTGGCCCAAAATAATCTTTAATCATTTTTTTAACCTGAGGTACGTCTATGTCTCCAGCAACAACCAATACTGCATTGTTTGGCACATAGAATTTTTTATTAAATGCTTGAAACTCTTCTAAAGTTGCTGCATCCAAATGTTCCATCTCACCAATGGTTGTCCAACGGTAAGGGTGTTTTTTAAACATGTTTTTCTTTACGTTTTCAAAAAACTTACCATAAGGTGAGTTGTCTACACGTAAACGTTTTTCTTCTTTAACAACTTCGTTTTGAGTGTCTACACCAATTTGATTGATTACAGGATGCATTAAACGCTCAGATTCCATCCATAAACCTAATTCAACTTGGTTAGAAGGGAATACTTCGTAGTAATATGTTCTGTCGTCTGTAGTGTTAGCATTATTGCTACCACCATTAGAAGATACTATTTTAAACCATTCTCCACGCGGAATGTTTTCTGTTCCTTCAAATAAAAGGTGCTCAAAAAAGTGAGCAAAACCTGTGCGCTCTGGATTTTCGTCTTTAGCACCAACGTGATACATTACAGAAGTAGTAACTACTGGTGCAGAATTGTCTTGATGTAAAATAACGTGCATACCGTTATCTAAATCATACTCTTCATACTTAACTTCTTGAGCATTAGCTGTAAAACCAGCCAACACTAAAGCTGCTAATGAGAATAAACTTTTTTTCATGTTTAAGATATTTAATTGTCTATTTAGGTATAAGTATCAAATTGTAAAAATTTGTTACACTTTTTTAACAAAAATAACAATACAAACGGCTTAAAGGGCTTTAAAAGGGAAAAATTAACATCAAATTATAAAAAAACGGATTTTTTTTCACGATCTTAAAAGGACTATTTAACCAATAAAAAATGAACTATGAAAAGTATCTCACTACCTATCAAATATGGGTTTGCCATTAGCGCAGCTCTTATCGCTTATTTTTTAATTTTAGCACTGTTTAATTTACATACCAATCCTTTTTTTAGTCTTTTTAATAGTGTGATTATAGGATTTGGTATCTATGAAGTTATTAAGTACCATAAATTAAGACAAGAAGAAAATTTTAGTTACACAAGTGGATTTACAGTTGGCTTAGTTGCTGGCTTTTTAGCTACTATAGTTTTTACAATTTTTTTCACGCTTTATGCTACCGAAATTAATCCAGATTTTTTAGGAGAATTACTAACGGTTTTTAAAAGAGACTACAACGTACATGTAGGTTTAGTAGCTTTTGTAGTTGCAATTATGGGTTTTGCTACAACTGTAGTTTTAACCTTAACATGTATGCAAATGTTTAAAAAGAGCAGAAATATGCTTCAAAATGCTTAAAACGTTTGTAGATTAATTAATTAGGAGTATATTTGCATCCGCTTTCTGAGAAAACAGAAGCAAAAAGTAATAATTAAATTAATAAAAACGTTACGCTATGTACGCAATTGTAGAGATAGCAGGGCATCAATTTAAAGTTGAAAAAGACCAAAAAGTTTTTGTTAATCGTTTAGCAGTAGAAGAAGGTAAACAAGTTGATTTTGACAACGTACTTTTATTAGCAGACGGTAGCAATGTAACAGTAGGCGCCCCAGCTATAGACGGAGCACAAGTAAGTGCAAAAGTCTTAAAGCACCTTAAAGGTGATAAAGTTATTGTTTTCAAAAAGAAAAGAAGAAAAGGTTACCGTGTAAAAAATGGACACAGACAAGCTTTATCTGAAATCGTAATCGAAAACATAGTAGCATCAGGAGCTAAGCCAGCAAAAAAAGCTGAAAAAGCTGCTCCAAAAAAAGAGGCTAAAGCAGAAGCGCCAAAAGCAGCTGCAAAAAAGTCTACTGGTAAAGCAGACGATTTAAAGAAAATTGAAGGTATTGGCCCTAAAATTGCTGAAACTTTAGTAGAAGCAGGTATTGCAACTTACGCAGACTTAGCAAAAGCTAAACCAGCAAAAATTTCTGAAATCATCGAAGGTGTTCGTGGTAATCACGTGCCAGACACTTGGCCAAAGCAAGCTCAATTAGCTGCTGACGGTAAGTGGGATGAGTTAAAAGAATTACAAGACAAATTAGATGGTGGCGTAGAGAAATAATCTACAAAGCTTAAGTATAACACAACGTATCCGTTACAAAGCGGACACTTTAAAACCTTAAAATTATGGCTCACAAAAAAGGAGTTGGTAGTTCTAAAAACGGTAGAGAATCAGAATCGAAACGATTAGGTGTTAAGATTTTTGGTGGTCAAGCTGCTGTTGCAGGAAACATTATCATAAGACAACGTGGTAATACACATCACCCAGGTGAAAACGTATACCAAGGGAAAGACCACACTTTACATGCTAAAGTTGATGGTGTTGTAAAATTCACTAAGAAAAAAGATAACAAATCTTATGTTTCTATAGAGCCTTTTCAGGCTTAAGAATTTTTAGCCCAAAATATTAAAAAAACCCTTTCTGATTAGAAAGGGTTTTTTGTTTCTTAAATATTAACTCAAAGTTTTGTCAATATTAAAAAGCTTGTTTTTTTATTCAAAGATAACTCAATCTTTAAGTTTATCTAATTTCACTTAAAAGGGTATTTTATTATTTAGCGTTGAACAAAAATCAACAAAATATGAAATACTTTTACACCTTATTAATGCTGCTAACTATTTCATTTAGTGGCTATTCTCAGTCGGGAAACATCCAAGGAACTTTAACAGATGAAAACGGTATATCTATACCAGGAGCAACTGTTTTAATCGAAACTCTAAATAAAGGCGCTATTTCTGATTTTAACGGTAAATATACATTAGTAGATGTTCCTGAAGGAGATTATACTTTATTAGTAAAATACTTAGGATATTCTGATGTTTCAGAGTCTGTACAAGTTAAAGCTAATACTACAACGACACTTAATATTAATTTAAATTCTGAAAATACAGAATTAGAAACTGTAGTATTAACTGGTTATGGTATAGGTAGCCAAGCAAGAGCCCTAAACACTCAAAAAAACAAACAAAATATTACCAATATTGTTTCTACAGATCAAATAGGTAAGTTTCCAGATGCTAACATAGGAGATGCTGTAAAGCGTATACCTGGTATTACAATGCAAGTTGACCAAGGTGAAGCAAGAAATATTATTGTTAGAGGTTTATCACCTCAATTAAACTCAGTAACACTTAATGGAAGTAGAATTCCTTCTGCTGAAGGTGATAATAGAAACATACAAATGGATTTAATTCCATCTGATATGATTCAAACTATCGAAGTTAATAAAGCAGTTACACCAGATATGGATGCAGATGCACTTGGAGGATCTGTAAATTTAATTACAAGAACATCGCCACAAGGATTTAGATTGTCTGCAACAGCAGGTTCTGGTTTAAACTTTATTACAGATAAGCGTATTTTAAATGGTTCATTTTTAGTAGGAGACCGTTCTAACGATGGTAAATTTGGTTGGATGGTTTCTGCATCTATCAATGATAATGATTTTGGAAGTGATAACGTAGAAGCAGAATGGACAGATGAGTTTGAATATAATACAGGAGTCCAAGACATAGAAGGTGATGATATCCTTGAAGAAGTAGATGTAAATCCTTACGCTAATGTTTTTGAAATTAGAGAATACTTAGTACAACGTGTTAGAAGAAGTTTTTCTGCAAATTTTGATTACGAGTTAGATAAAAATAACACAGTTTATTTCAAATCGATTTATAACTGGAGAGATGATCGCGAAAACAGATTTAGATTAGAACATGAAATATTAGATGGAGAAGATATTGGTTTAGGCGATTTTAATGTTGATAGCAATGGAAATTTAACCATGTTTCCGGTTGAGGCAAAAAGACAATCTAAAGGCGGAATTGATAATAATAGAAATAAAAACAGGCGTTTAGAAGATCAACGTATGTTTAACTTTAGTTTAGGTGGAGATCATTTATTAGGTAATGTAGAATTTGATTGGATGGCTTCATTTGCTAAAGCATCTGAAGAAAGATTAAACGAACGTTATCTAGAATACGAAAGCGAGTACATGGTTAACTTTAATAACAATCAAGATAAACCAAACTATTCACCAGTAAATGCTGCTAATTCTGATTTTTCAATTTTTACGTTTAATGAGTTATCAGAAGAAAATCAATATACAGAAGAAGAAGATTTTAACTTTTTTGTAAACGCAAAATTACCAGTTTCTATTGTTGAAGATAGAGATGGATTTTTAAAATTTGGAGTAAAAACCAGATTAAAAAATAAAAATAGAGATAACGATTTTACAGAATACAGTGATGCAACAGGAATGTTAGATCAACTAGGTATGATACCAACTAAAAACTATTCAGACGTAGACTTTTTAGCAGGTAGTCAATATCAAATAGGAACATTTGCTTCTGAAGAATTTTTAGGAGGACTTAATCTTAACAACACAAACCTATTTGAAGGTGAAGATTTGCCAGAAGAATATATTACAGCTAACTACGATGTTAATGAAAACGTATACGCAGGATATGTTATGTTAAATCAAGATTTTTCTGATAAATTTAGCGTGTTAGCAGGTGTTAGGTTAGAGCATACTTCTATTGATAGTGAAGGTAACGAGTTAACTTTTAATGAAGATGGAGATGTAGATGGTATTCAAAAATTAACAGATAAAAATTCTTACACAAACCTTTTACCAGGTGTTCATTTAAAATATAACGTAACAGATAATACTGTTTTACGTTTTGCATGGACAAATACTTTAGCGCGTCCAAACTATGTAGATTTAGTGCCTTATCAAGAAATTAATAATGAAGATGAAGAGATTTTCTTAGGTAATTCAGAGTTAGACCCAACTACATCTATGAACTTTGATATTATGGCAGAGCATTACTTTAAATCTGTTGGTATAATTTCAGGAGGTTTATTTTATAAAGATATTCAAGATTTTGTTTATGTAAGACAAACAGAAAATGAAAATGGTTATGAAGTTTACCAACCACTAAACGGAGATGGAGCATCAGTTTTTGGAGCAGAATTTTCATTTCAACGTCGTTTAGATTTCTTGCCAGGTTTTGCTAAAAACTTTAATATTTATTTAAACTACACGTATTTAACTTCAAATACAGATGGTATTTATAACGAAGATGGAGAAGAACGTACAGATTTAGATTTACCACAAACAGCGCCAAATATGTTTAACGGATCTTTAAGCTATGATGCTAAAAAGTTCAGTTTACGTTTATCTGCTAATTTCTCTGACGATTATGTAGATGAAATAGGAGGAAATGCTTTTGAAGACAGATATTATGACGAGCAGTTTTTCTTAGACTTTAATGCAAACATCGCTTTAAGTAAAAATCTAACCTTATACGCTAACTTAAATAACATCACTAACCAACCATTACGTTATTACCAAGGTGTAAAAGGAAGAACTATGCAAATGGAATATTACGAGAAACGTTTAACCTTTGGATTAAAGTACGATCTATTTAAAAGCAAAAAATAATGAAACAATTATTAATACTATGTTGCGCAATATTATTGGTAGCTTGCAAAACTAACTTGCCAGAAATACCGCCAACATTAAAAACAGATAAAGTACCTCACGATAGTGATGATCCAGCAATTTGGGTAAACAAACAAAACCTAGAACAAAGTATAATTTTTGGTACAGATAAAGATGAAGTAAATGGTGGTGTTTACGCTTTTGATTTAAACGGAAAACTAATTAAAGACAAAGCAATTACTGGTGTTAGTTACCCAAACAATGTAGATGTAGAATATGGTTTTAAGTTAACAGATAGTACAGAAACCGATATTATGATGTTTACAGAAAGAGAAAAAAATCAAATACGATTATTTTCTGTGCCAGATTTAAAACCACTTGATAATGGAGGCTTTAAAGTATTTGAAGACGAAACTGATATAGAAATGAAACGACCAATGGGAATTTCAATTTATAAAAACCCACAAACAAACGAAGTTTCTGTATTTGTTAGTAGAAAAGCTGGTCCAAAAGAAGGTTATCTATACCAGTATGGATTAGAGCCTGACTCGACAGGAGTTTCTGCAAAATTACTTAGAAAATTAGGAACATTTAGTGGTCAAAAAGAAATCGAAGCCATAGCTGTAGACGACGAGTTAGGTTTTGTATATTTTTCTGATGAAGGTGTAGGTATAAGAAAATATCACGCTAACCCAAAAGATGGGAATAAAGAAATATCCATGTTTGGTTCTGAGTATTTTAAAGACGATATAGAAGGTATTGCTATAGCAACTTATCCAAATGGTAAAGGTTATTTAATTATATCTAATCAACAAGATCATACGTTTAATTTTTTTACTAGAAGTGATAATACTTACGTAAAAACTTTAAACTTAGGAACTTTAGAAACCGATGGTTGTGATATTACAACACAAGCTTTAGGTGAAAAATTTCCCAAAGGATTATTTGTTTCAATGAATGATGAGCAAGATTTCTTTTATCATGCAGTAGATTCATTACAATTGAATAAATAATAATTTTTTCATAAATTAAGAAAACCCTTTCCAGACTGGAAAGGGTTTTTGATTTTAAAATGTACAATAAAAAATCCCAAACATTTCTGTTTGGGATTTGTTTTTTTTAATTTTTGGAATTTGAGATTCCTGCTTTCGCAGGAAGTCTTAATATCTATAGTGTTCAGGTTTAAAAGGACCTTCAACTTCTACACCAATGTATTTAGCTTGATCTGGTTTTAACTCAGTAAGCTCTACACCAATTTTTTCTAAGTGTAATGCAGCTACTTTTTCATCTAAATGTTTTGGTAGCATATATACTTCGTTTTCATACTTATCAGAATGATTCCAAAGTTCTATTTGTGCTAATGTTTGGTTAGTAAAAGAGTTACTCATCACAAAACTTGGGTGACCAGTTGCACAACCTAAGTTTACTAAACGTCCTTCTGCTAAAACAATAATATCATTACCATCAATAGTATATTTATCTACTTGTGGTTTGATAGTATTCTTAGTATTACCGTAGTTTTCGTTTAACCAAGCCATTTGTATTTCGTTATCAAAATGACCAATGTTACACACTATAGTTTTATCTTTCATTGCTTTAAAGTGCTCTGCACGTACAATGTCTTTGTTTCCAGTTGTAGTAATTACGATATCTGCATTACCAACAACAGTTTCTAATTTTTTGACTTCAAAACCGTCCATTGCAGCTTGTAACGCACAGATTGGGTCAATTTCAGTAACTGTTACGATACTTCCAGCACCTTTAAAAGAGGCAGCTGTACCTTTACCAACATCTCCGTAACCACAAACTACAACACGCTTTCCAGCTAACATCACGTCTGTTGCACGACGTATAGCATCTACAGCACTTTCGCGACAACCGTATTTGTTATCAAATTTAGATTTTGTTACCGAGTCGTTTACATTAATAGCAGGCATTGGTAACGTTCCGTTTTTAACACGCTCGTATAAACGGTGTACACCAGTTGTAGTTTCTTCAGATAAACCTTTAATGCCAGACGCTAATTCTGGGTATTTATCTAAAACCATGTTAGTTAAATCTCCACCATCATCTAAAATCATGTTTAATGGTTTACGATCTTCTCCAAAAAATAAAGTTTGCTCTATACACCAGTCAAACTCTTCTTCTGTCATATCTTTCCAAGCATAAACAGCTGTTCCAGCTTCAGCAATAGCAGCAGCAGCTTGATCTTGCGTAGAGAAAATGTTACAACTACTCCAAGTTACTTCTGCACCTAAAGCTTGTAATGTTTCAATTAAAACTGCAGTTTGAATGGTCATGTGTAAACAACCAGCAATACGTGCACCTTTTAAAGGTTGTTCGTTTTTATATTCTTCACGTAAGCTCATTAAACCTGGCATTTCTGCTTCGGCTAATTCAATTTCTTTTCTTCCCCAAGCCGCAAGCGACATGTCTTTTACCTTATTTGGTACGTAAGCAACTGTTTTTGTACTCATCTTTAATTTTTTTTTTCAGTGTTTATTAAAAGGCTAAACTTTGGTTTTAGTGCTTTAAAATAACTAAATTCGCTATATAAAATGCCAAAATCGCCTTAAGCGATGCAAAGATAACTAATAACATTTAGAATATTAAATGCCTCTTTATAAATCCATTACTCCTAATAGCCAAACTACTGTTAAAATTTGGAAAATTGAAGAAACTTATGACGATTTACTGTCGCCATTAGACTTAAAATTAGAAAGTTTGACTAGAGTTTTAGGAATGAAAAGCGAGTTGCACCAACGTGGATTTTTAAGTGTAAGACACTTGTTGCGTGAGTTTGGATACACCGATCAAGATTTGTATTATGATGAAAACGGTAAACCTCATTTAAAAGACGGAAAGCATATTTCGATAACGCATAGTTTTACGTTTTCTGGAGTCATTGTTAGTGACAATGAAGTTGGTATTGACATAGAAATGCAGCGTGAAAAAATAGCTAAAATCGCCAAGAAATTTGTAGAATACGAGTTTGAATATTTAGATACTGAAGCTGAAGATTATATTAACAAGTTAACCGTAATTTGGGGCATAAAAGAATCTTTATATAAATTATTTGCAACACCAGGAATGTTGTTTAGAGAACACTTTTTAGTCATTCCATTTTCTATGAAAGATGAAGAAACCGTGTGTTGGATTGATTATAACGGTCTTAAAAAAAGATACAACTCACACTTCTTAGAATTTGAAGATTTTACTTGCGCTTACGTTATTGAATAATGAACATTTATAACCATATATTACAAGCTAAAAACGAAGGAAATAAACTATTAGCAGTCTTAATAGATCCAGATAAGTTTCAGCTTAAAAATGCATTGCAATTTATAGATAAAGTCAATAAATCTGTAATAACTCACATTTTTGTTGGTGGTAGTGAAGTTGGGCAAAACGTAACCCAACAATTAGTTGAGGTTATAAAAATGCTAACCGATTTACCTATAGTTTTATTTCCGGGTGATGTCACACAAATTTCAAAAGATGCAGATGCTATTTTGTTTTTGTCTTTGCTTTCCGGAAGAAATGCAGACTACTTAATAGACAAGCAAGTACAGGCTGTACCTTTATTAGAAAAAACACAATTAGAAGTCATTTCAACAGGATATATTTTAATAGAATCTGGTAAAACAACAGCTGTACAGCGCGTTACAAACACGTTACCTTTAAATAGAACAGACGTAGATGCTATAACAAACACAGCAAAAGCAGGAGAATTACTAGGTAAAAAGTTGATTTATTTAGAAGCTGGTAGCGGCGCTACTTATGAAGTGCCAGTTGAGGTAATTACTTCGGTAAAAAATAAAATAGATATTCCGTTAATTGTTGGTGGTGGTATTAGATCAAAATCTCAAATTGAAAATGCTTTTATAGCAGGTGCAGATTTGGTAGTTATTGGTACTGCTTTTGAAGAAGATCAACAGTTTTTTGAACAATTAAAACATTAGTATGCAAATTTCAGTAGATTTAACTTTGTCTCCGTTACAAAACGATTATGAGGCACACATTATAGATTTTATAAAAACACTAAGAAATTCTGAGTTTAAAGTGCTTGAAAACCCTTTAAGCACTCAAATATTTGGCGATTTTGATACGCTAATGCCTTTTTTAAATCAAGCTATCAAAACGTCTTTTGAAAATGCAGATATTAGTGTGTTAACTATGAAGGTTGTAAAAACCAACAGAAGCGATTATGAACCACATTTTTGATTTCTTTTTTGGTCAATATGCAACTTACGATACTGTAGATATTGTTTTAGAAATCATTGCTGTAATTTTTGGATTCTTATCAGTTTGGTATTCTAAACAAAACAATTTTCTTGTGTTTCCAACGGGTATGATTAGTACCATAATTTTTGTGTATTTATTACTGAAATGGGAACTTTTAGGAGATATGATGATAAACGCTTACTATTTTATAATGAGTGTTTACGGTTGGTATTTTTGGACTAAAAAGGTAGATCAAACTCATGTTACACCAATTTCATGCATAACAATTAAAGAAAAACAAGCTAGTATTGCTATATTTTTTGTAACATTAGTTTTTGTCTTTGCAGTTTATCAAACTTTTGGAAAATGGACAAGTTGGGTTGCTTATTTAGATGCGCTAACTACAGCAATTTTCTTTGTAGGAATGTGGTTAATGGCAAAAAGAAAAATTGAAAATTGGATTTTTTGGATTATCGGAGATATCATTTCAGTACCTTTATATTTCTATAAAGGATTTACGTTTACCAGTTTTCAATATTTAGGATTTACGGTCATAGCAATTTATGGATATTTAGCATGGAAAAAGCTCTTAAACAACAACCAAGCAATTGTATAAAAGTTGTGCTTTTTGGACCAGAAAGTAGTGGTAAAACGACACTTTCTAGGCAATTAGCGCGATATTATAATTCTGTTTGGGTACCAGAATATGCACGCGAATATCTTCAAAATAAATGGAATAACGAGCGTAAAACTTGCGAGCCTAAAGACCTTTTGCCAATAGCTATTGGTCAAATGCAATTAGAAAACACATTAGCCCAAAAAACAGATTCAGTTTTAATTTGCGATACCGATTTATTAGAAACTAAAGTATATTCAGAAGAATATTATTCAGGTACATGTGATCCATTATTAGAAAAATATGCCTTAAAAAACACCTACGATTTATACTTTTTAACGTATATTGATACACCTTGGGAAGCAGATGATTTAAGAGATAAACCAGAAGAAAGACAAGAAATGTTTGAAGCGTTTGAAGCAGCTTTAATAAAATATAACAAACCATATGTTTTATTAAAGGGTGATAAAAAAATGCGGTTAGCATTAGCTGCAAAGCATATTAATCAACTATTAGAACAAAGAGAAAAGAAAGATGAAGTTAAGCACTAAAGACCAAAATTTATTAGATAAAAAAGGAATTTCTGTAAAAAAAATAGAACAGCAAGTTGAGATATTTAAGACAGGATTACCGTTTATCAATTTAAAACGTGCAGCAACTGTAGATGATGGGATTTTGAAGCTAAATGATGCAGAAAAAGATCAATTCATTTCATTATATGATTCATCTAAAGAAAATATAGACATTGTCAAGTTTGTGCCTGCTTCTGGTGCAGCAACACGCATGTTTAAATTCTTATTTCAGTTTTTAAAATCTTATCAATCTAAAGACGAAAGTATCAATGCATACATCAACCGTAAAAAAGCATTAGACATTTCGTTATTTTTTATCGGTTTAGAAAAGTTGCCGTTTTATAACGATGTTATTCAGCATTTAAAAAATACAAAACCACATTACTCACAATTAACTTTAGAAGAACAACGTATAGAATTTGTTAAAGCTTTGTTGGAAGAAAATCAGCTTAATTACAGTTTTTATCCTAAAGGTTTATTACCATTTCATAAATATCAAGATCATACAGCAACTGCGTTTGAAGAGCATTTATATGAAGCTGCGCAATACGCTTCATCAAATAAAAAAGCAAAGGTTCATTTCACAATTTCAGATAAACATTTAGAACTTTTTGAAGAAGAATTTGAAAAGATCAAAGACAAAGTAGAGGCAAAAACAGAAACTACATTTGATATTTCGTTTTCATTTCAAAAACAATCTACAGATACGATTGCGGTAAACAGTAAAGACGAAATTGTTAGAACAAAATCTAAAGATTTATACTTTAGACCATCTGGTCATGGTGCGTTATTAAACAATTTAAATGAATTGGATGCCGATGTTATTTTTATAAAAAACATAGATAATGTAGTAGTTTCAAAATATAAAGATGAAGTTGGTAAGCAGAAAAAAGTCCTTGCAGGATTACTGTTAGAAGCAAAAAACAAAGCTTTTGAATACGCTAAAGCTTTAGACGAAAAAGAACTAAGCGAACAGGAGTTAATAGAGATTGCCAACTTTTTACAAAACAAACTTAATGTTGTTATTTCTGCTGAATTTGAAAAGTATGCTAAAAAATACCAAGTAGAATATCTACAGAAAAAATTAAATCGTCCAATTAGAGTTTGTGGAATAGTGAAAAACGAAGGTGAACCTGGCGGAGGACCATTTTGGGTAAAAGATGAATCAGCTAATATTTCACTTCAAATTGTAGAAACAGCTCAAATAGATACTAAAGCAAAATCCCAGAAAAAAATTCTAAAAAAAGCAACTCATTTTAATCCCGTAGATATTGTTTGTTGTATAAAAAACTACAAAGGAGAGACATACGATTTACAACAATATTTAGACGCCAAAGCAGCTTTTATAACAGAAAAAACCGTTAACGGTAAAAGTATAAAAGCATTAGAATTACCAGGACTTTGGAATGGTAGTATGTCTAACTGGAATACTATTTTTGTAGAAGTACCATTAGCAACATTTAACCCAGTAAAAACGGTAAACGATTTGCTTAAATCATCTCATCAAGTAGACTAATGTTGCCTTATCAAGAATTAGAAAGAGAGTTTAATTTTAAAGCCATTCGTAGCTCAGGTAGTGGAGGACAACACGTAAACAAAGTAGCCACAAAAATTGAATTGAGTTTTTCTGTGTCAGATTCTTCGGTATTAACTGAAGATCAAAAAGCAATAATAACAGAAAAACTATCTAATAGGTTAACTAAAGAGCACGTTTTAATTCTACAATGCGGAGAAACTCGTAGTCAACTTAAAAATAAACGAATTGCAATAAGTAGAGCATTTTCGATCTTAGAAGCAGCACTAGAGGTTAAAGCAGAAAGAAAACCTACAAAAGTGCCAAAGTCAGTTATTAAAAAGCGACTAAAAAACAAAAAAATACAATCCGAAAAGAAAGTAAATAGACGTAAACCTAACATTGATTAGTTTGATATTATTTTAAAAAAAAAACAATTTTATTTTCGGCTATTTTTAAATTAATTTTATAAAAGTTAGAATTCTTATTTTTATTTCAAAAAACCTATTTATCTTTGCGCCGTTCTCAAAAAAGGGGTGCTTTTTTGATTTAAGATATACTAGTTAAACTTAAATCATACAGGCTGAGATCATACCCAACGAACCTAGAACAGGTAATGCTGTTTAGGGACAAAGAATGGACAATCTTACAAGTAAAAACGTATGATTAACATTCAACAAATTAATTATTAATAGTAAAGAATAATTACCTCTTTTTATTCGATTATAAATTTCATAATCGTAATGAAAAATTTATTTCTTTTTTTAACACTTTTAGTGTTATCAGTCAGTGTTAATGCGCAACAAGAAAAGCAACAAGACACAACAAAAACCCAACAATTAGACGAAGTTTTAGTAAAAGCAGTACGTGTAGATGCAGACTCGCCAATCACGCACAGTAATGTTTCTAAAGCAGAAATCCAAAAGCGTAACTTGGGTCAAGATGTACCTATATTACTTAATTATTTACCGTCTGTTGTTACTACAAGTGATGCTGGAGCAGGTATAGGATATACTGGTATTAGAGTACGTGGTACAGATGCAACACGTGTTAATGTAACTATTAACGGGATACCTTATAATGATCCAGAAAGTCAAGGTACTTTTTGGGTTAATTTAGGTGATATAGCATCATCAACAGAAAGCATTCAGTTACAACGTGGTGTTGGTACATCTACCAATGGTTCTGGAGCGTTTGGAGCAAGTTTAAACTTGTTAACCGATGTGTTTTCTGAAGAAGCTTATGCCGAAATATCAAACAGTTTTGGTAGTTACAATACAAGAAAACATACAGTAAAATTAAGTACAGGATTATTAAATGATCATTTTGAATTCTCAGGAAGGTTATCAAAAATAGATTCAGATGGATATATAGATAGAGCTTTTACCGATTTAAAATCTTACTTTTTACAAGGAATTTATAAAGACGAAAATACCTTAATTAAAGCCTTAACTTTTGGTAATGTAGAAAGAACTTATCAAGCATGGTACGGTTTAACTAAAGAAGAGTTAGAAGAAGATCGTCGTCAAAATCCATATACTTATGATAACGAAACAGATAATTACTGGCAAGATCATTATCAATTACACTGGAACCAACGCTACAATAATAATTGGTCAACAAACCTGGGATTAAACTATACAAAAGGGAAAGGATACTTTGAGCAATATAAAGAAGAAGAAGCTGCAGCAGATTTTTCTAATTTAATAGAAGACGACTCAGATGTTATTGTACGTCGTTGGTTAGATAGCGATTTTTATGTACTTAATGCCAATGTAGTTTACAAAAAAGATGCTTTAGAGGTTATCTCTGGTATCTCATATAGCAGTTTTACAAATGATCATTTTGGTGAAGTAATTTGGGGAAGCGATTTAGCACCAAACACACAAATTAGAGATCGTTACTATGATGGTGATGCTACAAAAAACGACTTTAGTGTATTCTCTAAAGCTACATTTAAACTAGCACCTAAATTTACAGGATTTGTAGATTTACAAGGACGCTTTGTAAGCTATAAAACCAATGGTATAAATTCAGATCTAAATGAATTTGTTACCGATGCAGATTTTAGTTTTTTCAATCCTAAATTAGGATTAACCTATAAATCTTCAGAAAAAAATAGCTACTACGTATCTTATGCAAGAGCTAATCGTGAGCCAAATCGTGACGACTTTAAAGCTGGTGTAACAGACAATGAGACTTTAAATGATATAGAGTTAGGTTGGCGTTATGCAAATAATAAAGTTAATGTAAATACTAACTTATACTACATGTTTTATCAAAACCAGTTAGTGCTAACGGGCGAATTAGATGATGTTGGTAGTCCTATAAGAGCTACTAGTGGAGAAAGTTATAGATTAGGCTTAGAAGTTGATGCTAATATTGCTTTTAGTAAAATGTTTAGTACTTCTTTAAACATAGCAGTGAGCCAAAATAAAAATCAAGATTTTACAACATCATTAGATGGAGAATTTGTAAATCTTGGCAATACAAATATCTCTTTTTCTCCAGAGTTAGTTATTGGTAACGCTATTAATTTTATGCCTAATAAAAATTTACAAATTTCATTTTTAAGTAAATATGTTGGTGAACAATATATGGGTAACACAGATAACGAAGCTTCTATTTTAGAAAGTTATTTTGTAAATGATTTAAACGTTAATTATCAA
Organism: Mesoflavibacter sp. CH_XMU1404-2; assembly: GCF_037029465.1. Lineage (NCBI taxonomy): Bacteria > Pseudomonadati > Bacteroidota > Flavobacteriia > Flavobacteriales > Flavobacteriaceae > Mesoflavibacter > Mesoflavibacter sp. CH_XMU1404-2. Next base: position 72,819 of record NZ_JAYMEM010000018.1, on the reverse strand, counting down.
ATTAAACCAAATAAACTATTTAAGTCAATAATTTTTTCTGGTTTAGTAAATAATGTGTTTAATAAAAAGTATGTTTCAAATGGATATTACGGTACATATGATGATACTTGGTCAGTACCTGGTCAAACAACAACTTTAGATTATGCAGGATACTATCCACAAGCAACAATAAACTTTTTGTTAGGAATGACTTTAAAATTTTAATTAGTAATTAATTACAAAAAAAAGCACCTTAAAAAAGGTGCTTTTTTTATTTATAAATACTTTTTTTAATTGTTATAAACACGTATTACGCTACCATTTACTTCAACAAAATAAGGTTTTAAACTAAAGTTGCCATTAGTGCCATCAAAAGGCGCTCCGGTAACTATGTTATAGCTGTTTCCATCATCACAATTGCAAGTTGCAGTAATACCTTCAACACTTAATCTAGAACAATCAGAAGGCGCATGGTTTGGATCTGTTAATTCAAAAGAGACATAATTGCCATTACCAACATTATAAATAACAATAGCATTATAACCAAAAGCGTTTAAAACTAAGTGGTTACCTGCAAACTGTAAGTCGTTATATTGCGGTAAAGAAGTATCTATTGAGTTTTGCGTATCAAAAGCAATATTTGGGATATAATTATTGTTGTTATCATCATCATTTTTTTGACAAGAAATACAAATAATAACTAAAGATAATAGGGTTAATAACTTGATTTTCATATTCTAAATTATAAGTCTGATTTTTGTACAAATTTACAACAATAAGTAGTGTAAAATAAATATTTTGTATATTTGCTTAACAAGATCTCGTGTATGCGAGATTTTTGCGTTTTACGCTGAAATTTTTTTCGGCGTCTTTTTATTTAAAACGAAATAATTATGAGTAAAGTATCTTATTATACAGCCGAAGGATTAAAAAAATTAAGAGATGAGCTAAATCACTTAAAAGATGTAGAACGTCCAAAAGCATCACAAGCAATTGCAGATGCAAGAGACAAAGGAGATTTAAGTGAAAATGCAGAATATGATGCTGCTAAAGAAGCTCAAGGATTATTAGAAATGAAAATTTCTAAATTAGAAGAAACCTTATCTAATGCCAGAATAATTGACGAGTCTCAATTAGACACATCAAAAGCATTAGTATTATCTAAAGTGAAAATTAAAAACCAAACCAATGGTATGGAAATGGTTTACACGTTAGTTGCAGATGGTGAAGCAGACCTAGCGTCTGGAAAAATCTCTGTAAACAGTCCAATTGGTAAAGGTTTGCTTGGTAAATCTGTTGGTGATGTTGCCGAAATACAAGTGCCAAGTGGTGTAATGAAATTTGATGTTATCGAAATTTCTAGATAAAAATAATATTTCGCTTTCGCGGAAATTAAAAACATAAAAATTCCTGTTTATTCTGAAAAATGTTTTCAGTTTGGCAGGAATCTTTTTTATATTTAAATCATAAATTAATCAATATGGCTTCAATATTTACAAAAATTATAAATGGTGAAATTCCTTGCTACAAAATCGCAGAAACAGAAGATTTTTTCGCCTTTTTAGATATCAACCCTAACGCCAAAGGACATACACTTTGTATACCAAAAAAAGAAGTTGATAAAATCTTTGATTTAGATGAAGCTACGTATACTGGCTTAATGCAATTTTCTAGAAAAGTAGCTATAGCTATAGAAAAAGCAATACCATGCAAACGTGTTGGTGTAAGCGTAATTGGTCTAGAAGTGCCACATGTGCATGTACATTTAATTCCTTTAAATAGTATGGAAGACGCTCGCTTTATCAGCAAAGAAACACTTACTAAAGAAGATTTTGAAGCAACTGCAAAAGCAATACAATCTTACCTGTAGGAGCTAATTAAAAACGTAACTAAAGCAGCAATTAAAACTATAGATACTAAAATTAAAATCAACGCCAATGGTTTTAGTTTTAAGTAGCTTTTTTTTGGTGTAAAAGCTTTTAATTGATAATCGTAAACACGCTCAATATCATCTGTCCATTGTATTGGAAAAATTTCAGTTTCACAAGTATTACAATATAGACTATGACTTATTTTTTGAGTCAAAGTTTTGTGAAGTGTTGTTTCTAAAAACTCTTGTTTAAAAGTAAGTTGTAATCCAGAATTGCTGTAACATTCTGGACAGTTGTTTTTTAATTCTACTTGCTTTACAGTAACATAGCTTTTATGCATAATTAAACCGTTTTTAACGAAATTAACATGGTTGTACCAACTCCAATTTCAGACATTTGAACTTTTATTTTTCCATCATGAAAATCTTCAACTATTCGTTTTGTTAAAGATAATCCCAATCCCCAACCACGTTTTTTTGTGGTGTAACCTGGTTCAAAAATAGTTTTAAATTCGTTTTTAGAGATGCCTTTACCAGTATCGCTAACCGTAATGTCTACATGTTTTTGATGTGGTGTAATTTGAACTCTCAAATTCCCTTTTCCTTTCATGGCATCTATCGCATTCTTAACCAAGTTTTCAATGCTCCAACCGTATAGCTGTCTATTTAAATTTACATAAATTGGTGTGTCTGGAGCATCAATACTAAAGTTAATCAATTTTGACGACCTAGACTTTAAATAACCGTAAGCTTCTTTAGTTTCTTCAACAATATCTAATTGTTCTAACGTTGGTAAAGAGCCTATTTTACTAAAACGTTCGGTAATAGTTTGTAATCTATTTATGTCTTTTTCAATCTCTTTAATGTATTCTGGATTGGTGTTTTCGGTCTTTAAAATTTCTGTCCAACCAATTAAAGAAGATAGCGGCGTACCAATTTGATGTGCCGTTTCCTTTGCCATTCCAGACCATAATTTGTTTTCGGTTGCATTTTTAGAACTTTTATAAAAAAAGTAAACTACTGCACCAAACAATAAAATGATTAGTAGTAGAGCTAGTGGATAGTATTTAAGCTTGTTTAATAAAGGAGAATTTCCGTAGTAAATAGTTCCAATAAAAACATCTTCTTTTAAATCATTATCTCTATACTTTAAAGGAATTGGTTTGTTTTCATTTTTATATTGAATGCGCTTCTTTTCTAAAAATTCTTTTAAGTTTTTTACACCAACTGTATCTATGTTATTAAAACTGCTAAACTCTCCAGAAGGATCAACTAAAATTCTTGGATTTGTGGATGTAGAATCTGTAAGAATAAAAGTTGTAATATTATTAACTTCTTCATCTAGCCCATTAGTAAAACTGTTTAAAAAATCACTTTGAGCATAGGTCCAAATCTCCATTTTACGACGTTCTTCTTCTTTAAATTTCTGAAAGAACACATATGTATTCCATAAAATCAAAGAGATAATTCCAAAAGACGCAATAATAATAATCCAACGTACTAGCTGACGATGTTTAGTAAAAAACATGATGGTTAATTTTTGTTGTTAATATAATGCAATTCTGTTAATAATATTGTGAGAGTTACCTATTAAATTGCTTTTAGTTGCGTGCCAGATTATGTACTTTTGTACAAAATAAACAAGTAGTATGTTATCATTTTTGCCAAAGGATTTAGAAACACCAAAACTACACAGTTACCTGCTTAGCGCTGTGGCACCAAGACCAATCGCGTTTGCAAGTACAGTAGATAAAGATGGAAGACCCAACCTATCACCGTTTAGTTTTTTTAACGTTTTTAGTGCAAATCCACCAATATTAATTTTTTCTCCTGCAAGACGTGTTAGAGGCAATACCACAAAACATACTTTAGAAAATGTAGAAGTTACAAATGAAGTCGTAATTAATGTGGTAAATTATGATATTGTACAACAAATGTCATTAAGTAGTACAGAATATCCTGAAGGTGTTAACGAATTTGAAAAAGCAGGGTTAACCATGCTAAAATCGGACATTGTTAAACCTTTTAGAGTGGCAGAAAGTCCTGTGCAAATGGAGTGTAAAATTAACGATATAGTTAAACTTGGGACAGAAGGTGGCGCAGGTAACTTAATAATATGCGAAGTGGTTAAAATGCATATTAACGATGAAGTTTTAGATGAAAATGGAGCTATCGACCAAGTAAAATTAGACTTAGTATCAAGAGCAGGTGGTAGTTTTTATAGTAGAGCAAAGTCTGGTTTTTTTGAAATACCAAAACCTTTAAGTACATTAGGTATTGGTGTAGACGCTTTACCAGAACATGTTAGAAACAGTAACATATTAACAGGTAATGATTTAGGTTTATTAGCAAATGTAGAAACATTACCAACAGAAGATGCTATATTAGCGTTTAAAGAAGAACATAATTTAGCCGAAATTAGCCAAGAAGATAAACACAAAAAAGCACATGATTTTTTAAGTTATAATGATGTAGAAAGTGCTTGGAAAATGCTATTATTGTAAAATAGCAATACAAATTTAGACGAATATTTAATAATTATATAGAAAATGGAAGTACAAGGAAAAGTAAAATTAATTGGAGAAACGCAGACTTTTGGTAGTAATGGGTTTAGAAAAAGAGAAATAGTAGTCACTACAGAAGAGCAGTATCCACAACATATCATGATAGAGTTTGTTCAAGATAAAACAGATTTATTAAACAACTACCAAGTAGGTCAAGATGTAAAAGTAAACATCAATTTACGTGGTAGAGAATGGGTTAATCCACAGGGAGAAACAAAGTATTTCAATTCTATTCAAGGTTGGCGTATAGAAGCTGTTCAGGCAGGTGCGCCACAAGGTATGCCAGAAGTGCCACCAGCACAAGCTTTTGAGCCTGCAACAGATGTAAACGAAGAAGATCACGACGATTTACCGTTTTAAACATATTTCGCTTTCGCGGAAAATAAAAACCCTCAAAGCCAAATGGTTTTGAGGGTTTTAAGTTTTAGTGGGTTTAGTTAGGTCTTTATATAATTAAACTTTTGAATACATTAACTTAGAAATTTAGACCTAAATAAATATCATGGTTAAAATAAAAATATCAAAATAAATCATTGAATTTAAAGCATATAAATTAACTAAAACGTTTTCGAAATTTTGTGTTTTGTCAATTTCATGATAAATATTTATTTTAAGTAAAAATAATTGCATTGAAATTTTTAAATAAACATCACTTTTTTCCACCAGTATCTCAAGCAACAGAAGATGGTCTTTTAGCGTTTGGTGGCGATTTAAGTCCTGAAAGACTTCTGTCTGCTTACCAAAACGGAATTTTCCCATGGTTTGAAGATGATAATACCATTTTGTGGTGGTCGCCAGATCCTCGTTTTGTGCTATTTCCTTCCAAATTAAAAGTGTCCAAAAGTATGAAACAAGTTTTACGTAATTGTGATTTTGAAGTCACAGTAAATAAAAATTTTAATGCTGTAATCAACGAATGCGCCAAAGCAAAACGACCTGGTCAAGATAGCACATGGATTACTAACGGAATGGTAGAGGCTTACAATACACTACATCAACTAGGTTTTGCAAAATCTGTCGAGGTTTGGCAAGACCAAAAGTTAGTTGCTGGCTTATATGGCGTCGATTTAAATAATGGTGTGTTTTGTGGCGAAAGTATGTTTACTAAAGTTAGTAATGCTAGTAAAGCAGGTTTTATCACCTTTATTCAAAACAGTAATTACAAATTAATAGATTGTCAAGTTTATACCAATCACTTAGAAAGTTTAGGCGCAGAAGATATACCTAGAGATGAGTTTTTAAAGTATTTAGGATAATTATTTTAACTACACTTCATTATACCTAAAACAATCAACCTCATGATCGTTAACCATTCCGGTTGCTTGCATATGCGCATACATAACTGTACTACCAACAAATTTAAATCCGCGTTTTTTTAAATCCTTACTTAAAGCATCACTTATAGCAGTATTTGCTGGTGCTTCTTTGTAATTTTTAATCTTGTTTTTTATGGGTTTACCATCAACAAAAGCCCAAATGTATTTGCTAAACGTTCCAAACTCTTCTTGCACTTTCATAAAGGCTTGTGCATTAGTAACTGTAGCTTTTATTTTTAATTTATTGCGGATAATACCTTCGTTTTGCATTAATTCTTCAAGCTTCTTTTCGTCATAAGAGGCTATTTTTTTATAATCAAAATCATCAAAAGCAGCTCTAAAATTTTCGCGTTTACGCAACACAGTAATCCAGCTTAATCCTGCTTGAAATGTTTCAAGAATTAAAAACTCAAAAATGGTATCGTCATCATAAACAGGTTTTCCCCATTCTTGGTCATGATAAGCTTCGTAAAGTGCATCGCCAACGCACCAACCGCATCTATGTTTTGTCATTGTAAGGTTTTAAAAAATATACTACTAATGTAACAACAGTTACCTATTTATCCTAACTTATCCAGTATTTTTACACTATGGAAACAACATATACTTTGCAACAAATAGACATTATAAAAGAGAGTTTAAAACACAGTATGACTTATAATCAATATTGTGAAGTAGTTAATCATTTAGCGACAGAAAACTCTAATACAGGAAATGAAAAAACCGAAGCTTTAGCCAATTATACCAAGCTTAACGATAGACGCATGAAAAGATGGAATAAAACGGTTAAAATTAGTGATGAAGATATAGATGCTATTAAAAATGCAACAGTAAATCAAACATGGATTGTTCTTACCGAAAGTTGGTGCGGCGATGCAGCACATGTAATACCTGTAATTAATAAGGTTGCCGAGTTAAATACTGGTATTAATTTGCAATTAGTTATGCGTGATGAAAATGAGCAATTAATGGATTTGTTCTTAACCAATGGTGGTAAATCAATACCTAAACTTATTCAGTTTGATAATACAACAAAAACAGTTTTAAATAGTTATGGTCCAAGACCAACAGAAGCTACCAAGCTGGTTAATGATTTTAAAAAGAAAAACGGTACGTTAACTGCCGAATTTAAAGAAGATTTACAACGTTGGTATAATAAAGATAAAGGTCAAAATGTGATTAATGACTTGTTAGAATTAATCAATTAATAACGTCAGTTCGAGTGATTTTGAGGTATGAAAAATTGTATCGAGAACATTTTATTGAAATTCAAAAGTAATCGTACCAATTTGAGAGGTTTTATTAGCAGTGTCAAATCTGGCTTCTTTTGCATACTTTAAAGCATAATCTTCTAAGCAAGCGTTGTTAGAAGTTGATGCAGAATTAATGCTGACTTTTACCACGTTTCCGTTTTGATTCACTGTAATATTCACTACTATTTTTCCTCTAGCATCACATAAATAAATAGGAATTGGTAAATGTTGATCAATACGACCTTTTAAAGAATAGTACACATTACTGTTGGTGTTTGCAACATTGCTTTGTGCTGCGCTTTGATTTTGACTTCGTTTAGAAAGTACACTGTTAACACTATTAAAACTGGTCATAGTTTCTTCAGAAATTGAAGAATTACCACTGCTTTTAGATGCTGAAGTTTCTTTGATAACGTTGTTTTTATAGGTTTCTAATTTTGGATTTGTGTAATCTTTTGGAGGTGCAATAGGTTTATAAGCTTGTGCGTAATGTTTGTAGTTTTCGGTTGTATTAAATGCTTTATTAGTAGCGTTTGAATTTTTGTTTTGTGCTTCTATTTCAGGTGTTTCTTCTTTTAAATCTTCTACAGTTTCTACCTCATAAAATGTTTCGGCTTGAGCATGATCTAACTTAAATATAGTGGCATTAAAAACTGAAAGCACCAATATGCCAACAATTAAAAATGTTATAGCTAATGCCTTATGTGAATTGCTAAACGCCATGCAAACGAATTAATAAATTAAGCTTAATTTGTTAGTAATTTATATACGCAGCTAAACGTTGAAAAGACGTTTTTTAGTCCTTTTTTGGCAAATTTTTAATAAAATCTTCGATAGAAAGTGCATTTTTCACTTCAAATTCGCCAATTCTTGTGCGACGTAAAACAGAAAGATGAGCACCAGAATTTAAAGCTTTTCCAAAATCATTTGCTAAAGATCTTATGTAAGTACCTTTACTGCAAACTACTTTAAACTCTAAGTTTAAACCGTCTATTTTAGTAATTTCAAAAGCTTCAATAGTAACTTTTCTGGGTTTAATTTCTACGTCTTCTCCAGCACGAGCAAATTCATAAAGACGCTTTCCGTCTTTTTTGATGGCTGAAAATACAGGTGGATATTGATCAATTTCGCCAATAAATTGTTTGGTTGATTGGTGTATTAAATCTTCTGTGATATGATCGGTTGGATAGGTGTTTTCAATTTCGGTTTCTAAATCAAAAGAAGGTGTTGTGCTTCCTAAAACAAAAGTGCCTGTATATTCTTTAATTTGACCTTGAAAGGTGTTGATTTGTTTGGTCATTTTTCCTGTACAAATTACTAATAATCCAGTAGCTAATGGATCTAAAGTACCAGCGTGACCAACTTTAATTTTTTTTATGTTAAAGGCTTGTCTGATTTCCCAACGTAGCTTATTGACTACCTGAAAAGACGTCCAGTTTAAAGGCTTGTCTATTAATAAAACTTGTCCTGATTTGTAGTCTTCTCCAGTCATTTTTTTAATTTAAAATTGAATATATTACTGCAATTAACCCAACAATAGCACAGTAAATAGCAAAGTACGTCAGTTTACTTTTTTTAACTAAACTTATCATCCAAGTACAAGCAAAAAGACCAGAAATAAACGCAGCTATAAAACCAATAGATAATGCTGTAAAATTTTGAGATTCTAAACTTAAATCTCCACTTAAAATATCTTTAGCAATTTTACCGAAGATTAATGGAACAACCATTAAAAACGAAAACCGTGCTGCTTTAGTTTTGTCATTACCCAACAATACAGATGTAGAAATTGTTGCGCCACTTCTTGAAATACCAGGTAACATAGCAATAGCTTGAGAAACGCCAATTATAAACGCATTACTAAATGATACATTTTTATTGGTGTTTTTGGCTTTATCTGCAAAAAATAAAAGGATAGCTGTAATTAATAACATAAAGCCAACTAATAAGATGTTTCCTCCAAAAAGTTGCTCTAATTGCTCTTCAAAAAATAAGCCTACAATCACCGCAGGAATCATAGATATTGCAATTTTTGAAGCAAATTTTAAATCTTCGTTCCATTCAAATTTTAAAATACCTTTTAAAAGTGACCAAATATCTTTTCTAAAGACAACAATAGTGCTTAAAGCTGTAGCAAAATGAAGTACAACGGTAAATAATAAGCTTTCTTCAGGTACGCTACTATCGCCTAAAATAGCTTTGCCTAACTCTAGGTGACCACTTGAAGATACAGGTAAAAACTCGGTTAAACCTTGTATAATTCCCAATAAAATAGAATCTAAAACCTCCATTTAAATAAATTAATTGGCCAAAAGTAAACATTTGTTTTTTAAATTTTGAAGCTAGAATCTCTAATAATCAAGTTTGTTTTTATTTCTATAGTTTTATTGACGTTAATTTGATTAGTGCTGTTTATTTCTTCAATTATTTGTTTTACTGCTGTAGACCCTATTTTTTGTCCAGGTTGGTCTATTGTTGTTAATTTAGGCTCTATTATCTGTGAGTTTGTAGAATTACTAAATCCTACTACAGCTATATCTTCTGGAATTTTTATACTAAGTTTTTTTAAAGTTTTAATTACTCCAATAGCGGCACTATCCGTTATAGCAAAAATTGCATCTGGTTTTTCTTTTAAGGATAGTAATATATTGGTCATTCTCTTTCCCTGATGCATAGAAATGTCTTCTACACTTAAAACTATTTTACTATCTAATGGAATATTATTTTCTTTTAAAGCTCTTAAATAACCATGATACCTTTTTTCAGAAGTAAAAGAATATTCTGTTTCTTTAATAATTGCAATTCTTTTTTTTCCAATGTTAATTAAATGCTCAACTGCATTAAAAGCAGCTTCTTCTTCATTAATAACTACTTGTGTACATGGTATTTTGTTAGAGGCTTTGTCAAATAAAATAAGAGGTACAGTATTTAATACTTTAAGAATATCATCAACATCTTTTGTCATCTTAGAGATAGACATTAGTACGCCGTCAACACCAAATTGTAACATAGTATTTAGCATTTCGGTTTGCTTTTTTACATCATTATTAGATTCTGATATAATGACTTTATAACCTTGAAGATTTGCTTCTTCTAAGATTCCTCTAATTAAAGTAGTCGTAAAATAATGAGTAATATTAGGTACAATTACCCCTAAAATGTTACTTCTATGAGATCTAAATCCTTTAGCAAATAGATTGGGAACATAATTTAAATTTCTTGCAAGGTCTTTTACCTTTTGTTTAGTTTCTATACTTATATCTGGATGATCATTTAAAGCTCTAGAAGCTGTAGATGGAGAAATATTTAGACGTTTAGCTAGGTCTTTTAAGGTTATTATCTTTTTTTTCATGTTTATTGATGCAATCGTTACCGCAATCGTTTGCGTGCGAATCTATTAATTTTTTTGATAAAAATTTAACTATTTGATAATATTTTAGCCTCACTAACACAAAATATATATAACATGAAAAAATTTTTACTTACATCTTTAATGATGATTAGTATTATTTCTGCCTTTTCTCAGACTGTCATTAAAGGAAAAGTTTCAGATGCAAATAATACGCCTATAATGGGAGCTAATATTATTATTAAGAATAGTGACTTTGGAGCTGTTACAGATTTTGAGGGTAATTTTACGTTTACTACAAGTTTGACAGGTCAACAGACTTTACAAGTGTCTTACGTTGGTTTTGATACTTTCGAACAAAGTATTGATTGTAATAACAGTGAAGTGAATATTAACGTTGTTTTACAAGAAGGAGAAAATGCATTAGAAACAGTTGTGCTTACAGCGTCTTCTACTTTTAGATCTCAAAAAGAGACACCAATGTCTATAAGTTCTGTTAAACAAAAAGACATTACAAAGTTATCTGCAAATAGCCAGGCAGATGTTTTACGTAGTATTCCTGGTATTACTGCAGAAGGTGGTGGAGGAGAAACAGCTACTAACCTTTTTGTAAGAGGTTTACCTTCTGGTGGGCAATACGTATTTAATCCATTACAATACGATGGTATGCCATTAATGAGTACGTTTGGTCTTAACTCTTCTGCTCATGATGTGTATGCAAGACCAGATTTAGGATTTAAAGGTGTAGAATTTGTTAGAGGTGGAGCAGCAGTTTTATACGGTGCTGGTTCTGTAGCAGGTATTATTAATTACACTAGTAAAACAGGAGATTCTAATGATGAAAATATCCTTAATTTAGAGTATGGTACAGATGGAAGATTAAAAACTGAATTCTACTCAGGAGGACAATTAGGAGGAGAAGACTCGAATACTTACTACGCAGTAACTGGTTTTGTTAGAAAAGACGAAGGTCCTATAGATACAGGATTAGATACTAGAGGATTTCAATTAAGAGCTAATATTAAACAAAAATTTGATAAAGGATTTTTTACAGTACATGGTCAGTTTATAAATGACCGCGCACAATTTTTTATGCCTTTACCTCTTCAAGGAGGATCAAGAGAGCGATTAAATGGTAATGATGGTGATGAGGTACAATCTTTATTAACAGGAGAATTGGCTAACACATCTTTTTTAACACCTGGCGGAAATTATGACAGCCCTATAGGAGATGGTGTTTACACTAAAGGAGGATATATTTTAGCAGACTTTAATTACGATTTAACAGATAATTTAAAATTTAAGTCTAAAGTAAAATATGCTAACTATCAACACAATTTTGCTTTATATGTTGGAGGTGACGGTAATTATGGTAATCCTATTACTTTATCAGATTATGTAACTGCTGTAGCACCAAATAACATAGATTATACTGCAAATTATTTAGGTGGATCAGGACAACAAATTAATGGTAATGATTTAGTAATTGAAAATTTACACATTGATAGATTAAGACCAATGACAGACTATTCTGGAGAGGCTAATTTAGTTTTTAAATCAGAAAACGGTATACATACTTATACAGCGGGTACATTCTTGGCACGTACAGAAGCAGAAGATGTTAATTATCAATATAGAGTGCTTTCAGAATTTAATAATAATCCACGTCTTATAAACTTAAGTTATACAAATGCTGGTGGAGATAATGTTATTTACTCTCAAGGAGGTTTATATAACAGAATAGGTATGACAACTAATAACTTTTTAAACCAAAGTAGAACAGCATTTTATATTACTGACGAGATGGTTTTAGATAAATGGCGTTTTGATGTTGGTTTTAGAATAGAATCTACAAAAGGAACATTTAGAAGAGGAAACTTAGCAGAAAGCCAAGTTTATGATGATGCTAATTTAACTTCAGATCTTCAAAACGTAAGATATACAGACGGTACATTTACAACAGGTGAAATTGAAGCAACAGATTGGGCTGTATCACTTGCAGGTTTATATAAGCTAACAGCGTCTACAAATTTATATGCTAACTTCTCAAGAGGATTCTTTTTCCCACAACAACGTGGTTTTGCACCAACGCCAGGAATTAGAGACACAAATTATGACGCTGAAACAATTTTACAAGGAGAAATAGGAGCAAAATTTGGTACATCTAAGTTCTCAGGTTCTGCTGCAGCTTATTACGTAGGGTTAAGTGATCGTATTAGAATTGATCAAGCAATTGTTAACGGAGAGTTAGTAGACCAAGGTCGTAGCGAACAATCTACAAAAACATTAGGACTAGAAGCAACAGGTAACTATAAAATAACAGATGCATTTACAGCATCAGCAACATTAACGTATCAAAATCATGAAATTACAACAAATCAAACAGAAGATTTAGTTAATGGAGGCATCACTACAATTAACGAAGGAAATGAAATAGGAAGGCAACCTAACTTTTTAGGGTCGTTTGCTCTAAATTATGACAATAGCCAATTTGACGCTTTATTTTCTCTTAACCATACTGGTGCAAAATTTACAGACGATACTAATAACGTAGAGTTAGACGCAATCACTATAGCAAGATTAGGTGCAGGATATACTTTTAAAACTAAAGACAATAGTAATTTAAGAGTAGGATTCTCTGTATTTAACTTATTTGATAGTTCTGGACTTACAGAAGGAAATCCAAGAGCTGGTATTGCAGGACAATCTGCAGATGGTGACTTCTTTTACGGAAGACCAATATTACCAAGACGATTATTTATTACCACTACATTTAATTTCTAAAATTATTTAATTATGTCTTAAAGCATTGGTATTATTTATCGTAATGCCGATGCTTTTTTTACAATTTTTATATCAAAACAAACTATGAGTAAAGAAAACCTAAAAGAAAAAGCAAAACATATTCTTGAAGCTAATTTTAATGAAGATAAAGGTTTTACAATTCCTTGTGAAGGTTTATATCCTTTTCAATGGAATTGGGATTCAGGCTTCATAGCTATCGGATTTGCCCATTACGATAGCAATAAAGCAAAACGAGAAATAGAAGCGTTATTAAGTGCACAATGGGAAAACGGATTTATCCCTCATATTGTATTTCATAATGATAGTGATACCTATTTTCCAGGTCCAGATTTTCACTTATCAAAACTTCATCCATTAGCATCAAAAAGTCATAGAACAACTGGTATGACACAACCGCCAGTACTAGGGTTTGTACTTAAAGAAATTTATGATATTGTAGATGATAAAGAGGATATGCTAAATTTTATTAAGCAAAACATAGACAAAGTTTTCTTTAACCATCAACATTTTTACAATCACAGAGACCCAAATCAAGAAGGTTTAGTCTTCATATACCATAATTGGGAATCTGGTACAGATAATTCACCAATTTGGGACGATATTTGGGAGACTATGGATCCGCCAAACTATAAGTTTGAAAGACGAGATACCACTCACGTCGATGCAGCACAAAGACCAACAAATAGAGAGTATGATTACTATCTTCATTTAATTGAAATTGCAAAAGCGCATAATTACGATGATGCAAAAATTGCAGAATTATCACCATTCTTAGTACAAGACCCATTATTTAATGCTATGCTTATTAAATCTAACGAAGCATTAATTGAGTTGTATGAAATGATTGGCGATTCCGAAGATAAAATAAGTACATTAAAAGCTTGGCAAGAAAAGGCAATAACAAGATTTAACGAAAAGCTTTATAACGAAAAATTAGGAGGTTACGTACACTACGATTTAAGAAATGAAAAGCAGATAGAACATCTTTCGTCTTCATCTTTTGCACCTTTATTTTCTAATATACCAACAAAAGAACACGCTGAGGTAATGGTAAAAACGCTAATTGAAAAATTTGGAGGAGAAGACCGTTATCTTTGTGCATCTTTCGATCCAGAAAGTGATAGATTTAACCCTAAAAAATATTGGCGTGGACCAATTTGGATAAACCTTAATTGGATGCTTTATAACGGACTAAATAATTATGGGTTTACAGATATTGCTAATCGTGTAAAAGAAGATTCTATAACGCTAATCGAAAAATATGGTTTCTACGAATATTTAGATTCTAGAAAATCTGTAACAGAAAATGCTGGTTACGGAGGAAATAACTTTTCTTGGAGTGCAGCATTATTACTAGATTTATTAAAAGACTAAAAAGCAACTAAATGAATTGGCTAGATTACACCATTATAATTGTTTACCTCATAGGTTTTGTGGCTATGGGCTATTTCTTCAAAGAAAATAAAGATTCTAAAGATTATTTTTTAGGAGGAAAAAGCTTAGGTTGGTTTCCGCTAAGTTTATCAACTATGGCAACCCAATTATCTGCCATTAGCTTTATTTCAGCACCAGCTTTTGTTGGTTTAAAAGCTAACGGAGGATTAAAATGGCTAACCTTTGAGTTTGGTGTTCCTCTAGCTATGATTGGTATAATGTTTTTCATAATTCCACCTTTATACAAATCTGGTATTGTTAGTATTTATGAATATTTAGAACGTCGCTTTTCTAAATCAACTCGAAAATTAATTAGTGTTGTTTTTCAAATTAGTAGAGCTTTAGGAACAGGTGTAATGGTATTTACTATGGCGTTAATTATACAAGCTGTAGTAGGTATAAGTTTTCATTGGACGTTAATTATTATAAGTATTGTAACACTTATCTATTCGTATCAAGGTGGTATGAAAGCTGTTGTTTGGGGCGACGCAATACAAATGATAATTCTGTTTTCAGGATTAATAATTTGCCTTATTGTTGGTTATTCTTTAATGGAAGATACCGGAACATTTACAGGCTTTAATTCCGAAAGATTACAGGTGATAGACCTGTCTAATTTAGGAATTTTCCAAGGTGAAGAATATGGCTTTTGGCCAATGCTTTTAGGTGGTTTGTTTTTGTATTTATCGTACTACGGTACAGATCAAACCCAAGCACAACGCTTATTATCTGCAAAAGATGAAGGTACAATTAGAAAACTTTTAATGGCTAATGGACTGCTAAGATTTCCCGTAGTATTAGTATACTGTATTATGGGATTAATTATTGGTTATTTAGTAAGTAATATCCCAGAGTTTTACCAAAGCATACAAGAAACAACGCGTGTACATTATCCTGCAGAATACGCAGCTTCTGGTATAAAACCAGATTTAATGATGCCTGTATTTATTACCAAATATTTGCCAAACGGACTAATCGGTATTTTAATGGTTGGTATCTTATCTGCAGCAATGTCTTCGTTAAGTTCTACAATTAATTCGTTAAGTGCTGTAACTATCGAAGATTTTTTTAATAGCGGAAAAAACAAGCTGTCCGAAAAACGCTATATGGTGTTATCTAAAGGACTTGTTGTTTTTTGGGGTGTAGTTTGTATACTTGCAGCATATCTTTTTGGTAATAGCCAAAGCACAGTTATAGAGCTTATTAATGCTATTACATCCTTGTTTTATGGACCAATATTAGCTGCTTTTGTTATTGCAATATTCTTAAAAAAAGTTAATCATATTGGTATGAATGCTGCCATTATAACATCGGTAGCAGTAAATCTTATTTTTAAATACTTACCAGAGTTAGTCTACTTTTTTACACAAGGTCAGTTTTATTCGGGTCAAGATTCTATTCATTTAGCATTAGCAGATTTAGGATATAAGAATGTGCCAGATATTTTTTGGATTTGGTATAATCTTACAGGATTTATAATTGCAATTTTAGTTGCAATTTTAGTAAGTAAATTAACCCATAAAGTACCTGCAAAACAAATAGATATAGACTATAAAGTTAGCTTTAAAGATCTATTTAAAAAGGAAAGTATTATACTAATTTCATTCTTTATTTTTATACTTATAATAAGTTCATTTTTACCTAATATATTAAGCTAAAAAATGAAAATTGTATTAGCACCAGACAAGTATAAAGGCTCATTATCAGGCTTAGAGTTTTGTAACATCGTAGCGCCAATTTTAAAGAAAACCGACAATGCAGAGGTCATTAATGTACCGTTAGCAGATGGAGGAGATGGTACTATCGAAGTTGTTAATTATTACCTTAATGGAAACAACATAGAAGTTGAAGTTAATAATCCGTTATTTAATAAGATAAAGGCAAACTATCTATACGCCGAAGAGTCTAAAACAGCTTTTATAGAAATGGCTGAAGCATCAGGTTTAAAGCTTTTAAAACCGAAAGAGCAAAATTGTATGAATACCACAACTTTTGGTACAGGACAATTAATTCTCGATGCGATTAATAAAGGTGCAAAACACATCATTTTAGGAATTGGTGGAAGTGCTACAAACGATTGCGGTATTGGTATGGCAACCGCTTTAGGATATCGTTTTTTAGATAAAACTAATAACCAAGTGAAGCCAATTGGTAGCGAGCTAATTAATATTAAATCTATTGATGATACGCATGTTGATGCACAATTAAAAACGGTTAACATTCAAATTGCTTGTGATGTCACTAATCCACTTTTTGGTACAAATGGTGCAGCACATGTCTACGCAAAACAAAAAGGTGCTTCAAAAAGTGATATTGAATATTTAGATCAAGGTCTTCAAAGTTTTTCAAAAGTTTTAGATGGTCATTTCAATACAAATATTCAAGACATTGCTGGAGCAGGAGCAGCTGGCGGAATGGGTGCAGGTTGTATTACTTTTTTAAGCGGAACACTATCACCAGGAATAGAATTAGTAAAACGGATAGCTAATTTTGATGCAAAAATAGATAACGCAGATTGGATTATCACAGGTGAAGGCAAGCTAGATAGTCAAACACTTTCAGGTAAAGCAATAGATGGTATCTTAAAATCTGCAAAACCACAAGGGATTAAAGTTGCAACATTTTGTGGTAGTGTAGATTTAAGTCAAGAGGCACTTCAAAAAATAGGCATACAATACAGCGCATCCATTATGGATAAAGCAAAAAACTTTGAAGATGCTTTAGCAAATACAGAGACTTATTTAAATCAAATCACTAAAGATTTTATACTTAAATCAAAATTATAAAGGGTAGATTAATTTTTAGGCTTAGATAGTATTGCATAAACCTGTACGCCAAGACCAATAATAACCAATGTTGGTGCTAGTCTAATGCGTCTCCAACTAAAAATTTCTGGGTTAAACACATTAGGGTCATCACTTCCACCGCCAGACATAAGTATAAATCCAAGCGCCATAAGAGCAAGACCTATGAACATAAACTTATAATTGTGCTTTTTAAAAACCAATTCGGTTTTAAGATTGTTTTTGTTCTTGTTTTTACTTTCGCCCACGATGATTTATTATTTATAAGACAAATTTAAACTTTTTAAATTAATCATATATATGTTTAATGGTATGTTTTTTTGGACTTACCTTTTCTACTTGTGCTACTTTATTATTAGCTTCTGGTTTTGCTTTGGCAATGTAAATTACAATTGCTATAAGACCTATCAATACAAACGTTACTCTTTTCATAACCGTTAATTTTAGGGATTAATTAAACTTTTTAAAGTAATGGTTTGGTCAGTCGCACTTAATTTTTTTGGTTAAGTAAATATAACGTGCTAAAGTGTGAAGTATTGTTAACGCTAACGTTAAAAGGTGTTAAAGTTATTTAATACAACTGGTCTGTTTTTAAGTTTAAAAAACGCTGTGTAGCAAAATGTGTACTTATCCAAGTGATAATAATCCCTAATAAGAAAACGGCTAAAAATAAACCGCCAATTAATATTAAACTTTGTCTAAGTGCTAATTCTGGAAACATTTTATCTACGTAATACACTACAAAACCAAGTCCTATTAATGCTACAACAGCACCAAGAATACCTAGTTTTATGCTTTTCCAAACAAAAGGTCTGCGTATAAAGCTTTTTGTAGCGCCAACCATTTGCATAGTTTTAATGGTAAATCGTTTAGAGTAAACAGATAATCTAATAGAACTGTTAATTAAAAGTACAGCAATTAAAGTGAAGATAGCACTAAGTAATAATACCCAAAAGCTTATTTTTTTAACGTTGCTATTAATAAGCTCAACAAGACTTTCGTCGTATTTAACTTCGTCTACAAAGCTTTTTTCTTGTGCTAAAGCAGTTAATTCTTCTAACTTTTCGTTAGTTAAAAAATCGGCTTTCAACTTTACATCAATACTATTTTGTAAAGGATTATAACCAACTAGATCCATAAAATCGTCACCAAATTCAGATTTCATTGCTTCTGCAGCGTCGTCTTTAGATACAAAATCGGTTGTTTTTACATAGTCTGCAAGCGCTAGACTTTTTTCAAGTTGTTTTATTTCAACATCCTTAGCAGTGTCTTTTAAATACACTGTTACGTTTACGTTTTCTTTCATAAAATCGGTTACTTTTTTCGCGTTAAGCAATAAAAAGCCAACAATTCCTAATAGAAAAAGTACTAAAGCGATGCTAATTACAACTGAAAAGTAAGACGAAATTAAACGTCTTTTTTGATATCTGTCAAAAGATGAACTCATAAAACGATGTTAGATTATACCGTAAAAATATAAATATTTTGGATTGCTTAATGTTTACAACGTTTAAACTTTCAACATTGTTATAATAAGTTTAAATTTGCGCTTTTATAAGCCGAAAAACAACAAGATGCAATACGATTTTAAAAAGATAGAAGACCATTGGCAACAGTATTGGGCCAAAAACGAAACTTTTAAAGCCGAAAACAACAGCGAAAAACCTAAATATTACGTGCTAGACATGTTTCCTTATCCATCTGGAGCAGGATTACACGTTGGACATCCGTTAGGGTATATTGCTAGTGATATTTATGCGCGCTACAAACGCCATAAAGGTTTTAATGTATTGCATCCACAAGGTTATGATAGCTTTGGTTTACCGGCAGAACAGTATGCTATCCAAACAGGACAACATCCTGCAATTACAACAAAAACTAACATTGCTACGTACAGAAAACAGTTAGATAAAATTGGTTTTTCTTTTGATTGGAGCAGAGAAGTACGTACCAGTAATCCAGAATATTACAAATGGACGCAGTGGATTTTCATCCAACTGTTCAACTCTTGGTATAATGTAGATTCAGATCAAGCTGAAGACATTTCAACATTAGAAACACTTTTTTCTTCGGAAGGAAATGCAACAGTTAACGCTGTTTGTGACGAAACAGTTGAAACATTTTCTGCTGAAGAATGGCAAGCCTTTTCATCTGAAAAACAACAAGACATATTATTAAAATATAGATTAACGTATTTAGCCGAAACTGAAGTAAATTGGTGTCCGGCTTTAGGAACTGTTTTAGCTAACGACGAGATTGTAAATGGCGTGTCAGAACGTGGTGGTCATCCTGTAGTGCGTAAAAAAATGACACAATGGTCTATGCGTATTTCGGCGTATGCAGAACGATTATTACAAGGTTTAGATAGCATCGATTGGACAGATGCGTTAAAAGAAAGTCAGCGTAACTGGATAGGTAAATCGGTTGGAGCATCGGTAACTTTCAACGTAAAAGATCATAACGAAACAATCGAAGTGTTTACCACAAGACCAGATACTATTTTTGGTGTTAGTTTTATGACTTTAGCGCCAGAGCACGATTTGGTTTCAAAAATAACAACATCAGAACAAAAAGATGAGGTAAATGCCTACATCAAAGCAACTGCGAAACGTAGCGAACGCGACCGTATGGCAGATGTAAAAACCATTTCTGGTGCATTTACAGGTGCGTATGCAGAGCATCCGTTTACTAAAGAACCAATCCCAATTTGGATTGGCGATTACGTATTGGCTAGCTATGGTACAGGAGCAGTAATGGCTGTGCCTTGTGGCGACCAACGTGATTACGATTTTGCGAAACATTTTAATATCGAAATCCCTAATATTTTTGAAGGTGTAGACATAAGCGAAGAAGCATTTGCAGATAAAGAAAAAACCGTGATAGCTAATAGCGATTTCCTTAACGGAATGAACTACAAAAAAGCAACCAAACGCGCTATTTTTGAGCTAGAACAAATTGGACAAGGACAAGGAAAAACCAACTACCGTTTACGTGACGCAGTATTTAGTCGTCAGCGTTATTGGGGAGAACCTTTCCCGGTATATTATGTTAATGGTATGCCACAAATGATAGACCAAAAACATTTGCCAATTACCTTACCAGAAGTAGAAAAATATTTACCAACCGAAACTGGCGAGCCACCATTAGGTCGTGCAGATGTTTGGGCTTGGGATACGCAATTAAACCAAGTGGTTAGCAACGACAAAATAGACGATAAAACGGTATTTCCTTTAGAGCTAAATACTATGCCAGGTTGGGCAGGAAGTTCTTGGTATTTCTTTAGATATATGGAAGAACAAGCCAATCGTGGTAATGCATTTGCAACCGAAGATGCGCTTAACTACTGGGAAAATGTAGATTTATACATTGGCGGAAGCGAGCACGCTACAGGACATTTATTATATGCACGTTTTTGGACTAAGTTTTTAAAAGATAGACATTTTGTAAACGTAGATGAGCCTTTTAAAAAGTTAATAAACCAAGGAATGATCTTGGGAACGAGTGCTTTTGTTTATAGAGTTGAATCTTTACCTATGATTGGGAAGAAATCAACAGGTAATATTCAAGATAATGCGGTTAGATCAATTTTTTCGTCTTCTATTTATGTTTCAGATATATTAGCAAAATCAATTGAAGATGATACAATTTCATCAGATTTATGGGCTAAAATTGTTGGAAAAATTAATAAAGAAATAAATGAAGTTAATGAGACTTTACCTGAAGGTGAAACGAAATATGGGCAAACTAATATGCTTAAAGTTTCTGCTTTACATGTTAAAGTTCAATATGTAAATGCTTCAGACAAATTAGATGTTGAAGGCTTAAAAGAAGATAGCGAATTTGGTGACGACTTTAAAGGTGCTATTTTTATTGGTGAAAATGGAGAAATAATTGAAGGAGATAATGATGTTTACAAAGTCGGTCGCGAAGTCGAAAAAATGTCAAAATCAAAATACAACGTGGTTAATCCAGATCAAATCTGTGAAGATTACGGTGCAGATAGCTTACGTTTGTATGAGATGTTTTTAGGTCCGTTAGAGCAAGCAAAACCTTGGAATACTGCTGGTATTACAGGTGTACATGGTTTCCTTAAAAAATTATGGAAGTTATACGTAGACGATAATGGTTTAAAAATAACCGATGCAGAACCTACAAAAGACAACTTAAAAACCTTACATAAAACCATTAAAAAGGTAGAAGAAGATATTGAGAATTTTTCTTTCAATACATCGGTATCTACTTTTATGATTGCGGTTAACGAGTTGACTGCGCAAAAATGTACAAGTCGCGATATTTTACAACCATTACTAATTTTAGTATCGCCATACGCGCCACATATCGCAGAAGAGTTATGGCATCAATTAGGTAACGACATGTCAATTTCTACAGCGCCTTTTCCAGTTTTTGAAGAAAAGCATTTAGTAGAAAGCAGTAAGAATTATCCAATTTCGTTTAATGGTAAAATGCGTTTTACATTAGAATTACCATTAGATATGAGCAAAGACGAAATAGAAAAAACCGTTATGGCTCACGAAAAAACACAAGAACAATTACAAGGTCGTACACCTAAAAAAGTAATTATTGTACCAGGTAAAATTGTGAATATTGTAGGGTAAAAACCTAAATAAAATAACATTTTATAAACAATAGCCTTCAATAATTTTTGAAGGCTTTTTTTATGCTTCCCAATACAATTTGCTCATACTTCACAAATCACTCGAAGTGAAGATACTTTTAATTCTAACACGTCAGTTCGAGTGACGCGACGAAAGGAGCGTTGTATCGAGAACTAATTATTTAAAATTTCTTTTTAGCCAAATTAGGAAGCTTATCAAATTCATCATTAATCAATGCTTCTTTTTTTGCTTTAGACCATTTTTTAATTTGCTTTTCAGTTTGAATTGCTATACTTATATCAGTGAATTCAGCATAAAACATAAGTTCGATAGGTCTTCGTTTATAGGTGTAACTTTCAATATGTTTTCCAAGCTTATGCTCAATAATCCGTCGTTCTAAATTAGAAGTAATACCTGTATAGTAGGTGTTATCAGAACATTTCAAAATATATACATATGAGATTTTCATGATTAAAAGATATAAAACTTCTCGATACAATTTGCTCGTGCCTCACAAATCACTCGAAGTGACGAGAACTATATTTACAATATGTCAGTTCGAGTGACGCGATGAAAGGAGCGTTGTATCGAGAACAAAAAATGCTAATTTTTCAAAATAAATCCTTCAAAATATCAATTCCATAAAAACCCTATAAATACATCATTCTCTTTGGGATAGCTAAAAATTTCATTGTAATTTTCAAAAGCTATAATCTACAAATTCAATAGAAAATGAAAATCGGTATTCCAAAGGAAATCAAAAACAACGAAAATAGAGTAGGTATGACACCAGCTGGAGTTTTCGAATTAACTAAGAACAATCACACTGTTTATGTGCAAAAAGATGCTGGTTTTGGTAGCGGTTTTTTTGATCAAGATTACAAAGATGTTGGTGCAACAATTTTAGATAGTATTGAAGAAGTTTATGCTTCAAGTGATATGATTGTTAAGGTTAAAGAGCCAATTGCAGAAGAGTATCCGCTTATAAAATCGCATCATGTGGTATTTACTTATTTTCATTTTGCGTCAAGTGAAGCACTGACTAAAGCTATGTTAAAAAGCGAAGCGGTTTGTATTGCTTACGAAACCGTAGAAGATACCGACGGAACATTACCTTTATTAACGCCAATGTCTGAAGTGGCAGGACGTATGGCAATACAACAAGGTGCTAAATATTTAGAAAAACCAATTAAAGGTCGTGGTGTACTTTTAGGTGGCGTACCAGGCGTGCCACCAGGAAGAGTCTTAGTTCTTGGCGCAGGTACTGTTGGGATACAAGCCGCAAAAATGGCTGCAGGATTAGGTGCGCACGTAACCATTATGGATATAAACATGAAGCAATTACGTTATGTGAACGATGTAATGCCAAATCATGTGGTTACAGAGTTTTCTAGCGAATTTAATATAAGAAAACGTATAAAAGACCACGATTTAATTGTTGGTGGTGTTTTGCTAAAAGGCGCAAAAGCACCAAACTTAATTACTAGAGATATGCTAAAAGAAATGCGTCCAGGTACAGTTATTGTAGATGTTGCAGTAGACCAAGGAGGTTGTGTAGAGACGACTAAACCAACAACACATGAAGATCCAACTTACATAATTGATGATGTTGTGCATTACTGCGTCGCAAACATGCCAGGTGCAGTGCCATATACATCAACTTTAGCTTTAACAAACGTTACTCTACCTTACGTGTTAAGATTAGCCAATCAAGGTTGGAAAAAAGCTTGCGAAAACGATAAAATGTTAGCAAAAGGATTAAATGTTGTTAACGGAAAAATTGTTTATCAAGAAATTGCAGAAGCTTTTAATTGGTCTGTTGATGCAGTTTGAAAATAACTGACATTGTTTTTCTGACAAAATTTCTTAACATCAAAATGGCTTACTTTTTGTTATATTTAAGTCATTAACATTAAAAGAGAAAAACATGTTTACAGGATATATAGGATATTACATATTAATTGGTGCGATTGCTTTAATAAGTACATTAGTAAGTAGTCAACTAAAAAGAAAATTTGCACATTACTCTAAAGTGCATTTGCGCAACGGAATGACAGGCGCTCAAATAGCAGAAAAAATGCTAGCCGATCATGGCATACAAGATGTAAAAGTTATTTCTACAAGAGGTCAATTAACCGATCATTACAATCCGGTAAATAAAACTGTTAATTTAAGTGAAGTCGTTTACAATCAAGCCAACGCAGCAGCTGCAGCAGTTGCTGCTCACGAAGTTGGACATGCAGTACAACACGCAACAGCGTATCAATATTTAACTATGCGTTCTAAATTAGTGCCAATTGTTCAAGTAACTTCAAGTATGTCACAATGGGTTATTATTGGCGGTATTGTATTAATGGCAGGAAATATCTTAGGAGGTAGCGGTTTTTATATTGCGTTAGCTGGATTAATAATGATGGGATTTGCAACACTTTTCAGTTTTATCACTTTACCAGTAGAGTATGATGCAAGTAACCGTGCATTAGCTTGGTTAAAAGCTAAAAATATGGTAACACCAGAAGAATATAAGGGTAGTGAAGACGCTTTAAAATGGGCTGCAAGAACCTATTTAGTAGCAGCAATTGGTGCGTTAGCCTCTTTAATTTATTGGGGAATGCAAGTCTTTTTAAGCAGAGATTAAATATCTATTTTTAATATAAATCAAGCCGAAGAAATAGTTTTTTCTTCGGCTTTTATGTTTATATTTAAAACCTAATTAAACAATAATTTTTATATGGAAAATCAAATTCAAGGTCCAATATTAGTTGGCAATTTAGAAGATAGTGAAAAAGCTGTTTTTTATCGCAAGACCTATACTCACGTTGCATTTGCAATTTTAGGTTTTGTATTACTCGAGTATATCTTTATAGGTATGTTTGAAGATGTAGTTGTCTCATTAATAAACCTTATGCTAGGAAGTGGCTTTTCTTGGTTAATAGTTTTAGGTCTTTTTTGGTTTGGAAGTAGTATGGCAGATAAACTTGCTCATGATCCTTCAAAACAAACCCAATACTTAGGATTAGGACTATATGTACTTTTAGAAGCAATCATCTTTTTACCGATGATATATTTTGCAGCATATCATTCTACAGGGACAGAAATGTTAACCCAAGCTGCAATAATTACACTTTGTCTTTTTGCAGGTTTGACAGCTACTGTATTTATGACAAATAAGAATTTTTCTTTCCTTAAAACAGGTTTGGTTATAGGAAGCTTTATTGCAATTGGATTAATCGTTGCAGGAACTATTTTTGGTTTTGATTTAGGGTTATGGTTTTCTGTAGGAATGGTTGTGTTTGCTGGAGCAGCAATTTTGTATCAAACATCTAAAGTAAAATATGAATATACTGGAGATCAGTACGTAGGAGCAGCCTTAGGTATATTTGCTTCAGTAATGTTATTATTTTGGTATATACTTCAAATATTTATGTCAAGAGACTAAATTATTATTTGGGCGTTACCCACTTTTGCTTTTAATGGCAAAAGTGCGTCAGGCTTTCGCAAGTCGCAATCATAGATGTGCTCCGACAGTTGCTTAATCCTTAACGCAAAAAAACACCTTAAAAATTTAATTTTTTAAGGTGTTTTTTTATTCTCTTTACTCTAAAATTGTATTGTTTTATATTTTAATTTGTCTTTCAATCTGTTGATCTAAAGAAATAAATGTTTCTGTTCTAGAAACACCTTCTATAGATTGAATTTGACTATTTAGTAAGTGCATTAAATGCGAGTTGTCTTTACAAAGAATCTTAATTAAAATACTCCAGTTACCGGTTGTGTAATGACATTCTAATACTTCAGGTATTTTTTGTAATTGTTTTACAGCTTGTGGATTACTAATAGCTTTGTCCAAATAAATACCAACAAACGCCATAGTAGTATAGCCTAAGACTTGCGGATTGATTACAAACTTAGAGCCTGCAATAAGTTTAGATTTTTCTAGCTTACGCAAACGTTGGTGTATTGCTGCACCAGAAATACCAACTTGTCTAGCAATTTCTAATACTGGTGTACGTGCGTCTTCCATAAGTGCACGAAGTATTTTTTTATCAATACCGTCTATGATAAGGTTGTTATTTGAAGTTTTCAAAAGATTTAAGCTTATAGTTTAAAAGATAAAAGTAAGTATTTTGTTTTAAACTAAAACTTTATTTTGTGTATTTACCTTTGGTAAGTGCGTTAGGGATAGTAATGAAAATCCCGCAGCGAGGTACGAGCGAGGAATTGCAATACTTCGACTCCGCTCAGTATAAATTCCTAGCCCGACCGTACCGAACATGTCGGTACGGAAACGCTATATAATATTAAATATTTAACGGGTTATACCCTAAATAAGGTACTTCGGTTTCTTTAAAAATAATACCGTAGTTTTCTAACTCGTTAAGAATAGGTGTGTACACTTCTTTGTTTATAGGTAGTTGTACTCCAGGTGTAGTAATTTTTTTATTTAATATAGCTATTGTAGCTATAGCGACAGGTAGTCCTACAGTTTTTGCCATAGCTGTATAGGTTTGGTCTTCACCTAAACAAACCATAGTCGAGTCTATTTGGTGTTTTTTACCATCTAACTCGTATCCAAATTTGTGATACATCACTAGCATATCTTTGTCTTCTTGTGCTAGTGTCCAGCTATCCATTAATATTTTTTGAAGGATTTGAGCTGGAGTTCCTTTTTTAAGTTCTACCATTTTATTTGGGTTGAAAATATCAAGCTCTACAAACTTATCCCAAACCATATCGTCTTGATCAATTTTTAATGCATGTCTAAATTTAAGCTCCACAGAGTCTGTTGGACTGTAAGGTAAAAATGAATTTACAAAGTCGCGATAACTCATGTTTTCACTATCATCTATGGTGTAACTATCGTCTGTCATACCTAATAAAACAAAAGCTTGCCAAGCACGAGAAAATCCTACACGACGCATTGTACCTCTGTATAATGTCCTAATATTATCTAATCCGTAAACGTTTTGATATTTTAAAGAATCGCGGTTAGCATAAGCTTCAAAGCGTCCAAAACCTTCAACTTCTAAAAATTCGGTACGTCTAAATAGTCTGTGGTAAGGAATATATTTATAAGTGTTTTCTTGAAGAAATTTTGCTGCGCCACCTTGTCCTGCAACAACAACATTTCTTGGGTTCCAAGTAAATTTATAGTTCCAAAGGTTGTTATCACTTTCAGGAGCTACAAGTCCACCACAAAACGATTCAAATAGTATCATTTTTCCGCCATTACCACGAATACGGTCTATCACTTGCATAGCACTCATGTGGTCAATACCAGGATCTACACCAATTTCGTTCATAAAAACTAAACCTTTATCCTTAACTTGTTGGTCTAAAGCTTGCATCTCGTCACTTATGTAAGATGCTGTAACCATATTTTTACCGTAGGTCACACAATCTTTAGCAACTTCAATATGAAATCTAGCAGGTAGCATAGAGATAACAATATCTGCTTTTTTAACAGCGTCTTCTCTTGAGTTTTTGTCAAAAACATTTAAAGCTATTGCTGTAGCGTTTTTGTGATTACCAATCATTTTTTTAGCATTTTCAATGTCTAAATCACCAACGGTAATGTGCAGATTTTCAGTTTCAGATTGTTCTAATAAATATTTGAATAAGTAAGAGGTTGATTTTCCGGAACCTATAACTAATATATGTCGCATAAAGGCTATAAAAGAATTTTAATTTTTATGTAATATTTTTAAAGTATCTTATATTTTTATACGAATTTAATAAATACTTACTGTATTTTTGTGTTAAGATTAAATTATTATGAATAAAAGAATTCTGATTTTAGCTTCAATTTTAGGTTTAACAAGCGTTATAATTGGTGCTTTTGGTGCTCATGGATTAAAGGAAGTTTTAGACGCAGAGCAATTACAAACTTTTGAAGTTGGTGTACGTTACCAAATGTACCACGCATTATTCTTATTATTTATAGGGTTAACCCAGAAGATTTCAGTAAAAACAAAATCAACAATATTTTATTTAGTTCTTGTTGGTGTTATCTTTTTCTCAGCTTCAATCTATGGTCTTGCTACAAATGATTTAACAGGCTTCGATTTCAAAAAAATAGCTTTAATAACTCCTATTGGAGGCGCTTTATTAATCGCATCTTGGGCTATATTGTTAATAAACTTTTTAAAACTGAAAAAGAATTAACAACTTTTACTTAGCGTTAATTTATATTAAATTTTACCTTTGCACTTTAAACAACACAAACAAATTATGGTAAACCATACACAATCCACGAAAACGATTTCGTTAGAACAGTACGGAATCAAAAATGCACAAGTACAATATCAACTAACTCCGGATCAATTACATGATGTAACTATAGAAAAAGGGTTAGGAGTAGAAGCATCTTCTGGAGCTTTAGCAATTAATACTGGCGAGTTTACAGGTCGTTCTCCGCAAGATCGTTTTATTGTAAAAGATAGTATTACCGAAGATAGAATTTGGTGGGGAGATATTAACATTCCTTTTGATTCGGATAAATTTCAAAAACTATATGATAAGGTAACAGATTATCTTTCTAACAAAGAAGTTTTTGTAAGAGATGCTTACGCTTGCGCAGATGATAATTATAGATTAAACATCCGTGTGATAAACGAGTATCCTTGGAGCAATATGTTTGCTTACAATATGTTTTTACGTCCAACAGAAGATGAATTAAATGACTTTTCGCCAGAATGGACTATTGTAAATGCACCAGGTTTTATGGCAGATCCAGAAGTAGATGGAACACGTCAACATAACTTTGCTATTTTAGATTTTACCCGTAAAATAGCCTTAATTGGTGGAACAGGTTATACTGGAGAAATCAAGAAAGGTATTTTTTCTGCTTTAAACTTTATTTTACCTGTGTTTAAAAATACGTTGCCAATGCACTGTAGTGCTAACGTAGGAGAAAATGATGAAACAGCTATCTTTTTTGGTTTATCAGGAACAGGAAAAACAACATTGTCTGCAGATCCAAATAGAAAATTAATTGGAGATGATGAGCACGGTTGGACATCAGAAAACTCTGTGTTTAATTTTGAAGGTGGATGTTATGCTAAAGTGATAGATCTTTCTGAAGAAAAAGAACCAGATATTTTTAGAGCAATTAAAAGAGGTGCAATTTTAGAAAATGTTATTATGGATGATAATGGCGTTGTAGATTTTGCAGATACTTCAATCACACAAAACACACGTGTTAGTTATCCTATTTATCATATTGATAACATTCAAAAACCATCAATTGGTAAAAACCCAAAAAATATATTTTTCTTAACAGCAGATGCTTTTGGTGTACTGCCTCCAATTTCAAAATTAACACCAGCACAAGCTGCTTACCATTTTATATCAGGTTACACTGCTAAAGTAGCAGGTACAGAAGCTGGTATTACTGAGCCAGTACCAAGTTTTTCAGCGTGTTTTGGAGCTCCTTTTATGCCATTACATCCTACAAAATATGCAGAGATGTTAAGTAAAAAGATGAAAGAAGCTGGTGTAAATGTTTGGTTAGTTAATACTGGTTGGACTGGCGGTTCTTACGGTGTTGGAAGCAGAATTAAACTAAAATACACAAGAGCTATGATTAACGCTGTTTTAAATGGCGATTTAGGATTATACAATTATAACGATTACCATATTCATTCTGTGTTTGGTGTGGCACAACCAAGAAGTTGTCCTGGAGTACCAAAAGAGGTATTAAGCCCAAGAACAACATGGAATAATGATAAAGAATATTACAAAACAGCATTTAAATTAGCTAATGCATTTAGAGCTAATTTTGAAAAATTTGAATCTTTTGCAAGTGAAGAAATTAGACGTGGCGGACCGCAACGTTATGCTGAGTAATATAAACAAGTGTTAGAGTAAAAAAGCGCTATCTAAGTATTTAGGTAGCGCTTTTTTTATGTTGTTAAAAGGTTGTTTTTACTTTCCTTTATTTACTTCTTTAATGTATTTTTCTAAAGCCATAGTCATAGAAGGTGTTTCTGGTGTTGGAGCAGATATGTCTACACGTAACCCTTTTTCTTCAACAGCTTTAATAGTGGTGTTTCCAAACACAGCAATACGGGTATTGTTTTGCTTAAAGTCTGGGAAGTTATGAAATAAAGACTCAATACCAGATGGACTAAAAAATACTAAGATGTCATAATATACATCTGCAAGATCTGATAAATCGCTAATTACAGTTCTGTAAAAGATAGCTTCTTTCCAGTTCACACCAAGTCCGTTTAAGGTGTCTGGTACTTCTGGTTTTAATTTATCGGTTGTTGGTAATAAGAATTTTTCGTCTTTATACTTTTTAATTAATGGCGAAAGCTCAGAAAACGTACGTTTACCTACATAGATTTTACGTTTTCTGTATACTACGTATTTTTGTAAGTAAAATGCAACAGCTTCGGACTGGCAAAAGTACTTCATAGTATCTGGTACTTTAAAGCGCATTTCTTCAGCTACTCTAAAAAAGTGATCTACTGCATTTCTACTTGTTAGTATGATTGCAGTGTATTTAGTCAAATCTACTTTTTGTTGTCTAATTTCTTTAGTAGATACACCTTCTACATGTATAAAAGGTCTAAAATCAATTTTTACTTTCTGCTTTTCTGAAAGATCAAAGTATGGAGAATTTTCAATTTTAGGTTCTGGTTGCGAGACTAAAATGGTTTTCACTTTCATATATTCGTATCTTTATTTTTAGACCTATCTTATTGCTATAAATTGATAAACAATAAGGTAAGGCGCGATTTCGAGAGCGCAAAGATACAAAATAAAATAAAACATACTTCTTTTAAACACATTAAGATTAGCTTTTAAAAAGGTTAATAAACCAATACTAAAAATTATTAGAGATAATAAGCCTATAATAATCAAAGTGTTAAGTTTGGCATCAACAGAATAAATTAATATAGCATTTATAGGAAGTAGGATTAAACCTAGATAGTTTCGGTAGCTAATTTTAGTAAGTAAATAATCTTTAATAAGCCATTCTATTTCAAAAATACTAGATAATAAGCGTTCTAAAAGTACTTTTACAATAAAGAAGCAAGCTATTAAAAGCGCATATTTTAATATTAATAATTGCGAAATAGTTTCACCAACAAAAGCATTTATTAGCAAATAAAAAAAGATACCAGTATTAAAGCATAGGTTAACAAATAGTAAGCCTTCAAAAAGCTCAAAAAAATGTTGGTCTTTAACAAAGACTTTTGTGTAGCGGTTGTTGATAATTAGATATGAGAAAATTTCAAAACGCTTAGTATAGATTAATTTGCTTAAAGCGATGCAAATTAAACACACTATAAAAATAAGTGTAATAATATCTGTATTTATAATTTCTCTAATCACGCAATAAAATTATTACTTTTTAAAGCAAAAAAATGGCAATTATTAAGGTTTTTTTATAAACATTTCACCCTATAAAATGTACATTTGCCTAAATTATAAAAGCAATTAATGCAAGACGCTATTGTCATTATTCCTACGTATAACGAAATTGAAAACATAGAAGCAATTATAAAAGCGGTTTTCAATTTAAAAAAAGAGTTCCATATTTTAGTGGTAGACGATAACTCGCCAGATGGAACTGCAGATGAAGTAAAGCGTCTTCAAAACAGCTATCAAGATCGACTGTTTTTAACAGTTAGACAAGAAAAATCTGGATTAGGAACAGCGTATATACATGGTTTTTATTGGGCTTTAGAAAAAGAATATAACTACATTTTTGAAATGGATGCCGATTTTTCTCATAACCCAAATGATTTAGAAAAACTTTACAATGCTTGTCATGTAGACGGCGCAGATATAGCAATAGGATCACGTTATGTAAAAGGTGTTAATGTGGTAAATTGGCCATTAGGACGTATCATTTTATCTTATGGAGCATCCTTTTACGTTAGATTTATAACTGGTATGCGTATTAAAGACGCCACAGCAGGTTTTGTCTGCTATAAAAGAAGAGTTTTAGAAACATTAGATTTAGAAGATATAAAATTTGTAGGTTACGCATTTCAAATAGAGATGAAATTTAAAGCCTATTTAAAACGTTTTAAAATTGTAGAAATACCTGTTATTTTTGTAGACAGAACAAAAGGCGAATCTAAACTAAGTTCAAGTATCATATCCGAAGCTATTTTTGGAGTGATTACAATGAAAATAAAAAGTATATTTAACAAGAAATAAGGCATTATGCACCAAAAAATCACTTTAATAAAAAATGCAAAAATTGTTAACGAAGGAGAAATCGTTAACGGAGACATTTTAATAGAAGGCGAAATTATTACCAAAATCGCACCATCTATTAGTCCAAAATCTGCAGATGTTAACGTGTTTGATGCAGAAGGACAATACGTTTTACCAGGTGCAATAGACGATCAGGTTCATTTTAGAGAACCAGGTTTAACGCACAAAGCAAATATAGAAAGCGAATCTAGAGCAGCTATTGCTGGCGGCATTACGTCGTTTATAGAAATGCCAAATACCAATCCGCAAACCACAACAATAGAGGCTTTAAACGATAAATTTGATCGTGCTGCTAAAACATCTTGGGCTAATTACTCATTTATGTTTGGTGGTACAAATGATAATTTAGAAGAAATTCTTAAAGTCAATAAAAAAGAAGTAGCAGGATTAAAATTATTCTTGGGATCTTCTACAGGAAATATGCTTGTAGATAATCCTGAAGTTTTAGAAAAAATCTTTAAAAGTACAGACCTATTAATTTCTGTGCATTGTGAAGATGAAGCGACTATTAAAGCCAATTTAGAAGTTTATAAAGAACGTTACGGAGATGATATTCCAGTACATTTTCACCCAATTATTAGAAGTGAAGAAGCGTGTTATTTATCGTCATCAAAAGCAATAGAATTAGCTAAAAAAACAGGTGCAAGATTACACGTGTTTCACCTTTCAACAGGAAAAGAAACCGAGTTGTTTGATAACAGTATTCCGTTAAAGGATAAAAAGATTACAGCCGAAGTTTGTATACATCACCTATGGTTTTGCGATAAAGATTATGACGAAAAAGGAACACTAATAAAATGGAATCCTGCTGTAAAAACCGAAAAAGATCGTGATCAATTGCTAAAAGCACTTTTAGACGATAAAATTGATGTGATTGCTACAGACCACGCGCCACATACGTTTGAAGAAAAATCTAATGTATATACGCAAGCACCTTCTGGTGGACCATTAGTGCAACACGCATTACCAGCTTTATTAGAAATGCATCATGAAGGTGATATTTCAATAGAAAAAATTGTAGAAAAGTTTTGTCATAATCCAGCCATTTTATTTGATGTAGAAAAACGCGGATTTATAAAAGAAGGTTACTACGCAGATTTAGTAATTGTAAACCTAAATAACCCTTGGACCGTTAATAAAGACAATATTTTATACAAATGTGGTTGGTCGCCGTTTGAAGGAACAACCTTTAAATCAAGAATAACACATACATTTGTTAATGGAGGATTAGCTTATAAAAATTTCAAGTTTTACGATACAAAATATGCTAAACGATTAACTTTCGATAGATAATTAAAGTGAAAAAAAGCAGCTTAATATACCTTTTAGTCTTGATACTTTTTGTGTCTTGCTATGACATAGAAAAACCTGAAAAACCAAAAGATTTAATCTCTGAAGATCAAATGGTTGATGTGTTGGTTGAAATCTCTATTATGTCTTCGGCAAAAGGTATCAACAAGCGTATGCTAGAAAATAATGGTATTACACCAGTTGCGTACATTTACAAAAAACATGGTATAGATAGTACGCAATTTGCTAATAGTAATAACTACTATGCACATGACATTAAAGTCTACGATAAGATTTACGACAAGGTAAAAGACAGCTTAACAATATTAAGAGACAAGTATAAAGAGCTACAAAAAGAAGAAGCAAAAAAGATAGAAGACAAGAAAAAAGAATTGAAATCTAATCAAGAACTCCTAAAAGAAGAAAAACCTAATTTCAAGAGAGATTCTATTTTAAGGAATCTAAAAAGTAAGAAGAAGTAATTTCAATACTTTTATCCATTGGTAAAAATTCAAAACCAATAGCTTCCTTAATTTTCTTATTACTATAATTTGTTTCAGTTAAAGCACTTTTTGCAGTTTGCTTAGAAAGTACTCTGCGCTTTCCTGTCAACTTATGTTTTAACCAATCCAGACGCCAAGCAATATTTAACAACCAAGGTTTTGCTTCTTTTTGTGGTGGTTTTACTCCTAAATAATTAGCTGTTTTAGTAAAAAATGCTTTAAAACTTAAATTTTCAGACACTAGTATATAACGTTCGTTTTTGTGATTACTTTTTACAAGTTGAATCATAGCTTTTACAACGTCATTTACATCTACATATCCAGTAGATCCTGTAGTGTAATATTTTAATCCGTTGTAAATCATTTTTATCAAACTACCGCTACCGTAACGCCAAATACCAGGTCCAATAATTACTCCAGGATTAACAATTACTGCATCTAAACCTTCTTGAGTACCACGCCAAACTTCAAGTTCTGCACCATATTTAGTGATGGCGTATACGCTGTTGTCTATTTCTTTATTCCATTCTGTTTCTTCAGTAATAACCTCATTTTTTAGAGAAGATCCAAGAGCAGCAATAGAGCTTACATAACATAATTTCTCCACTTTGTTGCTAATGCAAAAGTTTACAACATTAGCAGTACCTTTTATATTTGTTTTTTTTAGTACATCAAATTTATCAGGTTCAAAACTTACAAAAGCAGCGCAGTGATAGACATGTGTGATGTCTTTAAAAGCTTCAGTAAGTTGCGGAATGTTATTTAGATCGGCTTCAACCCATTCAATTTTATTAAATAAAGTGTCTGCATCTTTACTATAATAGCTAAAAATACGTTTGACATTTTCAAACTTCTTTTCATTTCTATAAATAGCACGTATTTGTTTGTTTTCATTTAATAAATGAAACAACAAATGTGCGCCAACTAATCCCGTTCCTCCAGTGACTAAAATCATGCTACTAAAGTAATAAATATAAGATATTGTACACTTTTTATGACACTATTTTTATCTTTGCGACTTCATTAATAAAATAATTTAAAATGGCTAACGCATTTGTAGAAGAATTACGATGGAGAGGTATGGTGCACGACATCATGCCTGGAACAGAAGAGCAACTTGATAAAGAAATGACTACTGCTTATATAGGGTTTGATCCAACATCAGATTCTTTACATATTGGTAGTTTGGTGCCTATTATTTTATTAGTGCATTTAGAAAAAGCAGGACATAAACCAATTGCTTTAGTTGGTGGTGCAACAGGTATGATTGGTGATCCTTCAGGAAAGAGTGACGAGCGTAATTTATTAGACGAAGCAACGCTAAATCACAATGTTGCAGGTATTAAAAATGTGCTGTCTCGCTTTTTAGATTTTAATTCAAATGAAAAAAATGCGCCAGTTTTAGTCAATAACTATGATTGGATGAAAGACTTTAGCTTTATAGACTTTGCACGCGATGTAGGTAAACGTATTACCGTAAATTACATGATGGCAAAAGACTCTGTAAAAAAGCGTTTGAGTGGCGACGAAGGTAGTGTTGGTATGAGCTTTACCGAGTTTACTTACCAATTAATCCAAGGGTATGATTTTTACCATTTGCACAAAACCATGGGGTGTAAATTACAAATGGGAGGTAGCGACCAATGGGGAAATATCACCACAGGAACCGAGCTTGTTAGACGTATGAATGTTGGTGACGATACCGCAAAAGCTTACGCTATGACTTGCCCGTTAATTACAAAAGCAGACGGATCTAAATTTGGTAAAAGTGAAGGTGGTAACGTATGGTTAGATGCCGATAAAACTAGCGTTTACAAATTCTACCAGTTTTGGTTAAACACTACAGATGAAGATGCAGAAAAGTATATTAAAATCTTTACGTTTTTAGATAAAGACACAATTGATGCTTTAATTTCAGAACATAAAGAAAACCCTGGTTTTAGAGCTTTACAGAAAAAGTTAGCTGAAGAGGTAACAACATTTGTACACAGTAAAGACGAATACGAAAATGCAGTAAAAGCATCTCAAATCTTGTTTAGTAAAGACTTTAAAAACGATATCAAGCAGTTAAACGAAAGTTTATTTTTAGATGTTTTTGAAGGTGTGCCACAAGCTGAGGTAAGTAAAGATAAAATAGACGCTGGATTAGATATGATTGCAGCTCTGTCTGCCGAGACTAACTTTTTAGCAAGTAATGGCGAAGCACGTCGTGCGTTAAAA
Organism: Mesoflavibacter sp. CH_XMU1404-2; assembly: GCF_037029465.1. Classification (NCBI taxonomy): domain Bacteria; kingdom Pseudomonadati; phylum Bacteroidota; class Flavobacteriia; order Flavobacteriales; family Flavobacteriaceae; genus Mesoflavibacter; species Mesoflavibacter sp. CH_XMU1404-2. Next base: position 36,577 of record NZ_JAYMEM010000018.1, on the reverse strand, counting down.
GAAAACTCGGTAGCTGTTAATAAAGACAAAGTTGGTGAAGATTATACCATAACGACAGAAGATTTAATTAACGATAAGTATGTTGTTATTAATAGAGGTAAGAAAAAGACCTTTATTATAAAAGTGGTTTAATTGTTGCTTAGAGCGAAGTCGAGAAGTCTTGATTAAATTAAAAAAAGTCTCAACTGCGCTAGACCTGACACTATACTTAAAAAATGTAAATAAAATTAAAAGCCTGTTTTCAATAGTTTGAAGACAGGCTTTTTTCAAAAAATTAGTTAACCAACTAAAACTAACTTTTCTTCTTCATACTTTAGTTGGTCGTATATTTTAGGTAACCCTTACAAAACCATTAGGTTACAGCCTCTAATATCACTATTATCAAAACGTCCTATAATTTCAAATTTTCCGTTTGGTAGTTGTCTGCCCAAATCTTGAGTAGCAATAAAAGAACACGAGTTAACATTAGCTAGATCAATAACGTTTATTCCTCCCGTTTTTTCGGTATCAAAAACGGTTAAGGCATCTTCGGTATCACGAGTTAAAATTTTCATCCAAGGTGGACAAGTAAATACACCATTACCTTTAGAATACGCTTGACTTAAAAGTTCGGTCATACCATATTCACTATGTATTTGGTCAACACCAAAACCAGATTTTAGTAGTTGATGCAATTCTTCTCTTATCAATTCTTTACGTTTGCCTTTCATGCCACCAGTTTCCATAATAATGGTGTTTTTTAAGCTGAATTGATAACGTTCAATCAAATCTAATAGCGCAAAAGACACACCTATTAATAGCGTTTTTTTGCCTTCATTTTCAAGTTGAAGTAAAGTGTCTTTTAATTCGTCTAAATTATTTAAATAAAATCCGCTTTTAGGCTGTTTAGAGTTTTTAATTAAATGATCTACCATATAGACTAAAGACGATCCTTCGCGTTCTAAATAATTAGGTAATAACGCCAAGATGGTATAATCTTCTACATTACCATAAAAATGTGCAAATCCTTTTTTAAAACTGTCTTCGTAAACCTTTAAATTGGTAACATGGTGTTTGCTTGTTATTTGTCCTGTAGTACCACTACTAGAAAAAGTAATTTCGGTTGGTGTGTTAGCGCTTAAAACGTCGTGCGATTTAAAAAACTGAATAGGTAAAAACGGTATTTGATGTAGTGCTGTAACATCACTTGGGTTTTTGTACAATAAATCACAAAAAGAACGATACACGTTATTGTTTTCGTACTGAAATTTAAACACGTTTAAAGCTTGTGTTTTAAACGCCTCTTCTGTAGTAATGTTAAAGATGTCTTTTGTATTTATCATAGGATTACAAAAGTATAGAAAATAAAAAAGCGTTGCCAATAGCAACGCTTTTAAAATTTATATCAAATAAGGATTACTCAATCACTAATTTTTTAGTCGTAGATGCTCCGTTTTGTTCGATGTTTAATAAGTACATACCAGCTTTTAAGTTAGATACGTTTAAACGGTTAGTCGTTAATGTTTGTTTAACAACTTGTTTACCTAAAACATCAAAAACAGTTACGTTAATAGCATCGTTAGATGTAGTTTTAATGTTAACAAAACCGTTTGTTACAGGATTTGGATATACAGAAAATTCTGCAGTTTCAAAGTTTTTGTTTGAAAGAGTTGCTGTTTTTAATAAAGTTACATTATCGATTAATACACCATCTCCAGATGTGTTTCTTACAGAGAAAATAACTTCTAAATTACCTGCATTAGGAGTAAAAGTATACTCCATTAAAGTCCAAGTTGTAGTGTTTACGTCAGTGTAAGGTTCATAAGAAGAATAACTACCATCATGGTATGCATTTCTAAGTTGTCCATTACCTTTATAGTAATAACTTAGTTTATATTCTTCATTGGTAGCTGTTATAGCTTCATTTGTAAATCGTTTATGGTTTGTACCAGTCTCGCTTAATGCTACAGCTGAACTTCCATCTTGGGCATCAGTTGTTATTTCGGTTACTGCAGATAGTGCTATACTAGATCTATCTCCATGCCAATTAAGAGGTATGTCAGTTGAGCCAGTTCCTGTCCAGTTTTCGAAACTTCCATTAGATAATTCATTCTGAGCAAAAGAAAAAGTAGTGGTAGCTATAAAAGCTAAAAATAAAAAGTAAAATTTTTTCATGTGTGTTTTATTTAAATTCAGTTCAAATCTAGCAAAAAAAAAGAGTTATCTAATTGTAGATAACTCTCTTTTAACAATAGCTTAATATAGCTTTTATTCTATAACTAACTTCTTAGTCGTAGAAGCTCCGTTTTGTTCTATGTTTAATAAGTACACACCAGCTTTTAAGTTAGATACGTTTAATGTATCATTACTTAGTGTTTTAGTGATTACTTTTTTACCTAATAAGTCAAACACAGTTACGTTTACAGCGCTGTTAGACGTTGTTTTGATGTTTACATAACCTTTGTTTGTTGGGTTAGGGTAAATGCTAAAGTTAGCTTGTTCAAACTCTGTGTTTGATAATGCAGGATTATCATTTTCTGAACCAGGAGAGAATTGAACAGGAGTAGTAGTATGTGATAAGTGTTGTACAAAAGCACCAGTAAAGTCTGGTTCTCTTGCAATAGACTGATTGTTTCCAGCTTCACTACCATAAGTATATTCTGCAACAGTTACACCGCCAGCATTTTTAATAGTTACAGTATCACCACCATTGTTTAATCCTAATCCTCCAGTTGAAGCAACTTGAGACATACCGCTAATACCTGTTGGCGTACCGCCACCAAATACAGTTATAAATGTGTTAGGTGCTAACATTGTTCCTGCAGGGAATACGTGTCTATCAGAAACACCATCTGCAATAATGTAATCTGTTAAATCTATTGCTACAGTACCTGTGTTGTATAATTCTACAAACTCATCTTGAGAAGTGTCAACAGTTCCGTCTCCGTTAGCATCACCTGTAGTTGCATCTGGATCAGATAAAATCTCATTAATTACTAAGAACGAAGGATCGCAGTTAGTTGCAAAAACAGTACCAGAGATAGTTGTACCATCACAGTCACCACCGTTAATTGTTAAATCCCAAGCATCACCTTCACCTAAACCAGTAATTGTAATTGTTCCGTCTGTTACAGTTGCAGGATCATCACCACCAATTGTACCAGCAGAAGTAGTTGATAAAGAAGTAATAGTACCTTCAACACCTGTATAAGGAATTTCAATAGTTACCATATCGTTTCCAGCTCCAGTAGTGTTACCTAAACATACGATATTTTCTTCACCTAATATTAAATCACAAACCGCACAGTTAGAAGTTGGTCTTGTTCCTAAAGTTGGGCAAGCTCCAAAAGCATCTAAAGATACGTTTGATAAGTCCCAACCAGAATAACCATCGGCACCATCATCAATATATTGAATACCGATATACACATCTGTACCAGTAGCAGCAGTTAAGTCTACCTCGTAAGAACCAGCAGCTGTTATTGTTTGAGCAGTTGTCCAAGAAGATCCAGTTGGGCAACCAGAGTAAGCATCTGTATAAGCAATATTTAAATCTGTTACACCAAAAGCTTCAGCAGCATCAAACGCTAAAGTTAAATCTGTTACACCAGTCATATCTAAAGGACCAAATACTAACCAGCTTTCTACAGGCTCAGCACATCCACCACCACAAAAAGCGTTAGCAGAGTATGTTCCGCCAGATTCAGACCAAGTACCGTTGTTGTTACCACTAGAGTTTGTTGTTACAGCAACAAGTTCGAATAATTCTGTACCATTACTTAAATCAAAACAAGTGTTTGGAGTTGGGTCACATAAATCGGCAGCTATCGTACCAGAAGCAGTTATTGCTCCACAATCACCACCAACTAGGTTAATATCCCAAGCGTCACCTTCAGTTAAACCTGTAATTGTAATAATTCCGTCAGTAGTTACAGCAGGATCATCTCCACCAACTGTACCACCAGAAGTAGTTGTTACAGCCGTAACTGCAGCATCAAGACCTGTGTAAGGGATTTGTACAGTAACACTATCGTTATTGTCACCTATAACATTTGTATTACAGATGTAAGACGCACTATCAAAAGTTACACCACAAGATGTAGAAAAAGCTGTCCAAGTAAAGTTGTCAACCATTATTCTTTCTGTTGTTCCATTAGATATAATTCTTACTCCAACATTAGAGTTAGCACTGTTTATTGTACCGTTAATTGTTTTCCAATCAGAATCATCTGTAACAGTAGCATCAATTACAGAAGATGTACTCCAAGAAGCACCGTTATCAGTAGTTGTTTCAACAGTAAAATTTGTAGCAGGATTTCCGTCCCAACGTCTAGCTTGAAAAGAAAATGTTCCAATTCCACCAGATCCAACAATCATTGTTAGGGATGTACCTGAATTATTTCTTAATCTAAAAGAATATGTTCCGAAAGCACCAGAAAAGCCATCTTGTGCAGAAGTTGTATTTCTTAACACATCTACACCAGTTGCAGTGAAGTTTGTATCAGTGTAAGTGTAGTCTCCATACCCAGAAGGTGCTGGACTCCAGTTTCCGTCGGTATCAAAGTCAATTGTTCCTTGTGCAGAAACAAATGATAGTGATAAAACCGTTAAAAGTAAAAAGTAAAATTTTTTCATAATTAATAGTTATAAATTGTGAGTTACAAATATACACAGATTTTTGTCTTACAAGTAAGTTACAAAACACTAATACTATTTTTTACAATTATATAACATGATATTTTAACTACTTGGTAAGCAAAAGATTGTAAATTACATAAACCTAAAAACTTAGGTTAGGTTATAAGTTGTAATTAATGTTATTTAATTGTTATCAATGGATTAAATAGATAATTTAATTTTAATAATTTTATCTTTACGTTATTATTTTAACACAAAGTCATTCTGATGAATAAGAAAGATATTAAAATTCTTTTAGTAGACGACGAGCCAGATATTCTTGAAATAGTAGGCTATAATTTAAGTGCAGAAGGTTACCAAGTCATTACTGCAGATAACGGTATTAAAGCTGTTAAAAAAGCAAAAAAAGAAAAACCACACCTTATTATATTAGATGTGATGATGCCAGAAATGGATGGTATTGAAGCTTGCGAAGCTATTAGAAAAGTACCAGAATTAAGCAGCACAATTATTACTTTTTTAACCGCAAGAGGCGAAGACTACTCTCAAGTAGCAGGTTTTGATGCTGGTGCAGACGATTATATTACTAAACCAATTAAACCAAAAGTATTAATTAGTAAAGTAAAAGCACTTTTAAGACGATTAAAATCTGAAGATACTAACCAATCGGTTATAAAAATTGGTAAACTTACCATTAATAGAGACGAATACAAGATTATTTTAGGAAACGAAGAGATTATTTTACCAAGAAAAGAATTTGAACTCTTATCTTTGTTGGCATCAAAACCAGGAAAAGTCTTTAAAAGAGAAGATATTTTAGACCGCGTTTGGGGTAACGAAGTCGTAGTTGGTGGACGTACCATAGATGTACACATAAGAAAACTAAGAGAAAAAATTGGCGACGATAGCTTTAAAACTGTAAAAGGTGTTGGCTATAAATTTGTAGAATAACCTTTATTTGAAACTAAAAAAAACATACAAGTTTGCATTAAAAACTTCGTTTTTAATCACCGTATTTTTAACGCTCTTAATGAGTGTTTTTTTGTATATGTTCTATACTCTAAACATACTACACGTATTATTTTTCACTTTCTTTACCTATGCATTTTCCTTTTTAATTATTCAGTTTAGAGTAGAAAAATTCATTTATAAAAGAATAAATAAGATTTACAAAGATCTAACCTTATTAGAGTCTGCAAGTTTTAGAAAAGATAGCATAACTACAGACATGGCTACGCTAACCAGGCAAATAGATAAATATGCCAAAGACAAAAAGTTAGAAATTGAAACCTTAAAAGTAAGAGAAGAATACCGTAAAGAGTTTATGGGAAATGTATCTCACGAGCTTAAAACACCATTATTTACAGTACAAGGTTATATAGAAACATTGCTTGATGGCGCAATGAAAGATAAAAACGTAGCCGAAAAATATCTAGAAAGAGCCAACAAAGGTGTAGAACGATTAATATATATTGTCAAAGATTTAGACATGATTACCAAACTTGAAGTTGGAGATTTACGTCTAAACATTACCACTTTTGATATTGTAGATTTAGTAAGAAGCGTTTTTGATTTATTAGAAATGAAAGCGGCTAAGAAAAAAATTAGTTTAATGTTTGATATGGATTACAAAGAGCCAATCATGGTAAAAGGCGATGAAGAAAGAATCCAACAAGTATTAACTAACTTAGTAGTAAACTCTATTAAATACGGACATCAAAACGGAACCACAGAAATTAGTATAGAAAAACTAATAAAAAATAAGGTTATTGTTAGAGTAACCGATAATGGCGAAGGTATTGGTAAAGAACATTTACCAAGACTTTTTGAGCGTTTTTATCGTGTAGACAAAAGCGGATCACGTAAAGAAGGTGGATCTGGTTTAGGTCTATCTATAGTAAAACATATTATAGAAGCTCACGACGAAAAAATCTATGTAGAAAGTGAAGTAAACGTAGGTAGCGAGTTTTCTTTTACGCTTGAAAAAGCTTAAACAAACTTTCAAAATCTGTATTGCAATCTAGAGCATCAAACCCAGTAAAATTATCAAGCTTCTCAAGTTTTTTTAAAGAAAATTCTTTTTGGTTACAAGAAGGTATTATACCTTGTGTTTGTAAATTTTCAGCTAAATATTCTTGTTCAAATTGTCCTGGTGTTGGTATAAAAAATGCTTTTTTACCTAATTTGGCTAAATCCATCACAGTGGTGTATCCAGAGCGTGAAATAACAAAATCACTACTATTTAATGCCTGTTGTAAATCTGCAGATGTCATAAAATTGTAAATAGTAAACTGTTGCTTTTTTTCAATACGCTGTTCACCTTCAATCTTACCTTTTACAAACAAGATATTACCTTTAAAATCATTTAATTCAACAAATAGTTTTTTCTCTAATAATCCACGTTGTGGCTCAGGACCAGAGAGTAAAACCATGATGTCAAATTCAGATTTTACAACTTCTTTTTTCAGTCTACTTAAAGCACCAATATATTTTATTGGTAACAATTTTGTATTAAAATCATGACCTAATTTTCCACTTAAATTTGGCGAGTTTTCAAAATCTGGTACCCAACATTCATCAAACTTTTTTAGATAATAATCATGTAAAGATGTACTTAATTTTGTAGTCATTCCGCTTAACACATTAAGTTGATGCGTTATAAAAACAGACGGAATTTTAGAACAATACACACCCATTCTGTTGTCCGAGATAATACCTTCAATAGCATACTCGTGCACAATTTTTTTAATCGCCAAATGTTCTTTTAAGATGGCTTTTTTAATTTTTGGTAATTGCCTAAACAATCGCCATTTAAAACTAGATTTAGACTTAGAATAAGTAATGTTGTACGCGGGTAACTCTATAAAAATTAGTTGTTTAAATTCTTTTTTTAGCAATGCTAAAGCAGCACCATCTGTAGCAATAATGGGTTCAAAATTTTGTTCAATAAGTGCATTAATAATAGGTATGCAGCGTGTAGCATGACCAATTCCCCAATTAAGTGGTGCAACAAGAATTCGTTTTTTCATTATAAAAATTTGGGCGTTACCACACACTTCGACTCCGCTCAGTGCAAGCGGTCAGGCTGTCCGTTATATCTTTTTTTGCCATATATGGCAGCAAAAAAAGGATGTCACTTCCATCCTTAACGCAAAAAAGCTAATTTCAAAGATAAGTATAATACTGCTAAGGTATATTTCCTTAATTTTACGCCATAAATAACAAATTGTTAAAACAAGTGGGAAGTAAAAACAAACTAAAACGATTTAAAGAAAACGAAACATTTCATAATGTATTTCAACCAACAAGAAGTCAATTGGTAGATGAGGTTTACCAATACAAAGGACAATGGAATGATCAAGTATTTAAAAACGACAACCCAATTGTTTTAGAGTTAGGATGTGGTAAAGGCGAGTATACTGTGGCTTTAGCAAAACAATATCCTAATAAAAATTTTATTGGTATAGATATTAAAGGTGCGCGTTTTTGGAGAGGCGCAAAAACTGCAGTAGAAGAAGATATACCAAATGCAGCATTTATTCGTACGCAAATAGAATTAATAGAATACGTTTTTGCAGAAAATGAAGTAGACGAAATTTGGATTACTTTTCCAGATCCTCAAATAAAATACAAGCGTACAAAACACCGTATGACCAATTCTGAGTTTTTAAAACGGTACAAAAAAGTACTAAAACCAGAAGGAGTGATGAATCTTAAAACCGACTCAGAGTTTATGCACGGTTACACCTTAGGTCTGTTACATGGAGAAGGGCATGAAGTGTTGTACTCTAACAACGATGTGTATAGACAAGAAGGAAGTCCAGAAGAAGTTACAAGTATACAAACCTTTTACGAAGGTCAATATTTAGAACAAAACAAACCAATTACGTATATTAGATTTAAAATAAAATAACCTTTGGGCCTTACAATTACATTTTTCTTAAGTCTAATTATTGCATTAGTAGGTGTTATACCACCAGGTTTGCTTAATATGACAGCAGCAAAAATTAGCTTAAAAGAAGGCTATAACCGTGGTTTGGTTTTTTCGATGGGTGTATGTCTAGTTGTGATTTTTCAAACGTTAATAGCTGTCATTTTTGCTAGATATTTAAGTAAACATCCAGAAGTTATTAAAGTACTTCAGCGTGTTGCTTTTGTGCTTTTTGTACTAATTGCCATTTACTTTTTTGTTTTAGCTAAAAAGAAACCACAACCAAAAATAGAACAGACAAGACGTAGCAAACAAAGTCGCTTTTTTTATGGTATGTTATTGTCTGCTTTAAATGTTTTTCCAATTCCGTATCAAGCCTATATGAGTTTGACTTTAGCAGGTTTTGGTTGGCTTACTTTTGATAATATTGGTATTACATCTTACGTCGCAGGTGCGGCAACAGGTACATTTGTGATGCTTTATGTGTACGTGTTTTTATTTGAAAAAATAAAAAGCAAACGTATAAAGTCTCAAAAAAATATGAATTACAGCATCGGTATCATCACCGCTGTTATAGCTATAGTTACGCTAATTAATATCATTAAAGACTTATGAAACCAGAAACCTTAAGCTTTTATGAGAAGGTTTATGAGGTAGCTAGGCAAATTCCTTACGGAAGAGTAACGTCTTATGGTGCAATTGCCAGTTATTTAGGAGCAAAAAGAAGTGCGAGATTAGTCGGTTACGCTATGAATGGTTCTACAGGAAAAGACGTGCCAGCACATCGTGTGGTAAACAGAAAAGGTTTGCTAACAGGAAAGCATCATTTTGAAGGCACTAACCTAATGCAACAGCTGTTAGAAAGCGAAGGTATTAAGGTGAAAGATAACCAAATTCAAAATTTTGAAATGGTGTTTTGGGATCCTGTTGAAAGTTTGTAGTATTTATTTCAAGGGTTTCCTTAAAGTAATTATTTCAAAAATTTACAAATAATTACAAATTTCATTTTTTTGGAATTTAGCTTTTGGAATTTGATATTTTTTCTCCCATAAATTTCCCTTATTTCACCATAAAAAACTTCCAGTTACAAAAGGCTAACTTCATTCAATATATAGTATATTTGCATTTTAGAATCATTCTTGATAAAACACGCTAAAAATTGATGTTTAGCATAAAATTTTAAAGATGAAGTTAAGCAAACAAGATATACTTAAAGCATTAGAAACGATAACAGTTCCAGGAGAAGGACAAAACATGGTAGAAAGTGGCGCAGTAACTAACGTTGTTACTTTTGGAGATGAAGTTATTGTTGATATTACAATTAAAAATCCATCATTACAAGCACGTAAAAAAACAGAAGTTGAAATTTTGCAAGCCATTCACAAAAATGTGTACGAAAAAGCAAAAATAAAAGTCAACATAAAAGTTAACGCACCAGAAAAACCACAAGCAAATACAATAAAAGGAAAGCCAATACCAGGTATTCAAAATATTGTAGCAGTAGCGTCAGGTAAAGGTGGCGTAGGAAAATCTACAGTAACTGCTAACCTAGCAATTATGTTAGCAAAAATGGGCTTTAAAGTAGGTGTTTTAGATGCAGATATTTACGGGCCATCAATGCCAATCATGTTTGATGTAGAAATGGAAAAACCATTATCTGTAACCGTTGACGGTAAATCCAAAATGAAACCTGTAGAAAATTACGGTGTAAAAATATTATCTATAGGATTCTTTACAAAGCCAGACCAAGCTGTAATTTGGCGCGGACCTATGGCTGCAAAAGCCTTAAACCAAATGATATTTGACGCCGCTTGGGGCGAGCTTGACTTCTTACTATTAGACTTGCCACCAGGAACAGGAGATATCCATTTAAGTATCATGCAATCCTTACCAATTACAGGAGCAGTAGTAGTTAGTACACCACAAAATGTAGCATTAGCAGATGCAAAAAAAGGAGTTGCAATGTTTCAGCAAGACAGCATAAGCGTACCAGTGTTAGGAATCATAGAAAATATGGCTTACTTTACACCAGAAGAATTACCAAACAATAAATATTATATTTTTGGTAAAGAAGGCGCAAAACACCTTGCCGAAGATTTAGATGTGCCACTTTTAGGAGAAATTCCTTTGGTACAAAGCATTAGAGAAGCAGGAGATGTTGGTCGTCCAGCAGCAATGCAAGTAGCAACACCAACAGAGAAAGCTTTTGAAAAATTAACGCAAAGCGTCGTGCAAGAAGTAGTAAATCGTAATGAAAACCTACCAGAAACAGAAGCGATAAAAATTACAACTATGGCAGGTTGTTCTGCGGTAAATAAAAAATAAATGACAGCACAAGAACTAAAAATAAACGTAGAAAAAGCTTTAGAAGAAATTCGTCCATTTTTACAAAATGATGGCGGAGATATAGAGCTAATTTCCATAGAAAATAACGAGGTTACCGTGCAACTTCAAGGCGCGTGTACCTCGTGTAGTGTTAACCAAATGACTTTAAAATCTGGTGTAGAGATGACTATAAAAAAGTACGCGCCGCAGATAGAAAAAGTCACAAATATTGGTGTTTAGGGCGTTACCACAAGAGTCGCGCTATTCGTTACTAGTTTTGGCTCGATGCAAGCCTCGGCAAAAGCTAACCACTACTATCGCTAACGCAGGCGTAAAGCTGACAAAAGTCATAAGTCGCAACAAATTAACCTTTTACATTTGCACAAAACAATTTTAAAAGATGATTAAAACAGATATACTAATCATAGGCGCAGGACCAACAGGTCTTTTTGCAGTCTTTGAAGCAGGATTATTAAAATTAAAATGTCACTTAATAGACGCATTACCACAACCAGGTGGACAATGTTCAGAAATATATCCCAAAAAACCAATTTATGATATCCCAGCCTATCCAGAAATTCTTGCTGGCGATTTAACACATAAATTAATGGAACAATGCAAGCAATTTGAACCTGGATTTACTTTAGGAGAGCGTGCAGATACCATAGAAAAACAAGACGACGGAACATTTATTGTTACCACAAATAAAGGTACAAAACACCATGCGCCAGTAGTTGCAATTGCTGGTGGATTAGGTAGTTTTGAGCCACGCAAACCTTTAATTGATAATCTTGCAGATTACGAAGATAAAGGTGTAGAGTACATGATTAAAGAACCAGAAATGTACCGTGGTAAAAAGGTTGTTATTGCTGGTGGAGGAGATTCTGCTTTAGACTGGAGTATCTTTTTAAGTGATGTAGCCGAAGAAGTTACTTTAATACATAGACGTAATGAGTTTAGAGGTCATTTAGATTCAGTAGAAAAAGTACAAGAATTAAAATCTGCAGGAAAAATTAATTTAATCACACCAGCAGAAGTAATAGGTGTTGAAGGTGACGGAAAAATTGAAGCTGTAACCATTAAACAAGATGCTAAAACCTACAAAAAGGAATGTGATCATTTTGTGCCATTATTTGGTTTATCTCCAAAACTAGGACCAATTGCAGATTGGGGATTAGAAATAGAAAAAAACGCCATTAAAGTAAACAATGCGTTAGACTATCAAACTAATATTCCTGGTATATATGCTATTGGAGATGTAAATACGTATCCTGGTAAGTTAAAGTTAATACTTTGCGGATTTCATGAGGCAACTTTAATGTGTCAATCTGCTTATCAAATTATTAATCCAGGTAAACGTTATGTATTAAAATATACTACCGTTGCTGGTGTAGATGGTTTTGATGGCACACGTAAAGAAGCACCAAAAGCAGTTGTTAAAGCAATAGAGTAAGAGTAGTAAGTTTCAAGGAACAAGTATAAAGTTTTATGGCTGTTTTAAAATTTGAAGAATTGTTAGTTTGGCAAAAGTCTCAAGATTTAGCTGTAGAAATTTATGCTCATTTTCAAGAAAATAAAGACTTCTCGTTTAGAGATCAAATTAAACGAGCTGCTGTTTCTATATCAAATAATATAGCTGAAGGTTTTGACAGAAACTCAAATGCAGATTTTAAAAGATTTCTATATTTTTCACTGTCATCAAATAGTGAAGTTAGGTCTATGTTATATCTTTCTGTTCGACTAAATTATATAAATGAAAATAAGGCTAATAGCCTTATTGAAAACACTAATGAAATTTCAAAAATGTTACGTGGTTTGATTAAATCTATTAAGGACTAACTACTTACCACTAATTACTAATTACTTTTTTAATGGAAAATCAAGATATCAACATTAAAATTACCGATCGTGATGGTGTAACACATGACGTTGTAGCACCAACAGATATGGCAATGAATTTAATGGAAGTTGTACGTAGTTACGAACTTGCTCCAGAAGGAACCATTGGTATTTGTGGCGGTATGGCAATGTGTGCTAGCTGCCAATGCTATGTTTTAAGTGATACCGAATTACCAGAAATGCAAGATGATGAAGAAGCTATGCTAAGCGAAGCTTTTTACGTAAAAGATAACTCAAGATTAGGTTGTCAAATACAAATTACGCCAGAATTAGAAGGCTTAGAAGTAGAATTGGCTCCTGAATCTTAAATTTTCAACAGAAGTTCAAAATTATAAAATAGATTCCTGCTTTATGCAGGAATTTTTTTATCTATAATCTACCAATCTTCTTGGTCCTTCTAATAATACTCTTACAATTTGAAGTGTGCCATCTTCTTTAGTAGCAATTTGCCATTTTATTAAAGATATTGTACCATTTTCTATTTCAATACCTGTGATGCTTCTTGGATGTACGCAACTTCCGTCGTTAAAAAAAGCAATATCACCAGGTTCTGGAAAACGTGGTCTGTGTGTATGACCAACAATGGTCATTAGGTTGTCGTTGTCGGTAATCCATTTTTTGGTACGACGTTCTACTTTAATTAATTCTTTGTAGTTTTTTGCAGGACTTGTTGGATCTGCAATTCCCATTACGTTTAAAGGTTTCCATAAAATTCTAACTAAAAACCGACTCCATTTCCAGAATAGATAATTCCACCAATCTGCTTGATGACCGTGCGTTAAAAAGATCTCTTGATTAGTGTCTTTGTGTTTTAAAACAATAGCTTCATGATATTTGATATCGCCAAAAAGTTCTACTTCTTCGCCTACTTTTGGGTCAAAATAGGTAGATAGATTTTTCTTAACTGTATCAGGATTACGATATACCATATCATGATTTCCCCAAATCATATGCAAACGGTTCTTTTTATGAAACAGTTGCATCAAATGATAAACATTTTTATGTGCGTTTAAAATGGAGGAGAAAGAAATGTTTTCCCAAAGTTCATCACCATCGCCAAGTTCGGCATAATTAAAACCTTCAACGTAGTAGTGCTTTAATGCGTGGTAATAGATGTTTCGATTATTGGCAAAGTCGTCTGCAAAACTATTATCACCACGATGACAATCGCTAAATAATATAAATTTGGAGTCGTCATCAAAAGGAATAACGTGAGCATTTTGATAAGCTCTGTCTAATCTTTTCTTTGCTGAAAACATAATCTTACGCTAAAGTTTTTCTAAAGCGTAAGGTAATAAACGTTCTACAAATAAACTATAGGCTTTTTCGGAAGGATGTAAACCATCTGAAGCAACTAAATCTGTGTCTTCTAATCCATTTCTGGTTATGTCTGTAATGTTTACAAAAGTAATGTTATTAGCGTTGCAATAATTTTCCGCGAAAGCGTTATATGTATCAATTTCTGAAGAAATAGTTGTGTTTCCGTTTCCAAAAGGTGTGAACGCATAATCAGGAATGGAAACGACAATAACTCTATTTTTATCGCCTTTTGCTTTAGTAATTGCAATATCAACTAGTTCTGGAAATTCGGTTTCATAAATTGAAAAATCTTTTCCTTGATATTGATTATTTACACCAATTAGTAAGGTGACTAAATCGTAGTTATTTGGTAGATTTTCGTTGATAATTCCGTTTAATAAATTGGTCGTAGTCCAGCCTGTTGTTGCTACAACCTTTAAGTTGAAAGCAGTATTTTCTGTATTATTAATTAAGCTGTCTTTAAGTTGTTCTGGAAAGCGACACGTTTTGCAAACACTTTCTCCAATTGTGTAACTATCACCCAAAGACAATAGTTTGTAATTGGTTGTTTGTGGCGTTTTAATATTGTTAGTTTGGTTGCTATCTGTTGCGTTGCAGCACAAAAACAATATAAAAATTGCAGAAATAAAAAGCGTTAATTGTTTCATATCTATAAAGATACAACTTCTTTGCTTTCTAAAATTGCGTTTTCAATACCGTCCCAAAGTGCAATTCGTTTTTGTAAAGCTTCTATTGAGATGTCTTCAACTTCTTTCCATTTTTTCTCATCATTTCCACAAAGCTCTTCTATCATTTGAAGCGCCATAGGACCATGTTCGTCAGCATCTAATTCGATATGTCTTTCAAAGTAATACACTAACTTAGAAAGGTCTTTTTCAGGGAAGTTTTGCTGGAAATTCTTTAAGATTTCAGTAAACATATTCGGGATTAAATCTTCGCGACCAAAGGTAAATGCAGCAGCAATTTGATGTGGTTGACCTTCTATTGCAACGTTAAACGTAAATTCTAAAAAGTCTTGTAGTGATTGAGGTAATTTGCTGTTTCTTATAGCAACAAATATGTTTCCTAAGCTTAAAGAAGATTCTAAGAATAGTTCTATTTGATTGGTTGAAACGCCACAGGCTTGCATAGCGTCTAGATACATTTCGTAGTGGCTTTTATGGTTACCATTAATATCTACATCGGTTTCTTCGGCAAGAACAATTTCGTTAATTAAATATCTTGTTTCTGGGTGTTTTGTAGGCAACCAAGGTATTGTAGTACAAGTTAGTTTATTTTGCAGTGCTTTAAGTAGCGACATAAAATCCCAAACAGCATAAACATGATGTTGTAAAAAGATTTCTAAATCTTCTATAGATTTTATTTTGTTGTATAAACTGTGATTAAGCAATTGATTCTTAAGAGGATCAATTGATTTTTCAATATCGTTAATAGTCATAGCATTTCATTTTTAACAAAAATAAAAAATGCACCTCTAAAATTAAGGTGCATTTTATATTAATTAACTATTTATAGAAATGTAAAATCTATAGCTTATTTAAAAGCATTTAATCCAGTGACGTCTAAACCTGTGATTAATAAATGAATATCATGTGTACCTTCGTAAGTAATTACACTTTCTAAATTCATCATATGACGCATAATGCTGTATTCTCCAGTAATACCCATTCCGCCTAACATTTGTCTAGCTTCACGAGCAATTTTTATAGCCATATCTACATTATTACGTTTAGCCATAGAGATTTGAGCAGACGTTGCTTTACCTTCATTACGTAAAACACCAACACGCCAAGCTAATAATTGTGCTTTGGTGATTTCTGTAATCATTTCGGCTAACTTTTTTTGTTGTAATTGAAATTGTCCAATTGGCTTACCAAACTGCATACGCTCTTTACTGTATCTTAATGCCGTATCGTAACAATCCATTGCAGCACCAATTGCGCCCCAAGCGATACCATATCTTGCAGAATCTAAACAACCTAATGGTGCGCCAAGACCAGATTTGTTAGGTAATAGGTTTTCTTTTGGCACTTTTACGTTATCAAAAATAAGTTCGCCAGTTGCGCTTGCACGTAACGACCATTTGTTGTGAGTTTCTGGAGTAGAAAATCCTTCCATACCACGCTCTACAATTAAACCGTGTATACGACCTTCTTCATTTTTTGCCCAAACAACAGCAACTTGTGCAAAAGGTGCGTTGCTAATCCACATTTTAGCGCCATTTAAAAGATAATGGTCACCCATATCTTTAAAATTAGTAACCATTCCACCAGGATTAGATCCGTGATCAGGCTCGGTTAAACCAAAACAACCCATCCATTCTCCAGAAGCTAATTTTGGTAAGTATTTTTTACGTTGCTCTTCGTTACCATATTTAAAAATAGGATACATTACTAAAGACGATTGTACAGAAGCAGTGCTACGTACACCAGAATCGCCACGTTCAATCTCTTGCATGATTAAACCATAAGAAATTTGGTCTAATCCTGCGCCACCATATTCCATAGGTATATATGGTCCAAACGCACCAATCTCGGCTAATCCACCAATAATTTGTTCTGGGAATTCTGCTTTTTGTGCATACTCTTCAATAATAGGAGAAACATCACGTTTAACCCATTCTCTAGCAGCATCGCGTACTAATTTATGTTCGTCGTTTAATAAATCGTCAAGATTTAAGTAATCTGGAGCTTCAAATAAATCTGGTTTCATTAGATAAGTATAGTTTTAAACTGTTGCTTAATGATATCTGTAACAGTATATTGTTTACAATTTTATAGTTAACAAAAATAACGAAATCGTTTTCATTGCCCAATTAAAACTACATTTTTAAGTAGAAATCTTTAGTAAGATTTATGTAGTCTTCTGTGTATTGATGTCTTTGGGTTTCTATAGTTAATTCTTCTTTTTGTATTTCACTTTCGTGGAAACTAAAGCTAATCAAACTTCTTTTTATATCAGCGTTTGGATTACCTTTTACGTTAAGGATTTGGTTAGGAAATAATCCTACTTTTTGAGCAAGATTGATAAATCGGTCTTCTTCACTAAAAGGTATAATTGCTGAAAATCTTCCGTTGTCTTCCAAAAGATGAGCAGCACAAACCACAAGATGTTCAAAAGGCATCGCATCTTGAAAGCGCGCCATGTCACGTTGCTTGTTATCGGTTTTAAAATGGTCTGCGTAAAACGGCGGATTGCTAATTATTAGATCATATTTGTCTTCAATTTCTTCGGCAAATTCCTGTAAATCTGCGTGATAACAAAATAATCGGTCTGACCAAGGAGAGTTTTCAAAGTTGTCTACACACTGTTCATAAGCCTTTTCGTCTATTTCTAAACCGTCGATAACTTGTGCGTTACTGCGTTGGGCTAACATTAAAGATAAAATTCCTGTACCAGCACCAATATCTAAAATAGAAAAAGGATTGTCTTTTAATGGTGTCCAAGCGCCAAGTAAGACGCTATCTGTACCAATTTTCATGGCGCATTGGTCTTGTTTAACTGTAAACTGCTTGAATTGAAAAGGGTTATTCATTAATGTAAAGATCTATTAGTCCTTCTGGTGTTTCTACAAAAATAGTTTTGTTGGGTTTGTCTACTTTGGTGATAAACTCGTCATTCATCGGGATTAAAATCTCTGTCCCATTTCTATCAATTTCAAACAGTGCTTGAGCTGTGCTATCATTTACACCAGAAATTATCCCAACGTTTCCAAAGTTTTTATCTTCAACTTTAAAACCTATAATTTCATGATAGTAAAACTTATCATCTTCTAACTCTGGTAAAAAGCTTAATGGTAAGTATAACTCGCTTTTCATTAAACTATCTGCATCATCTTCTGTGTCTACTTCTTCAAATTTAACACGTAGTAATTCAGATTTGTGTAGTTGTGAACTTTCTATAAAAAAAGGTACTAAATTACCTCTTAAGTTAATAAGTATAGACTCAAGGTTTTCAAATTGTTCAGGCTCGTCAGTATCTAATTTTATTAGTAATTCTCCTTTAAAACTGTATTTTTTTACAATTTTACCAACGTAAAAGCATTCATTTATATCCATAAGGAAAGTTTTAAACATAAAAAACTCCGATAGCGACTATCGGAGTTTAAAAGTATAAAAAAATATTTTTTATTCTTCTTCGTTTGAAGCTTCAGCTTCTTCTTCAACAACAGGAGCTGCTGCTGCAATACGAGCTTCGTTAGCTGCTTTTTCAGCTTCAAAAGCTTTTGCTTTAGCATCTGCTTCAGCTTTAGCTAAGTTTTCTTTCTTAGCATCAACTTTTCCTGCTTTTTCTTCTAACCAAGCATTAAATTTCTCTTCTGCTTGCTCTTCAGTTAAAGCGCCTTTTCTAACTCCACCCGCTAAATGGTTTTTAAGTAAAGCACCTTTATAAGATAAAATTGCTCTTGCTGTGTCAGTTGGTTGTGCACCATTCTGTAACCATTTTACTGCTCCATCAACATCTAAATCGATAGTTGCTGGGTTAGTGTTTGGATTGTAAGCACCTATTTTTTCTAAGTATTTACCATCTCTTTTTGCTCTAGCATCTGCTGCTACGATCCAGTAGTAAGGTTTCCCTTTTTTACCGTGTCTTTGTAATCTAATTTTTACTGGCATAAAAAATTAATTTGTGAGGTTCTCGACCTCTGTTATTAATAAGTGCGCAAAGATACTATATTTTTTTAAACGGATACTTTTTAATTTCAATTATTTATAATGAAAAATTATTCTATTTTTGGGGACTATTATTCCTAAGTTATTATTAGGTTTATACATTATCAATAATTTATAAAAGTTTAAGAATGAGAAAAGTAATTGCATTAGCCTTTTTGGTGTTATTAATGTTTAGTTGTAGTCAAGAAAATGAGTTTAACATAACTACGTTTCAAGCTCAAAGAGAAGGAGATGGTGTTTTGTTTAATGCAAATATATACTCGGCTCAAGTAGATGAAAATGGAGTAATCACAATAGAAGGTTCAACGTCTTTAGAAACAATTACTTTAGTAGCTTATCCAGAAGACGCTACAAATTGTACAGGAGCTATTAGTATAGGTCAAGGATCTTGTTATGATATGCAGTACAACGCATCTTTTGCAAATTTTGTAGACGAAAACAATGTATTATGGTCAACAAACAAGATACCTGATGAAAGTGTGCAATTATATCGTCCAGACGGAATGGTTAGTATTACAGCAGGTAGCTTAGAAGAAGGTACGTTGTCTGGAAGATTTTACTTTAACGCCTTTAATCCAACAGGATTTAACTCGGTTGGATTTACAGAAGGAGTTTTTAATAATATTCCATTTACTACAGGACCAACAACTAATTACTTCACTTGCGTAGATGCAGAAGAGCAAGTACAACAAGCAATGATGGCATATAATAATGCAGATTTAATGGAAACCGCTTTATATGAACAATTGTGTAATGCCTATGTCAATGCATTATATACGCAAATTGAATATTGTGGTGATGTGAACGGTACTATTCAAGAAACTATTGATCAAGTAATGGTTAATAATTGCCAAGTTACTTGTGAGCAGATTAGTGCAAATACAATGACTGCGCAATCAGATTACAATAATGCTACTTTAGGTAATACTATGGAGATGTGTACAAGATACATCCAGTATTTAAATGAAGAAATTGATACTTGTGGTGATCCAAACGGAGACTTACAAGCTATCATAGATAGTTTAGATTGTGGTGATGATGATGGAGATGGTGTGCCAAACTCTATTGAAGATTTAAATAATAATGGCGATTTAACAGACGATGATACTGATAGCGATTTAAATCCAAATTATTTAGATGATGACGATGATGATGATGGAATTTTAACAAGTGACGAGTTAAACCTTGATGCAGATGGTAATCCAGCAGATACAGATGCAGATGGTGTACCTGATTATTTAGATTTAGATGAAGACAATGATGGTGTTTTAACAGAGGACGAAGATATTGATGGTGATGGTAACCCATTAAATGATGATACAGATGGCGATGGTATCCCTAACTATCTTGATGAAGACGATGACGGTGATGGCATATTTACAATCTACGAAGGTGTGATTGATACAGATGGAGATGGAATACCTAATTATTTAGATGCTGATGATGATGGAGATAGTATTTTAACCATTTACGAGTTTGTAGATGATGACGGAGATGGTAACCCTATAGACTCTCAAGACTTTGATTCTGATGGAATTGATGATTACTTAGATAATGATGACGATAATGATGGTGTGTTAACAATAGACGAAAATCCAGATCCAAACGGAGACGGAAATCCTGATGATGCGCAAAACTCAGATGCAGATTCTGCGCCAGATTATTTAGATGCAAACTAATTTCATAAATAAACAATAAATAAAAAAGGAGCTTCAATTGAAGCTCCTTTTTTATTAGAAAAAATATTGTCAATCAATAATTTATCCTTTTGTTAATAAGTCTTAAGACAATCACAAACCTTGTTAAACGCTTGGGATCCTTCGTAATTCATATTACCTTTAAGTAAGCAGATGTGAAACAATACACATCTATAAAGAACTTATTGAAATTTAAAATGAAAAGATATTATGAGTTATAGTGAAGAAATTTCAAACAAATTAAACGAGTTATTAGTGAAAAATTATGATGCCGAAAAAGGGTATTTAAATGCAATGTCTAATGTAGACGACAAAAATTTAAAAATCTTTTTCAAAAGAAGAGCATCAGAGCGCAGTCAATTTGCTAAAGAGTTGAGAACAGAAATTTTAAGATATGGTGAAACTCCAGAAGATTCTGGCACTTTTAAAGGAACAGTTCATAGAAACTGGATGAGTCTAAAATCTGCATTATCTTCTAATAACGAAGAAAAAATTATTGAAGAAGCAATTAGAGGAGAAGAAAAAAGCTTGAAAGAATATGATCAAATGATGAAAGAAAATAACTTACCGCCAACAATAGACGAGTTAATTTTTAGACATCGTAATGCTATTCAAGCAGCAATTAACACAGAAAAAGTACATGAAGAATTAGTGTCATAATTCTAAATTACTAAATATATAATTAAAAAATCCAGTAAAACTTTACTGGATTTTTTTGTGTATAACTGTTTATAACTTCGCTTTAAAAAAGAGAAATTTCTACGTACATTTATAAGCTCTAATTTTTTCTAGAAAACATCTAAAAATACCTTAATGTACTTAATTTTTGATACAGAAACTACCGGATTACCAAAACGTTGGGATGCACCAATTACGGATGTAGATAATTGGCCTAGATGTATCCAAATAGCATGGCAATTACATGACGAGATGGGTGACTGTATTGATCATCAAGATTATTTAGTAAAACCAGAAGGTTTTGATATTCCTTATGATGCAGAGCGTATCCATGGTATTTCAACAGAATTGGCTCAACAGCAGGGAATTCCTTTGGCTGAAGTTTTAGAAAAATTCAACGAAGCTTTAAGTAAAACAAAGTTTGTTGTCGGTCAAAATGTAGGTTTTGATTTAAATATTATGGGTGCAGAGTTTGTTCGCCAAAGTGTAGAAAACCCTTTGCAAGAATTACCAGTTTTAGATACTTGTACAGAGCATACTGCAGAACTTTGTAAAATACCAGGTGGACGTGGCGGTAAGTTTAAATTACCAACTTTAACCGAGTTACACCAATTTTTATTTAATCAACCTTTTGCCGAAGCGCATAATGCAACAGCAGACGTTGAGGCAACAACACGTTGTTTTTTAGAACTTGTTAGACGTAAAGAATATACCAAAGAACAATTAGATGTTCAACCAGATTATTTTGAGCGTTTTAATAAAGAAAATCCGCAACCAATTCGGCTTATTGGATTAAAGCACTTAAATCTAAAAAGAGAAAGTGATAAAATCCGAGAGCAATTAAAAAAGCAGGAATCTGGCGGAATTTCTTCAGCAGAAATAAAAGAAAATATAGAAGACCTTAAATCTGTAGATTTTGCGCATTTGCACAATCACTCGCAGTTTTCGGTACTTCAATCTACTATAAGTATTTCAGATTTGGTTAACCTTGCAGCAGAGCATAATATGCCAGCAGTAGCGCTAACCGATCATGCAAATATGATGGGCGCATTTCATTTTGTTAGAGCAATAAATGGGCATAACAAATCGGTAAAAGCCAAAAATGAAGCTGCTGCAGAACAAGGTAATCCACCAGTTGCAAACGAAATTAAAGCAATTGTAGGTTGCGAGTTTTTTGTTTGCGAAGACCATACAGACAAAACCAGAAAAGATAATGGTTACCAAATAGTGTTGCTTGCTAAAAGCAAAAAAGGGTATCATAATCTTGCAAAATTATCATCTCACGCGTTCGTAGATGGCTTTTATTATGTGCCGCGTATTGATAAAAAACTAATAGAACAATATAAAGAAGACGTTATTTGTTTGACAGGAAACCTTTACGGTGAAGTGCCTAGTAAAGTTTTAAATGTAGGTGAATCGCAAGCTGAAGAAGCTTTGTTTTGGTGGAAAGAAACTTTTCAAGACGACTTGTATATCGAGTTAATGCGACATGGTCAAGAAGACGAAAATCGTGTAAATCAAACATTGGTTGAGTTTTCAAAAAAGCATAATATAAAATTACTAGCGACCAACAATACCTACTACGGTAAAAAAGACGATGCCAATGCGCATGATATTTTATTGTGTGTAAAAGATGGCGAAAAGCAATCAACGCCAATAGGTCGTGGTCGTGGTTACCGTTACGGGTTGCCAAATCAAGAATATTACTTTAAGTCTTCTGAAGAAATGAAGGAGTTATTTAAAGATATTCCTGAAGCGATTAGCAATATTCAAGAAGTTGTAGATAAAATCGAACCTTTTGATTTAGCAAGAGATGTCTTGTTACCAGCATTTAATATTCCAGAAGAATTTAAGCATCCAGAAGATGAGGTTGATGGTGGAAAAAGAGGAGAAAATGCCTATCTAAAACACTTAACCTACGAAGGAGCAAAAAAGCGTTATGGCGAAATTACAGACGATATAAAAGAACGTTTAGATTTTGAGCTTGAAGTTATAGAAAACACAGGTTATCCAGGATATTTCCTAATTGTAGAAGATTTTATTCGCGAAGCAAGAAACATGGATGTATCCGTTGGTCCTGGTCGTGGTAGTGCAGCAGGATCTGTTGTAGCTTACTGTTTGTGGATTACCAATATAGACCCAATACAGTACAATCTGCTTTTTGAGCGTTTTCTTAATCCAGATCGTATCAGTATGCCAGATATTGATATCGATTTTGATGACGAAGGTCGTAGCCGAGTAATGGATTATGTCATCGAAAAATATGGTGCTAACCAAGTGGCGCAAATCATTACTTACGGTACTATGGCGGCAAAAAGTAGTATTCGTGATACTGCTCGTGTATTAGATTTGCCACTTTTTGATGCAGACAGAATTGCAAAGTTAATCCCGAATATGTCTAAGCTAAATAAGATTTTTGGTTTAGATGAAAAAGAGCTTGGTCAAAAATTCAGGTCTGAAGATTTAGAAAAGATTACAGAGCTTTTAAGTATTTCTGATGGAGTAGGTCTTGAAGCCGAAACGGTAAATACAGCAAGAGCGTTAGAAGGTTCTGTAAGAAACACAGGTATTCACGCATGTGGTGTGATTATTACACCAGACGATATTACTAAGTTTGTGCCGGTTTCTACCGCAAAAGATTCAGATTTATACGTCACTCAATTTGATAACTCGGTTGTTGAAAGTGCAGGACTTCTAAAAATGGATTTTTTAGGGTTAAAAACCTTAACCTTAATTAAGGATACTGTAAAAATTGTAAAGGCAAAACACGATATTCAGTTAGATCCAGAAAGTTTTCCTTTAGATGATGAAAAAACCTTTGCTTTATTCCAAAGAGGAGAAACAGTTGGAGTATTTCAATATGAATCTCCTGGAATGCAAAAACACTTAAAAGATCTTAAACCAACAGTTTTTGACGATTTAATTGCGATGAATGCATTATATCGTCCAGGACCAATGGAATATATTCCAAGTTTCGTAAGAAGAAAACACGGTGACGAAGATATCGAGTATGACTTACCAGCAATGGAAGAATACTTAAAAGAAACTTACGGAATTACAGTTTATCAAGAGCAAGTAATGTTATTATCACAAAAGCTAGCCGATTTCACAAAAGGTGAAGCCGATGTATTGCGTAAGGCAATGGGTAAAAAGCAAATTGCGGTACTTGATAAGATGAAACCTAAATTTATCGAGCAAGCAAGTGCTAACGGTCACGATGCTAAAAAACTTGAAAAAATCTGGAAAGACTGGGAAGCATTTGCTAGTTATGCCTTCAATAAATCTCACTCTACATGTTATGCTTGGATTGCTTATCAAACGGCTTATTTAAAAGCGCATTATCCAGCAGAATACATGGCGGCGGTACTGTCTAATAATATGAGCGATATCAAGCAAGTCACTTTCTTTATGGAAGAATGTAAACGAATGAAATTGCAAGTTTTAGGACCAGATGTAAACGAATCGTTTTATAAATTCTCGGTAAACAAAGATAATGCGGTACGCTTTGGTATGGGAGCAATTAAAGGTGTTGGTCACGGAGCAGTAAAAACGATTGTAGAAAACAGAAAGGAAAACGGACCATATACTTCAATATTTGACTTAGCAAAACGTATAGATTTGCGTGCTGCTAATAAAAAAGCATTTGAAAACTTAGCGTTAGCTGGTGGTTTTGATGAGTTAGGAGATACGCACAGAGCTCAATATTTTTATAAAGATGGCGGTGATTTGACCTTTTTAGAAAAAGCTATTAAATACGGAGCAAGACATCAAGAAAACGAAAATTCTGCGCAAGTAAGTCTTTTTGGTGGTGAAAGTGAAGTTCAAATTGAAGAACCTGCAATACCAGAATGTGAAACTTGGGGAACCATGGAAAAGCTAGCAAAAGAACGTGAAGTTGTAGGTGTATATATTTCTGGGCATCCGTTAGATGATTTCAAAATAGAATTGAAAACCTTCTGCAATGCTAATTTATCGGTATTTAACGATCTTGAAAAATATGTCAATAGAGAAATGACTTTTGGCGGAGTTGTTACAGATGTGCAACACCGTGTAAGTAAACAAGGTAAAGGTTGGGCATTATTTACTGTAGAGGATTATACAGATACTTATGAGTTTAGAATCTTTGGCGAAGAATATTTAAAGTTCAGACATTTTTTACTGCAAAATAATTTTGTTTACGTTAAGGTCTTTGTACGAGAAGGTTGGGTAAATAGAGATACAGGTAAGAAAAGTGACCCAAGACTTCAATTTAATAACTTTCAACTTTTACAAGATGTTTTAGAAAGCTACGCTAAAAAGCTTTCAATTCAATTAAATATTAAAGATTTAGATGTAGAAAAAATTCAACGTTTAAAGGATTTGGTGAATCTTCATCCAGGTAATCAAGCGTTAAATTTTGTAGTTTATGATAATAGAGATCAGGTTAAATTAACTATGCCTAGTCGTAAACAAAAAGTAAAGGTAAGTCAAGAGCTTTTGGACGAGTTAGAAAACGAGCAGGTTTATTTTAAGTTGAATTAAATCAATAACATAACCCAAACCAATACAGCAATAATTAAAACAAATTGATAGGTTGTAAGTTTTGGTAAAATTTTTGACTAATATTGCATATTAACACGAATTAAGAACACAATTAAATTATATTATTATGGCATTAGAAATTACAGATGCAACTTTTGAAGAGCAAGTATTAAACAGTGATAAGCCTGTAATGGTAGACTTTTGGGCTGCTTGGTGTGGACCATGTCGTATGGTAGGACCAATTATTGATGAGTTAAGCACAGAGTACGAAGGTAAAGCTGTGATTGGTAAAGTAGATGTAGATGCAAATCAAGAGTTTGCTGCTAAATATGGTGTGCGTAATATCCCAACAGTATTAGTATTTCAAAACGGAGAAGTAGTAGGTCGCCAAGTTGGTGTAGCGCCTAAAAATGCTTACGCAGAAGCATTAGATTCTTTATTATAATCCATTAGAAAAAAATAAATATAAACTAAAAGGTTTGCTGTAATGGTAAACCTTTTTTTATTTTAGATGAAATTTAAAATTCATGAATTTACAAAACGAACTAAATAAAGCAGGCGGATTTAAAAACCTAGAGCACTTAGCAAAACAAGTCGTAGAAGGTTTTATCTCAGGAATGCATAAAAGTCCGTTTCATGGGTTTTCAGCAGAATTTGCAGAACACAAAATTTATAATCAAGGAGAAAGTACGCGTCATATAGATTGGAAGTTATTTGCAAAAACAGATAAGCTATATACCAAACGATATGATGACGAAACCAATCTTAGATGCCATATCATATTGGATAATAGCAGTTCTATGCATTATCCAAAAGTTTCTAATTTTTCTATTGATAATTTAAATAAAATTGCTTTTTCTGCTTTAGCTAGTGCATCCTTAATGCATATATTAAAAAAGCAAAGAGATGCGGTCGGGTTAAGTATTTATAGTGATAATTATGATTTTTATGCGCCAGAAAAAGGAAGTGATAGGCATCACCAGATGTTAATTCATCAACTTGAAAATACTCTACATACTAAAGAAGAAAGTAAACAAACCGAAACTTATACTTATTTACATCAAATAGCAGAAAAAATTCATCGTAGATCTTTGATATTTCTTTTTACGGATATGTTTCAAACTGAAACTAATGAAGATAAATTATTTGAAGCATTAAGACATTTAAAGCATAATAAACATGAAGTAGTTCTTTTTCATGTATATGATAAAGAAAAAGAATTAACTTTTGATTTTGAGAACAAGCCAAAACGATTTATTGACGTAGAAACAGGAGAGCATGTCAACTTATACGCACAAAGTGTAAAGGAAAATTATAGTTATGCAGTGGAAGTATACTTTAAAAATCTAAAATTAAAATGTTTGCAGTATCAAATAAAATATGTGCAATCCGATATAAATCAAGGTTTTAATAAAATTTTGACAACGTATATGATAGAGCGACAAAAATTTATTTAAAAAAAACACTAAAAATATTTGAGAAATTAAATTTGCAGTGTATATTTGCCCTCGCAATAAAGCAACGGTCTGGTAGTTCAGCTGGTTAGAATATCTGCCTGTCACGCAGGGGGTCGCGGGTTCGAATCCCGTCCAGACCGCAAAATCGCTTAGTAATCGTAAGATTCTAAGCGATTTTTTTATTTTGATCTTTTTTATAAAACGTATGTTTCAGTTTCAGTAATTCAGGTAATATTTTCAGTAATGAAGATAGTTGGATTTTCTTAGGTCTCTTTAACTTTGCATTTCTAATAAATTAACCCAAACGATATGAAACGCTTTTTAAAAATCTTATTGGGTATTGTATTACTTATATCTTTAATAACTGTTATGATACTCAATCAGTCAAAATTTGGACAACATCCTAAAGGCGAACGTTTAGAACGTATTAAAAAATCCCCAAATTATAAAGACGGATCATTTAAAAATTTAAGTGAGACTGCTGTTATGACTTCAGATAAAAGCACAATAGGCGCTATGTGGGATTTCATATTTGCTAAAAAGTACAAAGTAAAACCAGAAGATAGTTTACCATCTGTTTCAACAGATATTAAAGTTTTAGATGAGAAAGAAGATGTGTTAATATGGTTTGGACATTCATCTTATTTTATGAGATTAGATGGAAAAACGTTTTTAGTAGATCCTGTGTTTTGTGGTTATGCAGCACCATTTTCTTTTATGACTAATGCATTTAAAGGAACTAATAATTATGTTGTAGAAGATTTACCTGATATTGATTATTTAATTATTTCTCACGATCATTGGGATCATTTGGATTATGAAACAATTTTAAAGTTAAAGTCTAAAGTTGATAAAGTAGTTTGTGGATTAGGTGTAGGTCAGCATTTTGAATATTGGGGTTATGAAGCATCTAAAATTAACGAGCTAGATTGGTACGAAGCTATTGAATTTGAAGGCGTAAAATTGACAGCAACACCAGCACGTCATTTTTCAGGAAGAGGTATCAAAAGAAATAAAAGTTTATGGGCGTCTTATGTGCTAAATACAAAAAGTAATAATATCTACATTGGTGGTGATAGCGGTTACGATACATTCTACAAAGATATTGCGGCTAAATATGGTCCTTTTGATTTGTCAATTATTGAGCAAGGTCAGTATAGTGAGAACTGGAATCAGATACACTTATTACCTAAACAATTATATCAAGTTGCAGAAGAGTTGAATACACAAAAACTGTTTCCAGTTCATAACTCAAAGTTTACGCTTTCAGATCATCCTTGGTATGAGCCATTAGATGAAGCGCTAGCTAATAAAACGGAAAACGTTTCTTTAGTAACGCCAAAAATTGGTGAAGTAGTAAAATTAAAAGATAGCACGCAAGTTTTTGAAGCTTGGTGGAAAGATTTAAAATAAGTTTACAGCCTAGTATTGTTAAAAGACCGTTAAAGGAATGCTGAATTTTAGGTTTGAATTTCTTAATTTTGCTTTATGGAAGCAAAAACAGAACGTTCGGTATCGTCTTTTAATAGTGAGTTAAAGTTAAAAGGCTTTAATGTCTTTAGAATTGAAGAAGATAGTAGTGCAACTAAAATTTACAGTCGTAAAGATTTTTATAAAATTTGTCTGACTACTGGTAAGAGTATAATCCATTATGCAGACAGAAGTTACGAGCAAGAAGGAACTATTCTCTTTTTTGGAAATCTGCATGTCCCATATTCTTGGGAAACACTTTCTACAACTTATGTAGGTTATACGTGTCTGTTTTCTGAAGAATTTTTACAATTGTCTGAACGTACTGATAGTTTGTTGCAATCACCTTTGTTTAAATTAGGCGGTACACCTGTTTTAAAAATAACTGAAGAGCAGCGTTTGTTTCTGAATGGTATCTTCGAGAAAATGATGCAAGAACAACAGACAGATTATTCCTTTAAAGACGATTTAATCAGAAATTATATTCAGTTAATTCTACATGAAGCCATGAAAATGCAGCCTTCAGAACAAGCTGAAAAACATGCTAATGCTGCGTCGCGTTTAACATCAGTATTTTTAGAGCTTTTAGAACGTCAGTTTCCTATTGAAACTTCAGATTCACCATTAAAACTTACAACAGCGCAACATTATGCTGATCAATTATCGGTTCATGTTAACTATTTAAATCGTGCTGTAAAATCAGTTACAGGTAAATCAACATCTACGCATATTACAGAACGAATAGTTAACGAAGCTAAAGCGTTGTTGCAACACACTAATTGGAATGTTAGTGAGGTTGGTTATGCTTTAGGGTTTGAATATCCTACGTACTTCAATAACTTCTTTAAAAAACAAACAGGCTTAACACCAAAAACGGTTAGAGTTTAATTTGGTTTGAATTTTATAATTTTTGATTTGATTTTCGTTATCCTGTAATAGGTTAGCGAAAGTATCTTTGTACCATAGATTTGAAGTTGAAGATATGAGTACAAAAAACAACAATAACATTTTTGAAAGAATACTATCTGGTGAAGTCGTGCCTTTTGGTGATCCAGAATATTATAAGTTACCAGAACAATCAGAGCGTGCTATAGCAATTTTAGCAGATTTAAATGCATCTAAAACAATTGTTGAAATTAGACAGCATTTAGGTAAACTTATCCAAAATGAAGTTGACTCTAGTACAACTATTTATACGCCTTTTAGTATCAACTATGGTAAAAATCTAAAACTCGGAAAAAACATATTTATAAACCAAAACTGTCAAATCTTAGATTTAGGTGGCGTTACCATTGATGATGATGTAATGGTAGGTCCACGTGTTAATCTTTTATCCGAAACACATCCTGTAGAACTAGAATCTAGAAAAGCTTTGATAGGAAAACCAATTCATATCAAAACAGGAGCTTGGATTGGCGCAGGATCAACAATTTTGCCAGGTGTAACTGTTGGTGAGCATGCTATTGTAGCAGCAGGTGCTGTAGTATCTAAAGATGTTCCGGATAGAACCGTAGTTGCTGGTGTTCCTGCAAAAATTATTAAATCGATTTAAAAATTAAAAATTATGAAAAACACTACACTTGTATTAATTGCTTCAGTATTTTTTTGCTTTCAAAGTTGTAAAAAAGTAGAAAGCAATTCTAATACAGAAGAAACCAAAGAAGTAACCACAGCAAAAACTGAAAACGAAAATTCTTCAGAAGATTTAGACTTCATTTTCCCAAAAGGTCAAAAAGGACCAGATAAGAACTTTACAGGCAATGCGTATAATTACGGAATTGTTATGGATTCAACATTAACCACCATTGTTGGGAATGTGTATTTTGAACCTGGGGCAAGAAGTAATTGGCATACACATCCAGCTGGTCAAATTTTAGTAATTACTGACGGAGTTGGGTATCATCAAATCGAAGGAGAACCAATTCAAGTCATTAAAAAAGGAGATGCTGTTACTTGTCCACCAAATACAAGACATTGGCATGGAGCAAGTAAGGATAAAGCTCTTCAGCAAATGTACATTGTGCCAAATATTGAGAAAGGTATAGTCAATTGGATGGAACCAGTAACAGATGAGCAATACAATAACCTATAAACGTTTAGATATGAAAACTCAAGACAACCAAGAAAACAAAGGGCAATCTAGAAGAAATTTTATAAAACAATCAGGTACTGTTGGCGCAGGAATGATGTTAATGGGATCAGTTCCACTATTTGCAAATTCAAAAAATTCAGAAGAAAAAGAAATTATAGACATGAGTAAAAATATAAAAACAAAAGGCTACGCAGCTAAAGACGAATCAGGTAAATTAAGTCCTTGGGAATTTGAAAGAAGACCAGTTGGAGATGATGATATTTTAATTGATATCAAATTTGCAAGTATTTGTCATTCTGATATTCACCAAGAAAAAGGACACTGGGGAAAACAACAATATCCGCAAGTTCCAGGACACGAAATTGTTGGTGTAGTTGCTGCAGTAGGAAAGAACGTTACAAAATTTAAAGTAGGAGATAGAGCAGGTGTTGGCTGTATGGTTGACAGCTGTATGGAGTGTGATAGCTGTACACACGGTGAAGAACATTTTTGTGAAAGAGGTCAGACATTATTCACCTACGGAAATAAAACTGAGGCAGAACCGACAGGAATTTCGCAAGGTGGCTATTCAGACAAAATAGTGGTAAGAGATCATTTTGCAGTTCATATTCCAGAGCATATTAGTTTTCAAGAAGCTGCACCACTTTTATGTGCTGGTATTACAACATATTCCCCATTAATGGATGCGCAATTAAAAGTTGGTGAAAAAGTTGGGGTTGCTGGTATTGGAGGTTTAGGACATATGGCTGTGAAATTAGCAGTGTCTAAAGGTGCAGAAGTTTATGCATTTACAACAACGGCAGATAAAGTAGAAGATATTAAATCTTGGGGCGTAAAAGAAGTTATTGTGGTTGATGAGCAATTTAAAAACATGCAGGCTTATGCTAAAACTCTAGATTATATGATTTGTACCATTCCATATCAATTTAATGTAACGCCTTATATCATGTGTTTAAAACCTGGCGGAACGTTCACTTTTGTTGGTATGCCAGAAGGATCAGAAATTACGATTAACAACTTAATGTTAGCGTTTGCACGAGTTAATTTCAATGCATCATTAATTGGTGGTATTCCAGAAACTCAGGAAGTCGTTCACTATTGTGCCGATAATGGTATCAAGCCAAGTATCGAAATTATTGATGCCAACCAGATTAACAATGCTTGGGATAAAGTGGTTAACAAAGAAGCAAGATACAGATACGTTATTGACGCTTCAACATTTTAAAAAAGAATTAAAATAATTTAAAAAAAGAAAAAGAAATGATTACGAAAGAAACATATAAATTAAATAACGGAGTAGAAATTCCTAAAATAGGTTACGGAACTTGGATGATTGACAATGATGCTGTAGTTGATGCTGTAAAAACTGCAATTAACGTTGGTTACACGCATATCGATACAGCACAAGCTTATCAAAACGAAGAAGGTGTTGGTAAAGCTATTAAAGAAAGTGATGTAGCAAGAGAAGATTTGTTTGTAACAACAAAATTAGCGGCAGAAGTAAAATCTTATGACGAAGCTGTAAAATCAATAGACGAATCCTTAAAAACCATGGGCTTAGACTATATAGATATGATGATTATTCATAGTCCAAAACCTTGGCAAGAATTTCAAAACGAAGACAGATATTTTGAAGGAAACTTAGAAGCATGGAAAGCTTTAGAAGAAGCTTACGAAGCAGGAAAACTAAAAGCTATTGGAGTTTCAAACTTCAAAAAAGAAGATTTAGATAACATTTTAGAAAATGCAAAAGTAAAGCCCCAAGTCAATCAAATTTTGGCTCACATCACAAACGTGCCAACAGATATGATTGAGTATGCTAAATCTAAAGACATTTTAATTGAGGCATTTTCACCATTAGGACATGGCGAATTATTCAAAAATGAAGAAGTTAAAGTAGTAGCAGAAAAATACGGAGTTTCTGTGCCGCAATTAGCAATTCGATACGATTTACAATTAGGCTTACTACCATTACCTAAAACACAAACGCCAGACCATATGAAATCTAATACAGAAGTAGATTTTGAAATTTCTGCAGAAGACATGGAAAAACTAAATAATCTAGAAGAAATCAAAGATTACGGAGAAGCAAGTAACTTCCCAGTATTCGCAAAATAAATTGAAATGCATCTTTTAAAGATGCATTTTTTAGTATTAAAAAAGTTAAAAAGAAAACATTATGAAAATTACAAGAAACGGCGAATTGCCATCAATGAAAGGACCAGAAGATTGGTTTACAGGAGATGTAATCGTAGATCCATTATATCAAAACGTAGAAAACGTAACAAAAGGCGCAGCATCTTTGGTAACGTTTTCACCAGGAGCAAGAACCGCATGGCATACACATCTAGCAGGACAAACTTTAATCGTACAATCAGGTTTAGGATGGGTGCAAAAAGATGGCGGACCAATTGAAGAAATCAAACCAGGAGATATCATTTATTTTGAACCTAATGAGAAACACTGGCACGGTGCATCAGCAGAAAAAGCAATGAGTCATATTGCTGTTCAAGAAGAAGTAAATGGCGAAGTAGTAACCTGGTTAGAGCATGTTACAGATGATCAATATAAAAAATAAACCATGCCACATATAAAAATTAATTTGTTAGAAGGAAAAACAGAAGCTCAAAAACAAGAACTAACAGATGAAATTATCAAAGTAGCAAAAAAGGTATTGGATTATGGTGACGATGCTTTTTCGGTAGCCATACAAGACTATACCAAAGAAGAATGGAAAGATGATGTGTATCCAAACCAAATTTTAGCCGAAGAAAAAAAGTTGTATAAAAAACCTGGATATAAATATTAATTATATAAATGATGAAAGAATTAGATAGTCAAGCAATAGAAATGATTTCCGAAAGGAATGATTTTCATATTGCGCCTTATAGAGAAGATGGCGAAACTTTTGGAACGCTAACTTGGATTTGGGTTGTTGAGGTAGAAAGTAGTCTTTACGTTAGGGCTTACAATGGAGTAAATTCAAGATGGTACAAGTCGGCTTTATCTCAAAAATCAGGTAAGATTAAATCTAATGGTATTGAGTTTAAGGTTCAGTTTCAACCTATTTCAGGTGAAATAAATGATAGGATTGACGAAGCTTACAGAGAGAAATACAATAGTAGTCCGTATTTACAATCTATGATAAGCGATAGGGCAAAAGCAGCAACAGTGAAAGTTTTTTAGATGGAAGAAAGACGACAAGGTCTATTAGCAATTTTAGGTGCTAATACAATTTTTGGTTTAAATATTCCGGTAACAAAAGCGCTTATGGAACAGTGGATGACGCCAATGGGTTACACTGTTACAAGAATGTTTTTTGGAGCAGCAATATTTTGGCTTATAGGTAATTTTGTTAAAGATATTAAGGTAGCTAAAAAGGATTTTGTCATTATAATTTTAGGAGGTTTAATGGGTTTTATAGGAACTCAATTTTTATTCTCTCAAGCCTTACAGTATACTACACCAGTAATATTTTCGCTTATAATGGCGCTTACACCAGTTTTGGTATTGTTGCTTTCAGCTTTTTTTCTAAAAGAGGCATTAACCACAACAAAAATCTTTGGTATTGTAATTAGTGTTTTAGGAGCTTCATTAATTATTTTGTTAAGTGGTTTTAACGGAGAACAAGCAAGCAACAATACTCTTGGTGTTTTATTTGCTGTATTATGTGCTGTAAGTTATGCTGGTTATTTAGTGTTAACAAGAAAATTTCGATTAAATACAAACCAGTTACAATTGCTAAATGGATGTTTTTGGTGTCGGCTTTGGTAGCAGTTCCTTTTAGTTTTTCAGCGTTGCAGAATCAAAAAATTTATTCAGATAGTGCAAATATATCTGCATATTCTTTTTTAATTTTTGCATTAATATTTTCAACGACAATAGCATTTTTTTTAATGCCTTATGCACTTAAAAGGCTAGAAGCTAGTGCTGTTAGTGTTTTTATGAATTTACAACCTGTAGTAGCTTCTATAGTTGCTTTAATTGTTGGACAAGACATCTTAACATGGGATAAACCATTAGCAATAATTTTTGTAATTTTAGGAGTATATATTGTTAGCTCAAACCGAATTCCTTTTTTGAGCAAAAAAATAAAATTCAATAAAAATAAAATTTAAATCATGGAAACAACAATTACAAAAGCTTACGGAACCGAATCTGCAGATGCACCAATTAAAAACATGGATATAAAACGTCGTGTTTTGTTAGATAATGATGTTGAAATAGATATTTTGTATTGCGGAATTTGTCATTCAGATTTACATGCTGTACATAACGATTGGGGCGCAACAACGTTTCCCATTGTTCCAGGTCATGAAATTGTAGGTAAGGTTACTAAAGTTGGCGATAAAGTTTCAAAATTTAAAGTTGGAGATTTAGCAGCTATTGGCTGTATTGTTGATAGTTGTGGTCATTGTAGTCAATGCAATCATGGCGAAGAGCAGTTTTGTGAAGAAGGATGGACTTTGGTTTTTAATGCGCCAGATAAACATATTGGCGGAGTAACCTACGGAGGATTTTCTCAGCAAATTGTTTGTGATGCAGATTATGTATTGAAAATGCCAGAGTTTGACGATTTGGCTGCAGCAGCACCATTATTATGTGCAGGAATAACAACTTATTCTCCTTTAAAGCATTGGAAAGTTGGACCAGGTAAAAAAGTAGGAATTGTAGGAATTGGAGGTTTAGGTCACATGGCAATAAAAATTGCAAAAGCTATGGGAGCAGAAGTGACTGTTTTTACAACATCACCATCTAAAGTAGAAGATGCAAAACGATTAGGTGCTGATCATGCAGTATTATCTAAGGATGAAGAACAAATGAAATCGCAGTCAGGATTTCATATGGTTTTAGATACTGTTTCTGCAAAGCATGATGTTAATGCATATTTAAATGTTTTAGGTGTTGATGGTAGTTTAGTGTTAGTTGGTCTGCCAAATCAACCTTTAGAAGTTGGTGCTTTTAATGTGGTTAATGGTCGTAAAAGTTTTTCTGGATCAAATATTGGCGGAATTTCAGAAACACAAGAGATGTTAGAATTTTGTAAAGAACATAACATTACAGCAGATATAGAATTAATCAAAACAGATCAAATAAATACTGCTTTTAATAGGTTAGAAAAAGGTGATGTAAGATATCGTTTTGTGATAGATATAAAGTCTTAAAATTAGCTTTTATAATAAAACTTAGTCTAAGTTTGTTAAATTGTAAAAGTGTTTATACATTTGCAGGCGGTTTTAAAATTACATTACTCTTTTTTGAGTAAAAAAATATATACAAAGACGTAGGTCTTTGATAACTTAAATGTCAAAACTCCAACTAGTTTGGAGTTTTTTTGGCAATAAAATTTAGTTGTGTTGTTTGACAGATGTTAAAGTCTGTCAATGGTTTAAGTAGTTAAACCAATGGAAAGCTTTCCTTTTTTCTGTTTTGTTTCAGAAATTAGGGATGCTTTTTTATTTTGAGTCCTTTTGTCTTTGATTTTTAACACTTTATCGATTTATTTATTTAATTTAATGTTCTAACTTTACATTCGTATTTGCTTATAAGTGTCCCTAAATCAATAT
This sequence comes from Mesoflavibacter sp. CH_XMU1404-2, assembly GCF_037029465.1. Lineage (NCBI taxonomy): Bacteria > Pseudomonadati > Bacteroidota > Flavobacteriia > Flavobacteriales > Flavobacteriaceae > Mesoflavibacter > Mesoflavibacter sp. CH_XMU1404-2. The sequence continues at coordinate 330 of NZ_JAYMEM010000018.1, read as the reverse complement.
TCTACACTTAAAGTATTAATTATTCCATTTTAAAAAGTACACTTTCCCTCGTTGTACGTAATTTCTTAATACTTCAACTTAAAAAGTTGAATAGAACACTAATGTTTAATATTTAAGAATAATAACTTTAAAATAATAATTAATATGAAATCCCTAAAAATTACCTTCCTAGCTATTTTTTCAATCGTTTTACTAACTGGATTAATATCTACCGCTACTAAATCTTCAGAATCAGAATCAAACAAAGAAGTAAAGAAAGTACAAGTAGATTTAATCTCAATGACAGACAAAAAAGGAATGAGTGTACCAACACAAGGCTAATTAATAATT
>NZ_JAYMEM010000017.1:0-1085 GCF_037029465.1 Mesoflavibacter sp. CH_XMU1404-2 | reverse complement strand
TCTAATTCAAACGCTGCTTTTGCTGTGATGTTTGATTTATCAAACTCAAAGTAAATTGGGTTTAATACCACTTCTTCTGGTGTTACAATCTCTTCTATTGGTGTTAATGGTACACTTACTGCTACTTCTTCTTCGTTAGTACCATCTACGCTTACTTTATTACTTTCGTAACCTTCCATAGTTACTTGTAATTCTGTATCTGTTTCACATTCTACAATGTATTCTACAACGCCTTCTGCATTAGTTGTTTTTGTAGCTAAAATGTTTCCGTTAGCATCTGCTAAGCTTGTTGTTGCTCCTGCTAATACGTCTCCGGTTTTTTCGTCTACTACAGTTCCTGTGATTAATACATCACATAATGGTTGTAACTTTTTAATAGCATAAATGTCATCACTTCCTTTTCCGCCTTCACGGTTAGACGATACAAATCCTTCTCCAGTTTCTTCATTCATTCTAAAAGCAAAGTCATCTCCATTACTGTTTATTGGTGTTCCTGCATTACGTATAGGTGCCATTTTACCGTCTATTTCTTTAGTGTGGAATACATCCATACCTCCAAGTCCTAAGTGACCTGTTGAAGAGAAATAAAGTGTGTTATCACTACTAATGTATGGGAACATTTCTTGTCCTTCGGTATTTACCTTTTGGCCTAAGTTTTCTGGTGTGCCTACATTTCCGTTTGCATCTAATGTTGCTTTGTAAATATCAAACTTACCATATCCTCCAGGCATATCACTTGCAAAGTAAATCATACTTCCATCTGCGCTTACACTTGGGTTTTTTATTGAGTAGTTTGGACTATTGATAGTTAAGGCTTCTACTTCGCTAAAACCATCACTGTCTTTTGTGGCTTTAAATAGGTGTAATACACTAATTTTAGTGTTTGATAAACTGTCTTTTTCATAGATATTTTCAAAGAAACTTTCTCTTGAAAAATACATAGTCTTTCCGTCTGGTGTAAAGCTTACTAATCCTTCGTGGTATTTAGTGTTGATATCACCTTCTAAAAGTTCTTCTCCTTGGTAAGTCCCATCTTCTGCTACAGTATATTCGTAGATATCTAAAAATGGCTCTTCGTTCCATCC
>NZ_JAYMEM010000002.1:0-55220 GCF_037029465.1 Mesoflavibacter sp. CH_XMU1404-2 | reverse complement strand
ATAAATATTAACTCACGATTGCCGATGCGTAGCCATTACGCTGCCCGTTATGCTACAATAAGCAATCTTTTAGAATTTTAAAATTATTTAGCATGAAAGAATTATTAGAATTACCAACCCATTTGTTAAGCACTAAAGACTTGGCAAAACTTTTAATGAAAGCTTATCAAGAAGGAATTAAGGATTATGCAAATGGTGAATTAAAAGGAAAATCCATTGAGGAATTGAAAAGTTTTGTAAATCCCAAGTTTATGGATATAATTTTAAAAGGCTGATTGCGTGCCTCGATGGCTATTGTAGCATAACACCAAGCTAAACGAAGTTTTGCCTAAAGCAAAATTTTGTTTTAGCGACTGTTATGCGCAGTATTGCCATAAAGCAATATTGCGCACCAAAAAAATCAAACAAACAACCGTAATTTTACGTTTTTTTTTATTTCCAATTTTCAATAACTTTTGCAGCTTCAGATCCTTTTAAGCTTTTTACCCATTTAGCTTCTTGCAAACTTATATTTCTACTTTCAGCAATAATATTATTAATATCTGGCATTAGTTGTTTTTCGTAAGAAAATAAATTAAATAAATGCTTTAAATCCTTTTTTGTACAACCTTCAATACTGTACTTATCAAATAATTCTTTTTGGGTTAATTGTGTTACACTCATGTAATTGTGGTTTTTTTATATGGTATAACAAAAATATAAAAAAAACTTCATCAAAATACATAACAACTTCATCAATACACATAACAACTTCATCAAAGCACAACAAACCAAACAAACAACTATAATTTAAGCTAATATTTGTAACCAACAGTTATGGTAAATTCATAAATGGTTAGTATTGGTAAAATTAAAAGCTAGCCTATTTTTTAGGTTAGCTTTTTTTATTTAAAAGTTATTTGAAATAAAAATGAGCGAAAATGCAGCTAAAAGAGTTATAAAAAAAGGTAGTCAGTTTGAAAAGTATTTCAAACCTTTTTGTAATACCACTTTTTTAGGTTATGGTAATACCGATTTGTCTATTAAAATAATGGCAAAATGGGTAAAAAAATACAAACACCAAACCAAACAACTAGCATTAGATCATTTTGCAGGATATAACCTTTTAGATACGGTTAATAAAATCTATCAATTTGCACACGATCATTTTCAGTACAAATTAGATGGTGCAGATCAACAAATAAGAAGTCCTTATTGCGCATGGTTAGATAGGTATAACGGTATAGATTGTAAAAGTTATAGTGTAATAATTGGTACTATCTTAGATAATTTAGGTATCAATTATTACTTTAAAAAAACAAAACAACCAGGTTATTCTCCAGATCAATTTACGCACGTTTACGTTTCAATACCAAAAAACCAAAAAACTAACAGTTTAGAAGATTATTACATAATTGATGCCACAATACATAACAACATAGAATTACCATACTTAGAAGCAAAAACAAAGCTTATGAGTAGTAAAGGTTTAAAACATTACGGTTTAGGTAAACCAGCTTTAGGTTATCCTAATCCTTTTAACCAATTGGATAATCCATATTCAGTACCAGCACCAAATTTTGGTTTAGCTGGTTATAATGGTTTAGCTGGAGAGAATAATCAAGATATTTTTAATCAAATAGGAGATTTTTTTAAAGACTTAGATTTTGGAAATCTATTTTCATCTATTGATTGTTGGGGCGGTACAGCTTTTGACGGAAATATATTACAGGATTTAATACCTAAAATAGTAGATTATTTTTTATCTAAAATAGATATTTATAATCAAGCAATAGCAAATCAAGATTGGCAAAATATACACAAAATATTAGCTGAAATTTACGCGCGTAAAGATTTAATGGTAAGAACTTTTCATGCTAAACAAGCTTCTAAAGATTGGAATAGTTGTAGTAATAGTTCTTTTAATTTTGTTAGTAATTTTTTAATAAACAAAATAGAAGGTGTTTTACTTACAGCTTTACACGCTCATAATGTTAAGTATTTTACAGGTCCACACCCAACACCAAACCAATTTACATTTACACAACCAGCACATTCTGGAGATATGTTTGACGGTGTTAAACTTTGGGGTACTGCAATACCTAATCCAGTAGAATCAGAAGTACACGCTTATACCACAATACAGCAACCTAAATACGATGTAATACCAGCTTTTACAATTACACCAGAAATAGAAAATGCTTTAAATAGTGATGTTAATACTAGCAATTTTAATGTTACTAATTTTTTACAAACACTCGCAAACACAGCACCAATAATATACGATACTGTTACAGGTAATAATACAGGATCAAATAACCCAACAGATAACTCACAAAACACAGGGCAAGACTTAGATAATCCAAGCCAACAAAACGCTGGTTTTAGTTTAACGCAAGGATTAGTTTTAGCTGGTTTAGTATTTGGTGCTTATAAGTATTCTCAAACATCTAAAAAATCTAAAAAGTAATGATTATTAATCTAGTTAATAAAATAGATAACAACAATACCTATTTAAGAGAAAAAAAGTGTGGTTGGTTTTGTCGTAAATGGAAAAAACTAGCAACCGCAGTTGTAACACTTGTTACAGCAGGACCAATAGCAGCTATAGGATATGCTTTAACACAAGACTGGTCAATGGATGAAAATAAAATATCGTTATCTGACTTTATGGGAGATGATGCAGAAATTTCAGAAAAAGAAGCCAGACCTTTAGATATATGGGTAAGAAATAATTTTTTACCTAAATACGACGCTTTACTTAAAGAAGCTAATACTATTTTAGATAGTAATTCACTTCAAAATCAGTTATCAGATATTAACAATGTATTAGATAAAATTTATCTAGTAAAAAAATATGTTGCGTTAAAAACTTTTCCTTATCAAACACCAGAAGGAAGAACACTAATTAATGATTATGTACAAGATCTTTTAAAAGATGTTGAAGATGTTATTGCAACTATTTTAGATAATTCTGAAATTGAAATAGAGCAATTTTCTAAAACAGTTAGTTCATCAGTTGAAAAATTAGAGCCAATATTAGATAAGCAGTTAATAACAAATGAGATAATTAACTATAATCATTTTTCAACTAGCAGTATTAATTATAAAGTTTCAAAAACCAATACAAGTGATACAGTATTAACTATTAATGATGCGCCAACAGACTTAAATCAAACAATTAATGCTAATACACCAGACACAGTTAGCACAGCAAATTCAAGCAGTTTAAAATTATTAGGCTGGTCTATTTTTGCTTTTGGTGTAGTAAAAGTATTAACCAAAAAAAACAAAAAATAATTATTAATAAATTCAGTTAAACATGAAAATCGGTAAACCAAACACAAAAAATACTGAAAAAACTTTAATCATGGGTGGTGGTGCTGTTGCAGGTGCTATTACAAGTGATGTTGTTGTAGAAAAAGCAGCAGCTAAGTTTCCTTCAGTAGAAAAAAACAAAAAAATCGCTAGAGGTGTAATTGCAGCTATTGGCGTATTAGGCTATTTATCTGTAGGAGGATCAGACACAGCAGCAGATTTAACCAGAGGTGCATTTTTAGGAATGACAGTACAACAAGGTGGTAGATTAGCAGCAGAAGCAGTTAATAAAGCCTTACCAGAAACAGTAAAAGACGAAGCTACACGCAAAGCTTTAGGTAGTCCTTGCGGTTGCAATAGCACACCAAGTTATCAAGCTTTAAATGGTCCTAGAAGAAGATCTTTAGGTATTCCTGTAAATGGATACCAAGCACCAGAGCAGATGCAAAGCGCACCTACAATGATTGCTTAATCATTTAGTATTTACCGATACAAACCATATAAGAATACCACAAAAACAAAACAAAATTTTTAAAAACTTATAAAAACAAAAACAATGAAGTATCAATTAGTAATCGCCTTTTTAGGCATGGTATCGTTCTTATTTCCAGAGCAAACAAGAGCAGCTATCCAAAGCAACAAATTAAAAGTAACAGACACTGCTGTCTATATTCGTAAACAATTTACAGCAGGTAATACCGCTAAGTTAATTGACGGATCTACAGATAAATTAGTAGGTATTACCAATGTAGACGGTAATAAGTTTGATGCTTTCCGTAATCTAGTTATCACAGATATTTCTGTAAAATACGGTAAAGATGCAAGTGCTACAGATGCAGCAGCAATAGATTATAACGCAAACGCTATGCCAGCAGCTTTACGTAATGCAGAGTTAGTAGTACGTCAAGGTAGTCGTGTAGTTGTTAGTATGCCATTATCAACTTTTGAGCCTGGTAAAAATGCATCGCCAGCTTCTATTGGTGCAGATGCTTACAGTCTTAAAACATGGGCAGTATTAGTAGAAGGACAACCATTTACTTGTAATATCGAGTTTGCAAACGGTGCAACTATTGCAGGTACAGACAACCACTTTGTAGAAGTGCAGTTCTTCGGTGCAGAAACAGGATCAAGAGTAAACTAATCTTGTAAAATACACAGTTAAAAACGAGTAATAATAATCAAAAAAGGCAATGGTTACTCATTGCCTTTTTTTGATAAAAACAAACAATAACTATGGAATTTCTACAAGGATTTAACCCACTTACACACGTCTTAAAGCACGAAGTTGTTAATCTAACTATTGCAAACGGTACTAACAAAGTAATAGGATCTATAGATGTTAGAGAAGGCGAAGTAATTGGCGTTTTAGCAGATACAGACGGTACAGAAAAAGCCAATAACAATATGTGTTATTTAGGCATACAAGACGGACGTAGACAATACCACGAAGAGCCTGTTAGTATAGAGTTTTACAAAAAACCAGCAAACGGTTATAGCGGTATTAGACCACTACAAATGACAGGCGGACAAAAACTATACGCCGAAGTCAGTACACTAAACAACGTAACAGCAGCAACAAAAATACAAGTAGTATTTATTGTTAAGCAAGAACGTAAAGCATAATTAATTAATCATAACAAATGGATATTATCAAAGCATTAGCACAGCAGTTTTCTAAGTTTTTAGTAGAAATTAAAAGCTTTTTAAACGAGTTATCATTAAGTAAACCAACAGGAAGTAGTTTAACATTTCCTATTACTGAAGATACAACAGAACATTTTGACGGTGTTATAAAACCTAGCTTTTATAATGCTGGTAACGTACCAGTAGAAGTAGACGGTTTTCCTATTCAGCCAGGTGTGCTAATACATTGGGATTATCCATTTGTATATGTTGGTAAGACGGTAAAAATCAAATTCAATCCAGATGGTGTTACCGATCCTAATCAGTTACTATATATCTCTTGGGGATCTTACCACACTAACAAATATTAAAAATCCTCTTTAAAAATGTCAAACCGTTTAGAACAAATACAAACAGAGTTAGAGAAACTAAAAAACAAATATGTTTTTCAGTTTGTCAATAAATCTACCGCAGATAAGCTTACAAAAAACGAGCCTGGTAAATACAACTCAAAAGTAGTTTGGTCATACGATGATGTTGTAAGCTATTTCGGAAGCTTTATAGGATTACTAAAGCACATGCAAAATAATCTTAATGCCGAAGGTGTCAATATTCTATTTAGAAAACCTAACGGATCAAGAAGCATAGCAACAAAAAAAGAAGCTTTAGATATTTCTTTTAAAAAATCACAACCTATGAATAATACTACACCACAAACAACACAAAGCGTAACACCAGCAGCACAAAATCAAACATATACTCCAGCACCAACACCAAATTTTGGTTTAGGTGGTCCAGGACAAAGCATTGGTTTAGGTTTTGCACAAGTTTTAGACTACGAAAAAAAAGCAAACCGTTTAGAGTTGTTAGAAGAACATCATGCTAAACAAAAAAAACAAATAGAAACGTTAGAAACGCTAAATACCAAACTGCAAAGAGAGTTAGACGAAGCTAACAGTAAATGCAGATTAGCTGAAGACAGAAAAAACTTTGAAGTAGAAAAAGCCGAAGCTAAAAAGCAATCTTTTATTACACCAGAATTGATTGATGCAGTTATGAAAAATGCACCAGGTATTTTACAATCATTTTCTGGACAAGGTAGTGCAACACAACCAAACACAGACACAGGTTTAGGTAATCCATACGCTAACTTAACAAAGGATCAGCAAACCTTAATAAACGAGATAGCACAAGGCAATTTTACCGAAAACCAACAATTTATAATCTATCAAATTGTAGAAGGCTTAAAAACCAATCCAAACCTAGAAGTACAACTAGCAGCAATGTTTAACCAATAACAACTAACTATGAGCGCAATAGAAACAGCACAAAGACAAAAAGCAATAAACCAGCTTAACGCATTAGATACAGAAACCCTAGTAGATTTAGGTAATCTAGCAGCCAACCCAAAAGCAGTACAAAAGTTTAAATCTAACCGCAAAATGATAAAAACATTTATCGGTATTTAAAACACACTAAAAATGGCAACAGAAGTAGCAAAAAAAACTAACAAAACCGCTAAAGTAAAAGACAGCGTTACTAAAAGCATTAACAAAGCAGGCGATTACGCAAAGAGCAATCCAAAAACCGTGCTTTATGTTGTTGGTGGTTTAGCTGCAATCTATTTAGGTTACAAAATTGTAAAAGGATTTTTACCAGCAAAAATAGATAATAGCGTTTCTGGTACAGGTGGCAGCACAGTAGGTGCAACACTAAGCAGCACAGAAGCAGCAAACTTAGCGCAGCAGTTGTTAGATGCTTTTAATGCTAAAGAGCCATTTTGGGGTACAGACGAAGATACCGTAATAGGCGTGTTTAAATTGATAAAAAACAATGCCGACTTCTGGAAAATCTCTAACGCTTTTGGCGATAAAGATTACAACGGTTACAACAGTCCGCCAGAAGGTGCCTGGAGTTGGTTAGATAGTTACGAAAAAAGAAACCTAGTCTATTGGTTAAAAAGCGAAATTAAACCAGGTGACGGAGAAGTTTACGACATCGTAAAACAAAGATTAACAAGCTTAGATATAGCGTTTTAAACTAATACAATGAATTTACAAAAAACAGCAACAATAGTAAGTATTTTGGCAGGCGTAGCAGGATTATACTCATGGAACAAAAACCGTCAAGCACAAAGCACAAATACACAACCAGAACAAAGCATAGTAGATAAATTGTTAGGTAAAACAGCTTATGCAGCACAACCAAAAACAATCGTTAATCTAGCAAAAAAAGAAGGTACACTTTGGACAGATACAAACACACAACGTCTTATAGTTAACCAAAACAATACCATAGGTACAGTAATAGCAGTAGTAACAGATCCATACATAAAAACAGACATCTACCTAATAATAGATATACCGTTTTATGTAGGTAGTCCAACACAAGTAGGACACGGTATAATTAAATTAGAAAACGTAAAATTTCAATAATGGTAACAACAGGAACAGGCTTAATAGCACCACCAAAAACAATAAGCGGTGTAGTAACAGATACAGAAGGTAACATCTTAGAAGGCGCACACGTCTTTTATAACAATGGTAAAGAAAACATTGGTATAGTTACCAATCAACATGGCGAGTTTTGGCTGGACCAGGTACCAGCAACCGCAGTAGTAAAATTTAACTACCAAGAACAAGAGTTAGCAAAGTATTTTACGTATGAATTGCCAAAAAAAGTTGTTTTAGACATTACCAATCAATTAGACGGTGTATATCTAACCAATAAAAAAAGCAACTTAAAATGGTGGATAGCAGGATTAGCAACAGTTTTAGTTGTTAGACATATCTCAAAAAAAAATAAAACAACCAACACAAAAAAGTCTAATAAAAAAGGACTAGGTAAACCAAAAAAAGTAAAAGAAGTAACACTATAAAAAATGGGTGTAGTACTATATAATCCAAGTTTAAACGCAAACAACAACACAGCACAAGTAAACAAACTTAAAGTGCAACAAATGCTTACAACAAGTCCAGACAATGTAGAGCCTGGTTATGTAAGTTTACAGTATGCAGATGCCGAACTTGAAGCCGACCAATACATAACAAACCTAGTATTTAACACAGATTTTAGCCAATATCTAAACGAGTTTAAAGACGTTGCAGGATCAAACAGCTTTGTAGTAAAAATAACCAACCTAACTAAAGAAACTACGTTGTTAGGTACAGTTACAAACATAGCCAACACCGAAGTAAAAATAACAATTGCTACAGACGACGAAAAAAGCTTCACAACACAAGAAATAGACGTAGAAGATGAGTTAATTATCGAGTTAGATTTTATAGATAAAGATGATTATTTATACGCAGGTTTTTCTGGACAATCTAACATGAATTGCATAGTAGAAGGACAAACAGGTGGCGGTGATGATACTATAGATGATGATATTCAAGCTTGGGATGATATTCAAAACATTTGGGTAACAGCAGATTTAACTAAATATCCTTTTGGTGAACGTGTAAGTGTTGGAGGTGCTGATATTAGCGGTAATAATAACCTTGCTTTTCATACTGCAAAAAGGTTAAAAGAAAGAACAGGAAAAAAAATAAGAATATTATTCAAAGCTTATTCTGGTATATCAATAGATAGGTGGTTATTATCTAGTGAAACTCATGCAGCTTGGGATGGACTTTTAAATGTTATTAATTCTTCTGGTACAAAAAAATTAGATGTTTTCTATTTTTTTCAAGGCGAAACAGATAGTAATAACGCTGTAGACTTACCAACAATATATGCAGGTAAAATAAAAGAGTTTATAAATCAAATAAGAAGTTTAGAAGTTTCTAAAAAAGAAATACCTTTTATAGCTGCCGAATTAGATAGCCAATATAGGCTTAATGATGTTTTTTATAGATTTCCTCAATATTTAAAATACATAGAAGATAAAAACTTTACTGTTATTAAAACAGAAGATTTACAAAGATTAGATACTATACATTTAACAGGACCTTCTATTGTTACTGCTTCTTCTAGGTATGCAGATGCTTTTTTAAGCTTACCTGTACAAGTCGATAAAATTTTTGATTTTAATTATAAAACACTAACTAATAATGGAGAATTTATTGATCCTAATATAAATTATGTAGAGTTAGATGTTTCAACAGCTTCTAAAAACTTTTCTTTACCTTATCTAAATACTTACAAAAAAGTAACTATAAAAATAATAGGTACTTCTAACTTAAATTTTGCTCGAATTAACACAAAAACAGGAGAATTTTATAATGACGGAACAACTAATAAAATTGATTTATACGGTGTTGGTACAGAAATAACTGTAGTTTCTACACCAGAAGGGCATAAAATAGTTAAAGAAAAAATCAATAATATCCATACAAGAGAAATAACAGGGACTTCATCAGTTACAAATATTACATTAACAAAATATTCATCTAAACATATAATTGTTAGAGGTAGTACAGATACTGCAAACGTTAATATTACACTTCCTCAACATTTAAAAGGAGATGATATTTATATAGAACGAGAACCAGGAACAACGCATTCAGTAAATATTATTAATGCTTCTGGTGCTGAGATAGATAATAGTGGTTCTAATTTCACAATTAACGACGGAGATTTAATGAGGTTTTATTATTCAGAAGAAGTGCAGTTATACCGTTGGCAAACCATAAGAACTTAAAGTGTAAAAAAATGTAAATAATCTATTAACCTAAAAATTTAGCAACATGAAAAAATTAAGATAACATGCAACAAAACCCAATTAAAACAGCAGTAGAAGTTGTAGAAGCAGCGTCTAACATTCCAGCAACACTAAAAGACATACTACTATTTGCAGGTTGTATCTTTTTTGGTGGTTTCTTTAAGATGTATAAAGCTAAAGAGAAAAATAAAAGCCAAAAAGTAACGCTATCATGGATATTGGCAGAATTAGTTGTAGGCTTATTTGTAAGTGTGCTTGTATTGGTAATTTTAGATTATTTAGTACACCTACCAAAGTTGTTAACCTATATGTTATGCGCCTATGCAGGTAGTTTAAGTGCATCAGTACATGATACTGTAGAAGAAAATATAAAGCTTCTTATCAATACATTATTTAAAAAAGTAACAAAATGAAAACTCAAGTAATTTCATACAAGCAAATCGTAATGTTAATTCTAGCGGTGCTATGCTTTGTTATAGCATTTGCATAAATTATAAATCATGGTAAACACCTGCAATAAAGAATATCTAATCATAGCTTTAGCCGAAGCCAGACAGCAAGAAGTAAAAGGCACGCAAGATAACCCTCGCATCATACAATATTTTGAAGATCTAGGCTTTGACGGTGCAAAACTAAAAGACGAAACAAGCTGGTGCAGCGCATACATTAATTGGGTATGCTTGCAGGCAGGTTTACCACGTAGTAACAAATTAACAGCTAGAAGCTGGCTTAAAGTAGGACACAAAGTAGAAAAAGACCAGCAAGAAATTGGCGATGTAGTAGTTTTTTGGAGAGAAAGTCCGCAATCCTGGAAAGGTCATGTAGCCTTTTACATACGTGAAGATAAAAATTGGATTTACTGTTTAGGTGGCAACCAAAGCGATCAAGTAAAAGTAAGTGTCTACCCAAAAAGTAGATTATTAGAATACAGACGTTTAACAAGCTATTAAAATGAAAAAACACCCATTAGCAACAGTAATAGCTATCTGGTTTATCTTTTTGTTAATACTGTTAGCTGCAACGTTTAATTAAACACCAGGACCATGAAAAAATTAATACTTATCGTTATACTCTTTAGTTTGTTTAGTTGTGACGTTCAAAAAAAAGCGATTAAAAACAAAACAGATCGTCAATTAACAGAGCAAATAGAAACTAAAACCTATCGTCCAGGCGATACCATAAGTATTGATATACCAAACATCAAGCTAAAAGATACGGTTATAGAAAGAGTAAGCTATAAATATAACAAACCTTCAATAGCAAGAGTAACTTATGATGAAAACGGAAACATAAAAGTAGAATGTTTACAGGCTCAAATTGAAGAAACTAACCGAATTAACAGACAATTATTAGAAGTAATAAAAGATAAAAACCAAGAAAAAACAGAAAACTTTAAACCGCAGTATTTTATTTACGCATTAGCGGTTTTAGTGCTATTTGTGGTTATCGGTTTTGTGATAATTTCTAATAAAATCAATAAGATAAAACTACTTTAATTATGGATAAAAAGTTAAAAATAGCAGGCGTAGCAGCAGGATTAGGATTAGCGTATTACTTTTTAAACAAAACATCAGTTTCGTTTTCAAACTTTGATCCGCAATTAAAAACAGTAGACGTTAATGTAAGCGTAGGACTTAGTACCTACTCTACTACAATAGATATTTCAACACCAAAAAAAGATGCTTTTAAATTTTTAAACAAAAACGTAAACCTAGCAATTACCAAAAGCGGTATAGTTAGCGTAGTGGTAACCAATCAAAACAAAGAAGAATTAGATAAAGCTATGTTTAAGTTTTCTGCACAACCATTAGAGCCAGCAAACTTAAATAATATCGAAGTGCAAGAAGTTAAAGAAGTAAGGTATGAAAAATAAAAAAATAATAGCAGGTGCAATTTTAGGGTTATTTGCCATTAGCGGTTTAGCAGCTTCAAAAAATGTAAGCTTACAAAACCAAGCAATTAATGCGGCAACCAACACATTTGGTTTTTTAACTTCAGAACAACAAAACAACATACGTTTAATAACCAACGCATTTACAAAGTATGGCGATGGCGATAATAGTAAACTAGCCTACATTTTAGCAACCGCATGGCACGAAAGCTGGTTAAAACCAATTAAAGAAATTAGAGCAGCACAAGGTACAAGTCTATACAATACCCAAAACCAATATTGGTACACAGGTTATTACGGACGTGGTTTTGTGCAATTAACATGGCAAAGTAATTACCAAAAAATGGGTAATTGGTTAGGTATAGACCTTGTTAATAATCCAGACTTAGCATTACAGCCAGATATTGCTGCAAAAATATTAGTCTACGGTATGATTAACGGAAGCTTTACAGGTAAAAAACTATCAGATTACATAACAGGATCGTATAACGACTTTTACAACGCTAGACGTGTTGTAAATGGCTTAGATCAAGCACAAAAAATAAACAATTACGCAATAAGTTTAACACAATACGCATGAAAACACTACACACCATATTAATAGGCGCAGCGCAAAGTGCATTTGGCTTTTTAACTTCAGAACAAATAAACAACATACGTCTTATAACCAATGCGTTTGCAAAGTATGGCGATGGCGATAATAGTAAACTAGCATACATTTTAGCTACTGCATGGCATGAAAGCTGGTTAAAACCAATAAAAGAATACAGAGCAACGCAAGGCACAGCACTTTATAACACACAAAACCAATATTGGTACACAGGTTATTATGGACGTGGTTTTGTGCAATTAACATGGCAAAGCAATTACCAAAAAATGGGTAATTGGTTGGGTATAGATTTAGTAAACAATCCAGATTTAGCACTACAACCAGATGTAGCTGCAAAGATATTAGTCTACGGTATGATTAACGGTAGTTTTACAGGTAAAAAACTCTCAGATTACATAACAGGATCGTATAACGACTTTTACAACGCTAGACGTGTTGTAAACGGATTAGATCAAGCACAAAAAATAAACAATTACGCAATAAGTTTAACACAATACGCATGAAAACATTACACACTATATTAATAGGCGCAACAGCATTAGCAATGTATGCATACAACAAAGCAAATAATACGGTTACAGAAGCCAAAAATATTATTGACAACCTAAAGGTTAAAGTAAAAAAAATCAATAATATAACACAAGGTTTTGGAAAATTAACCATTAATCTCGATATTGCGTTAATAAACCAAACTAACCATAATTTTGAAGCTAATTTTGGCGACACAGCAACGCTTAAAAAATTAGAATTATACACCAATACAGGCGTATTACTAGCAACCGCAAACAAAGAAGTAAGCAATTTAAACCTGCAACCTTATACAGAAACGGTAATACAAAATGTAAACGTAGATATAGACACTTCTAACATTGTATCTACCATAACACAAATTTTATCATTAACACCAGAAAATATAGTTGTGCAAGCACATGTACAGGTATTAGGTAAAAACTTTGTGATTTAATTATGGAAAAATTAATCCAAGAATACAACGCATTACACGGAAAAGTTATTGATTACGATACACTTTATGATTTGTTTGAAAAAATGGAACAAGTAGACGTTTTTGACAATGATTATCATAAAGGAAACACAGAAAATAAAATAGGAAAACAATTTAGTGATGCAACAGCAAAGCTAGAAAACCTATTAATGAATAACCCAGACACCACACATTTTAAAATTAACCTTTCAGAAAAAATAGACCTACCAACAGGTTTAGGCGCACCAAGACATAAAGGTATTGCAAAAGAAGCATTAACCGATTGCGGTAGACTTAAACCTGGTTACAAATACGTAAAAGGTGGTAAGATTGAAAAGGTTGCTGCTAAAAAAGAAAAATCTACCGTTAAAATAGATGCAGATATTTCTGAAAAATATAACATATCCAGATATGGTAAAAAAGGATTTCAAATTACTTCAGATGATCCTTATGTAAAAAAAGCTTTAAAAATATTTAATTCAAAAAAATTAAATATAGAAAACTATCAAGATGCTGTTTTATGGGGAAAATCTAATTTTGAAAAAATTAAGCCAACTAAAAAAAATGAAGCTTCATATATCAATGTAAACCGAAATATAAAAACACTTTCGGATACAGAATTAAAAGCTTTAAGTAAAGAATATGCTAACGATATACTTTGGAAGCCAGACGTTGTTAAATTCATGGAAAAAGTACGTGAAGAAATTATTTTACGTAAAGAAGTAACAAAAAAAGCAATTAAAAAACACCTTTTAAATCAATCTAAAGAAAAATTAGCAGATAATTACGCTTATATTTTTAGTGCAGATTTAGATCGTGTAGAAGCAAGATTATTAGATAGTAAAGCAGAATACAAAAAACATCTTAATAAATTAGTAGATAAGGTTTTTGATAATAAACAGCATTTAAGCGCTATTGATTTTAAATTATCGGAAAATTCAAAAAAAAAAGATGATCCGCAATTAGATTTATTTAAAGGTTTAGCGGGTCCGCAACATGAAGGTATTGCAAAAGTAGCTTTAAATAGTTGTGGTAGGCTTAATCCTGGTTATAAATATGTAAAAGGAAAAGGTATTGTAAAAGTTAAACCAAAAGCTAAAGACAAACCTACTCAAAAAGAACATCCAAAACTTAAAAAATATCAAAAACAATTAGAAGATTTGTTTTCTAAGGTTTCAGGCTTAGAAACCCAAAAAGATAACTTTCAGAAAAAAATAGACAAAGCAGAAAACTTTTCTGAAAAAAATGATTTAATGAGAGAAAAATTTGCGCTCGTTAAAAAAATAAATAATCTTTTAAAAGAACAAACCGCTTTAGTAAATATAATACTTGCGGTAGATAATGGTGGCGATGTAATTAGTGTTACCGATAAAAAAGGTAAAAAACATAATGACATTGCAGACTTTACCAAAGTAAATACGCAAGAAATTGTGTTTAATGAAGAAACAATACTTACCGATAAAAAACCTATTTACATACCAGCATTAGACGAAAAAGCTTTAGAAAGTCATGGTTTTGTGTTTGATGCTATAAAAACAAAAGAAGATACTTATTTAGTAAGTGTTAATAGCTTTCAAGACACTAAAGACAATGTATTTGTGCTATTAACATTAGATCAGTTAGTATTAACAAGTATGTACTATACAACCAGAGCAAAAGCGTTGTACAAACAACAAGCTGAAGATAGTACAAAAAGACAAAAAGAGTATTACAATAATCTACCAGAAGAACGAAGAAAAAAATACTTTACCGTTAACAGCGCAAAAGCATTATACAACAGTCTACCAGCAAAAATTAAGAAAAAAATAACGTTAGCTGAATATGAAAAATTAGACTGGAACGAAAAAGAAGCACTTTACAAGCCATACAAACGTTATGGTACAAAACGTATAAAATCTAAGCTAGATAGTAAGCATATGTGGGCATCAACACACTATATGTATGAGCGTTTTGTCAACCCAAAAGCAACAATGCCAAAACCACGTACAGCAAACCCAGAAGTATTTGAGTATTGGCGAGAATTTAGACAGTTTTTAGACTTTAAAATAAACGATATTAATGTTCAGGCGCAAGACTATTCAGATAGTCGTAAAAAAGGCTTAGAAACAGCTTACGGTATAAAAAACACAAGTAAAGAACTATTTGATAAATATGGTATTTTAATAAAACGCCAAAACGGTAGTAATTTAACCGTAGCACAAATAGAAAACACGCAAGATGCATGGCAAAAAATATTAGATACTTATGGTAATTTAGTGCCAATAGCCAAAGATTATGGTTTAAAAATATCACATACAGGATCTAAATTAGTTTATGCACGTAAAGCATTAGGTGTATTTAATCCTAATTTTAACGCTATATCTGTTAGTGCAAAATATGGTTTTGAAAACTTTACTAATATCATGGCGCACGAGGTAGCGCATTTGTTAGATTATTTAGAAGGTCAAAAAACAGGTAAACGTTACGCAAGTGACAACTACGAAAGTCTTGCAGGTCAAATAGCAATTACTTTTAAAAAGAATATGAATGCAAAAAGCTCTAGTAGTTACATAAATAGTATAAAAGAGTGTTTTGCACGTGCATTAGAGCAATATTTTGCTTTACAAAATTACGGAGATACAGCAACCGCATATTATATAGAAATGATAGGCGATTTAAAACAAGAGTTTCCTTATACGCAAGTAGATCAATATGTAGGATTAACAAATTTCAATACTAAAGTTAAACCGCTTATAGAAGATTTTTTAAGCAGTTTTAAGAGTAAAAAAAACAAACCAACCAAACAAGGCTTAGGTAATCCTAAACCAAAAACAATAGAAGTAGATTTAAGCCAAGTGCCAAATCCAGCACCAAAAGCATTAGGTAATCCAAATACAGAAGTGCAACCACAACCACAAACAGAAGCATTACATCTGGAGAGGTCAAAACCGCAATCCGTTAATACGCAAAAAGAGGTCGTAAAGACGGATGCGGCTTTGCAAAACACAGCTAGTAAAGTAATAGGTTTAAAAAGCAGTAAAGAGCAAAGAGAAAACGCAAAACCTATTAATTATTTTGCTTTAAATGGTACAATAGCCAAGTTTTTAGGAAACCTAGAGAAAAAGCATAAAGAAAGTTTATCTATTAACATATCTGGTCCAGCAGGATCAATGAAAACACGTTTTAGTTTTCAGTTTGTAGACGAACTTTTAACGGACGGTTTAACCGTAGGATTTGCAAGTTTAGAAGAACATTACCAAAGCGCATTGTTTAGAAACAAAGAAGATCAATATATCAAACCGCAAAATTTAGAACACTTTTATCCGTTTAGTGATTTGCCAGATACTTTTGAGCAGTTTGTAGCAATAGTAAATCAATGCGATGCATTTTTTACAGATAGTTGGCAAAAGCTAGTAGAAAAATATGGTAACATAAATTACGATAGTCAATTTAGAAAAGCTATTGACGGTAAAATATTGTTTACTATTTTTCAAGAAACCACAGACGGAAAAACACGAGGCGGATCTAAAACAACATTTGACGGAGATATTATTTTAAAAGTAGACGTAACACCAGAAGATTATACAAACAACTATGTATATGCACAAAAAAACCGTTACGAAACAATACCAGGCGCAAAGTATTACATACATGATAAAAAATTGGTAACACCGCAAGATGAAGCAGCAGCGCAATTACCGCAAAGTATAGAAGTGTCGCTAAGTTAGTGTATTCATTTTTATTTAGTTAGTTAGTGTCAAAAGGCGTAAAGTTTTAAACTTTGCGCTTTTTGTGTTAAAAAAAATTGTAATTTTGTTATACCATATAAAAACTACCATAAAATGAAACCAGACTTCACTCAAATTATGCTGGACCTAAAAGAAAAAGCATACAACCCACAAAACAACACTTACAGTTATAAAGAAGCTAACCATGTATTGCGCAATCATTTATACCAACGTAAAAAGCGTTTAAGCTATCATTTTAAACAGTTTTTTATATTAATGTTACTTAGTAGTTTATTCTTGTTTTTAAGTTTTTCTGTATGTAAAGCAGCTTATAATTACGTACACTTTACAGATCCAGTAGTAGATGTTTTTTTAATCATAACCAACTACACCTTAGCTATATTATTAACCAAAAAATTAGTTTAATTATGATAATCCAATTACAAAATTTGTTAATAGACATGGCTCATGTAATTAAAGTAAAATTTACAGAGTACCAAATAGAGATTACTTACGATAACAAAGACGTAGACTACATATCGTTAGCTAAGTTGTTAAATGCGCCATACAAAACAGTTTTAGAATTTAAAGATTGCCATAATATTGATAAAAACCTTGTTAATCAATATTCTGGAACAAGCCCAGAGGTTTTAAAAAGGTTACAGTCAGACGATTTGATTAATTTATACGATAAAGATGATTTGTGTGCATACCTATATCAAAACAACCACATTATAAGATACTACAACCATCAATTAAGTGAAGCTATGCGAGTTTCAAAAAAAACACCACATAAAATAATACAACACAACCCTAAAAATATTATTCCATTATAACTTTAAAAGATTTCCCAGAACACCTAACGTTTTTCTTTATAAAGAATAGAGAGTATTAATAAGTATTAATACTTATTAATACTCTTAATTTTAAAATTTTACACTAAAATTACTTCCGTATTGTTTTGGTAGGTTGGCTTGCACGTCACGTAAGTATTTACGTGTTACTTCTGGTCCGCTATGCCCAATTATAATAACCAGTTTGTTTATAATTTCGTAATCGTTTAAACCTTGTTTTTTGTAATGGTTATAATTGTCTATTGCTGCACTATGCCTAAAGCTGTAAAGTCCGTAATGCTCATTAAACCCTAAATGTTTCTTAGCCTTTTTAAAACGTTTCCTAAAATGATCGGTTTTTGTTTTTTCGGTAGCTTGCCAGTTTTCAATCTTGTTATTGTTGGTAAAGAGATATTCATCTTTATAAATTTTACCTTGCTGCATGTATTTTAATACAACGTCTTTTAATTGAGGTACTAAAACCTTAGTTTTAAAAACATCGGTTTTAGTTTCTACCCTATACACGTTATTCTCCAGATCAATATTTTTAGGTTGTAGCCTTATAATTTCGGTAATACGTAAAAATCCATAAAACACAAACTTTATAAAATCTACCATGTAAGGATCTGTTTGTTTTAAATGCTTGGTTATTGTTTGTATTTGTTTGGGTGTAAATGGTGTGTTCTTTTTTGGTTTACTTTTTAATGTAGGTAACTCTTTAGCAATGTTTGCATTTATAATACCTTCTTTGCTTAAATAACCAAAGATAGCACTTAGCGCACGTTTATAATTATTTACAGAGGTATTGCTTAACTCTAAAGTGTTTAAAAAGGCTATAACATGTTTTTTTGTAATGCTGGTAACATCGTTATTGTGTACCCCAACTTTTTTACACCAGTCTAAAAAATGCCCTAATCTAAAATTATAATCTTTAATAGATGCGGTTTTAAGTCGCTTAGACTTTTGCTCTAAAACATAATTAACAGCTTCAGTAAGTGTATATGTTTTATTGCTTTCAAAAGTGTTTGTTGGTAAACCTTCTTTTAAAAATGGGTTGTAGCCACTTTCTAGTAATTCAGTTAAAGCTTCTACAATTTGCTTTGCGTAGTGTTTGCGCTCGCTAATTGTTTTGAAGCGATTAAGACCGTACTTATAAATAAACTTTTTCATTTTATTACTATCTGGATCACGGTAGTAATAATAAACATACCAATTGTTACCTGGTCCAACAATAGGTGTTTTGTTGGCATCACGTCTAATATAAATTTTAGGTAAACTATACTGTTTTTGCATGAGTTTTATAGTATGCTTTACAGGTACGTTTGTAGGTACGTTTTTAATAAAATACACTTTTTCAGTCATAGCAAAAAAAGTGTTTAAAAACGCAAAAAGCCTTTAAAATAAAGGCTTTTTGCTTTGTACTGAAGGCGGGACTTGAACCCGCACGACCAAAACGGTCATTGGATTTTAAGTCCAACGTGTCTACCAATTCCACCACTTCAGCATCTTGGTATATTTTAAGAAAGTATCAGAGCGAAAGACGGGATTTGAACCCGCGACCCTCACCTTGGCAAGGTGATGCTCTACCCCTGAGCTACTTTCGCAGTCTTTTAAATGAACGAGCAATATTGCTATTGCGGATGCAAATTTAAAATATATTTACTAATTCCAAAGCCTTTTTTAAAAAATAATTTAAAAAATTTACACTTACTTCTTTTTCAACAACATACGTTTGATCTCATTTAGCTTCATTAAGGCTTCTACTGGAGTTAATGTGTCAATATCGGTTTCTAAAATTTCTTCTTTAATATTTTCCAGCAATGGATCGTCTAAATTAAAAAAGCTTAATTGCATTTCATCTTGCATAGATTTCACCTTATCTGTTAACTCTTCACTAGAATGACTCTTTTCTAATTTCTTTAGAATTTTATTTGCTCTATGTAGTACTTGTTGTGGCATTCCTGCCATTTTTGCAACATGTATTCCAAAACTGTGCTCACTACCACCTTCTACTAATTTACGTAAGAATAATACATTATCTTTAAGTTCTTTAACCGAAACATTAAAGTTTTTAATACGATTAAATGTTTCTGACATTTCATTTAACTCGTGATAATGCGTTGCAAAAAGGGTTTTAGGTTTTGCTGGATGTTCATGTAAATATTCGCTAATTGCCCAAGCTATTGAAATACCATCGTAAGTACTTGTACCGCGACCAATTTCGTCTAACAATACTAAACTTCTATTTGAAATATTGTTAAGAATAGACGCTGTTTCATTCATTTCTACCATAAACGTAGATTCTCCCATAGAAATATTATCACTCGCGCCAACACGTGTAAAAATCTTGTCTACAACACCAATTCTAGCTTCTTTTGCTGGCACAAAACTTCCTATTTGTGCTAGTAAAACAATTAAGGCAGTTTGACGTAATATTGCCGATTTACCAGACATATTTGGTCCAGTAATCATAATAATTTGTTGCGTTTCTCTGTCTAAAAATACTGAATTTGCAATATACAATTCGTCTATTGGTAGTTGTTTTTCTATTACTGGATGACGACCATCTTCAATCTGTAAATCAAAAGAATCATCCAATTGCGGATACACATAATTATTTTGTGTTGCCAATTGCGCAAAACCACATAAACAGTCTAATTGCCCAATTAAAAAGGCATTTTGTTGCACTGGTTTGATGTATTGATTCATCCATTGCACTAAATCTGCAAACAACTTCTGTTCAATTGCAAGAATACGCTCTTCTGCTCCTAAAATTTTAGCCTCGTATTCTTTTAATTCTTCAGTAATATAACGCTCTGCACTTACTAAAGTTTGCTTACGTATCCATTCTTCTGGCACTTTATCTTTATGCGTATTTCGTACTTCAATATAGTAACCAAAAACGTTGTTAGATGCTATTTTTAATGAAGTAATACCTGTACGTTCACTCTCTCGCTCTAACATCTTGTCCAAATAATCTTTTCCTGAAGTTGATAGTTCTCTAAGTTCATCTAATTCAGAAGAAAATCCGTTTGCAATTGTATTTCCTTTTAAAACATTAACCGGCGCGTCTTCGTTTAAAGTTTCTTTAATTTTTTCGCGTAGCACATTGCAACTTTGTAAATTATCACCGATAATCTTTAAAGATTCGTTATCACAATTGGTTGCCAATGTTTTTATTGGCACTATTGCTTCAAGTGAGTTTTTTAGCTGAATAACCTCACGAGGACTTACCTTTTGTGTAGCAATTTTAGAAATTAAACGCTCTAAATCGCCTATGTTTTTTATATAATTTTGAATTTTATGTAAAACCGTATCATTGTCTTTTAAATAAGAAACTACCTCATGACGTTGCTTAATTTTATCTGCATGTTTTAACGGTAATGCTAACCAACGTTTAAGCATACGTCCGCCCATAGCTGATATGGTTTTATCTATTACATTTAAAAGTGTAACTGCATTATTGTTTGTAGAGTTATACAGCTCTAAGTTTCTAATAGTAAACTTATCCATCCAGACATAATCATCTTCGGCAATTCTAGAAATTGAAGTAATATGCTCTAGCTTATGATGTTGTGTTTCGGCTAAATAATGTAAGATAGAACCTGCTGCAATAACACCTTCTTTTAAGTCTTCTACACCAAAACCTTTTAATGATTTTGTATCAAAATGTTTTAGCAAAGTTTCATTAGCAAAATCGGGTTGATATACCCAATCTTCTAAATTAAAGGTATGAAAATCGTTACCAAAAGCTTCTGCAAACTTATTTCGTTTTGGTTTAGAAACTAAGACTTCACTCGGACTAAAATTTTGAAGTAACTTATCTATATATTCTGCATTACCTTGCGCGGTTAAAAACTCTCCCGTAGAGATGTCTAAGAATGAAATTCCTATGGATAATTTTCCAAAATACACCGAACATAAAAAATTGTTAGTTTTAGATTGTAGCACTTCATCATTTAAAGCCACACCAGGAGTTACCAACTCGGTCACACCACGTTTTACAATGGTTTTTGTTTGTTTAGGATCTTCTAACTGATCACAAATTGCAACACGCTCGCCAGCCTTTACCAACTTTGGCAAATAGGTATTTAAGGAGTGATGCGGAAAACCTGCTAATTCGGTTTCGCTATCACTTCCTGCGCCTCTTTTGGTTAAAATAATACCCAAAATTTCGGCAGCTTTAACAGCATCTTCACCAAAAGTTTCATAAAAATCACCAACTCTAAACAGTAATAAAGCATCAGGATATTTCGCTTTTATAGCGTTATACTGCTTCATTAAAGGTGTTACTTTTTTGGATTTCGTTTTTGCTGCCAAAGGGATTATTTTTTGATTTTGGTTTGATTGCGAATTTAATTAATTTACTAGTTGCTATAAAATGATGTTTAAATTATTATTTAATTAACTAAGTAAGTATATCGTTTTTACTAAATTTGTGAGATAATCCAATAATTTATTACGATGAAAAAAATAATATTGTTAAGTTTCGCTATAATCGGAATGTTAACATGTAGCGTTGCTCAAACAGCAGAAAAAACAGAAACTGCTAAAGAAGCAACCAATGAAAAAGGCGCAAAAATTGAATTTGAATCTGAAACAATAGACTATGGTACTATTGAAAATGGCGCTGACGGAAACAGAGAATTTAAATTTACAAATACAGGAGATGCTCCTCTAGTAATTACTAACGCTAAAGGATCTTGTGGTTGTACAGTGCCAACTTGGCCAAGAACACCAATTGCACCAGGAGAATCTGATGTTATTAAAGTACGTTACGCAACTAATAGAACTGGTGGTTTTTCTAAAACAGTTACATTAACTACAAATGCTGTAAACTCGCCTTCTGTTAGATTAAGAATTAAAGGTACTGTTAAGCCAAAAGTTGAAGAGGCTAAAGAAACAGAAACTAAAGAAGAGGTACACTAAACCTTATTTAAATACTTTTTATTAAAACTTCCTTTGAAAAAAGGGAGTTTTTTTTTGAATATTTGCATTATGAGAAAACTAAAAAACAGCGAGCTAGACCGACTAAGTGTTGAAGATTTTAAACACTCTAAAAAAACACCTATTATTATTGTGTTAGACAACATTAGAAGTTTAAATAATATTGGTAGTGTATTTAGAACAAGTGATGCGTTTTTAGTTGAAAAAATTTATCTCTGCGGAATTACAGCTACGCCACCACACAAAGACATACATAAAACTGCATTGGGCAGTACAGACACTGTTGATTGGGAATATGTAGAAAACACTGTTGAGTTAGTTGAAAAACTTAAAGCCGAAAATTGCAAAGTTTTAAGTATTGAGCAAGCCGAAAATGCGGTTATGTTAGACCAGTTTACACCAGAAGTAAACACTAAATACGCATTAGTTTTTGGCAACGAAGTAAAAGGTGTCTCTCAAAAAGTAGTTAATGCTAGCGATAATGTTATTGAAATACCGCAATTTGGCACCAAACACTCTTTAAATATTAGCGTAAGTTGTGGCGTTGTAGTTTGGGATGTATTTAGTAAGTTGAAAGGTTTGAATGTTGAAAATTAAAGGTTTTCGACAACCTAACTTCTACTTAATAGGAATCCAAATTTCTTCCTTATTTACAGCTTGATTTGGGTTATAATCTGGACCAAGTCTTTCAAAATGTGGTCTGTTATCTATGTCAAATTCTGAATTTGGTAGCCAATTAAAATGAAGGTCTTGCCAAAACCCTACAAACGCTTCTATAGTTCCTTCAAAATTTATGACTAAATATTTGCCAGCATATATGGTTAAAGTTTCCATTTGGCCTGGTACAGATTGTAAGTTATTTACCTCTACACCAATCCATTTTTGAAACGTTTGATTGGGATTAAATTCTGAAATATTAAAATTTGAGTAATCATGAAGTGACAATTTAAAGTTGTCTTTTCTATGTATTACTTCACCAACTCTAGGCATAAATTGTCTTGCTAACTGACCAGTTATTTGATTAGTATTTAAAAAATTAGCAGTTGCACTTAAACCTACAATTAAAATTTTATCGGTCTTGACTATCTTGTACTCCATTATTTATTTCGTTTAAAAGCCATAAATAGTCTGCTCTATTTTTCACAAAATCTTTATCTGAAATATCAATAATTTTTACATTAAAATCTGACTGACTTTTTAAGAAATCTAAATAACCTGCATTAATTTTTTCTAAATAATCGTCTGCTATTTCGCTTTCGTATTTTCTACCTCTTTTTTTGATGTTAGCCTGTAAACGCTCAGTATTTTGATATAAATACACATATAAATCTGGCTTAGCAATATCTTTATACATCAAATAAAATAACTTTCGGTATAATTTAAACTCGTCTGGTTGCAGCGTAATTTTTGAGAAAATTAAAGATTTAAAGACATCGTAATCGCTAACAATAAAATCTTTAAACAAATCTAGCTGACTTAAATCGTCACTAATTTGCTGGTAGCGATCTGCTAAAAAAGACATCTCTAAAGTAAATGCGTAACGATTAGGTTCTTTATAAAACTTAGGCAAAAACGGATTGTCTGCAAAACGCTCTAAAATTAATTTTGCATTAAAATCTGACGCAATTTGTGTTGATAAACTTGTCTTACCAGCACCAATATTACCTTCAATAGCTATATAGTTATTTTTAGATAATTTATACTGCTTAATTGGGTTTTTTAGCCAGATATTATAAGGTTCTAAAGCGGTTTGATCTTCGCAAGCTTCATAAAGTTCTTCAACTGTTTTTTCTAAAACAGGATGTTCTGTTTTAGCTGCAATTAGTTTTAAGGGTTCTAAAACAAATTTACGTTTATGAGCTTCTGGATGAGGAATTACCAAGTTACTTTCATCTAAAATTTCATCTTCAAAAAAAATGATATCTAGATCGATTTCTCTAGACTCGTAACCTTCACTTTTTTTAGGTGTTCTACCTAATTTCACTTCAATGTCTTGAAGTATTTTAAGTACTTTTTTAGGTGTTAGTTTTGTATTTACAGCTATACATGTATTTAAAAAATCGTCGCCTTCAAAGCCCATTGCTTGACTTTGATAGACTTTTGAAATACTAATTATTGTGCCAATTTTTTCAAAAATAGCATCTACTGCAAGTTGTAAATTTTTAAACTTATCTCCTTTATTACTACCTAATGCTATGTATATGGTTTTAGAATCCTTCATAAATCTTTGGCAAAATAACTAAAAGAAATTCACTTAGTCCTTATCTTTACACAAACTGTTAATAAGTTTTTATGACCTTAAAAGACAAACTAGCTGCTCAAAAAATCTACCTTTTTTTAGGTGCCTTATTTATAACCTCTTTGGTGGTTTCTAATCTGATTTTTCAGAAATTTTTTTATTGGCATCCTTTTGATATTGAAATTTTTGGCGCTAAGTTATTTGAGATTTCTGTTGGTATTCTTCCTTACCCGATTACCTTTTTAATTACCGATTTAATTAGTGAAATTTATGGTAAAAAACGCGCAAACCAAATTGTAATTGCTGGTATTTTTGCTTCAATTTTTTCTTTATTAATTGTTTACACTGCAAATCATGTTCCTGCTACAAGTTGGTCGCCTGTTGGCGATTCGCTTTTTACCACAGTATTTGGTAATACCATTATTGCCGTTTTTGCCAGTATGATGGCATATTTACTAGCGCAACTGGTAGACATTCAGATTTATCACTTTTGGAAACGATTAACCAACGGAAAAATGCTTTGGTTACGTAATAATTGTTCAACTTTTTTATCTCAGTTTGTAGATACCTTTTCAGTGTTATTTTTACTGTGTTCTTTTGGTGAAATTGGTTGGGATAAATTTGCTGGTTTACTAATTAGCGGATTTATTTTTAAGGTATTAATCGCTATTTTAGACACACCATTTTTGTACTTAGGTGTATATCTTTTTAGAAAGCGATTTAAGCTTAAAGTTAATGAAGAGATAAATCTGCTTTAAAAATGCTAAACTTATATTAAATCTAAGCTTATCAAGATCTTTTTACCTAATTTAATACGTAAATTCGTATGAAAATTCAACTTAAAAAGTTCTCATGAAGAAAAAGCTTAAAATTATCGGAATTTCATTTTTAATTCTACTATTACTTTTAATAGCTAGTCCGTTTATTTTTCAAAATCAAATAAAGGATTTGGTTAAAAACTTCATTAATAACAATGTTAATGCAAAGGTTGAATTTAATGATGTAGACTTAAGTTTTATTAGAAGTTTTCCGCAAGCTAATGTGACTTTAGACAACTTAGTTATCACCAATTTTGAGCCTTTTAAAAATGATACCTTAGCCAGTGTAAAGCAGTTATCCTTAGATATGTCTGTTAAAGAACTTTTTAAGACCGCTAGCGAAGATCCAATTATAATAAACAGTATAAATGTTGATGAGGCCTTAATTAATTTAAAAACAAACAAAGACGGACAAGTAAATTGGGATATTGCAAAAGAAAACACCAACAACACATCATCAGACACTTCAAATAATGATGGTTTTGCGTTTGATATTGAAAATTACAGCATAAATAATAGTGCTTTTAATTATACAGATGAAAGCGCTAATACACTAATAAAAGTTACCAACATCAACCACACAGGTAACGGAATTTTTTCTGGAGACACTTCCCAATTAGACACAAAAACAGAAGCTAACGTAACTTTCAGCATTGATAGCACAGAATATTTAAGTAATAATCTAATCAAACTTGATGCTTTAATAGATTTAGACATACCTAATCAAACTTACACATTTAAAGATAATGAAGGTTTTGTAAATGATTTACCGTTGCAATTTAAAGGTTATGTAAAACAACTTGAAGACGGACAAGAGATTGATATTTCTTTTGAAAATCCTGGTTCTTCATTTAAAGAGTTTTTAGCAGTCATCCCTGAAACTTATGCTAAAAACTTAGATAACGTAAATACAACAGGAAATTTTAAAGTAAACGGAATTATTAAAGGAAAAGTAACTGAAGAAACCATACCTACTTTAGATATTAATATTCTTTCTGACAATGCGTCTTTTAAATTTGCAGATCTACCAAAACGTGTAGAAAACATCAATATTAACGCACAAATAAAAAACGAAACTGGTTTAGTAGACGATACTTACGTTAACTTAAATGCGCTTAATTTTAAAATAGACCAAGATGTTTTTAAAAGTTCGGCTACTATAAAAAATCTAACGACTAACATGCTAGTAAACGCTAATATTGATGGTGTTTTAAATTTAGCTAATATCACAAAAGCGTACCCAATTGAACTTGAGAATGAATTAAAAGGTATTTTAAAAGCTAAATTAAATACCAGTTTTGATATGAATGCTATCGAAACTAATGCATACGAACGCATTAAAAACAACGGTATGGTTAGCGTTAGCGGATTTGAGTTTTCTTCAGCAGATATAGTAAACCCAATTAATATAAGTAGCGCAGAAGTAAATTTTAATCCAGGCACTATAAAACTTGATAAGTTTAATGCAACAACAGGTCAATCTGATTTAAACGCAACTGGTACAATAAATAATTTACTTGGTTTTTTATTAAGCAATAAAAAGCTAAAAGGAAATTTTAATGTCAACTCAAACAAATTTTTAGTTAGCGACTTTATGATAGAAGGCGGTAGCGAAGCACCAGTAAACCAAAGTACAGAACCAGATACCGCACTAAAAATACCAGAATTTTTAGATTGTAACGTAACAGCAAATGCAACCACTGTAGTTTATGATAATCTTACTTTAAAAGATGTAAAAGGAAGCTTAAACATTGCAGATGGCAAAGCCAAATTAAACAACATGACGTCAAGTATTTTTGATGGTAATTTAACGCTTAATGGCTTGGTTGACACCACAAAAGAGCAATCTACATTTAACATGCAACTTGGCGCTTCCAACTTTAATATTTCAGAATCATTTAATGGTTTAGATATGTTACAAGCCTTAGCACCAATTGCCAAAGCTTTAGAAGGAAAATTAAATAGTTCTATTGATATTTCTGGTACTTTAGGGCAAGATTTTACACCAATTTTAAATACAATTTCTGGTGACGCTTTCGCGGAATTATTAACCGGAGAATTTAAACCTAAAAACGAACAGTTAATTGCAACTCTTGAAAATAAATTAAGCTTTTTAGATTTTAGTAAACTTGATTTAAAGGATCTAACCGCTAAACTTTCTTTTAACAATGGTCAAGTTAACGTGCAACCATTTGAATTAAAATATAAGGATATAAAAATGACTGTTGGCGGATCACATTCTTTCAGCAACACCATGAATTACCAAGTGGTTGTTGATGTACCTGCAAAGTATTTAGGAAGCGATGTAAACGCACTAATAAACAAAATTAATGATCCAGCGGTAAACAATATTACAATACCTGTAACCGCTTCTATTTCTGGTAACACTACAAAACCACAAGTGTCTAC
Organism: Mesoflavibacter sp. CH_XMU1404-2; assembly: GCF_037029465.1. NCBI lineage: Bacteria > Pseudomonadati > Bacteroidota > Flavobacteriia > Flavobacteriales > Flavobacteriaceae > Mesoflavibacter > Mesoflavibacter sp. CH_XMU1404-2. The sequence goes on along the minus strand of NZ_JAYMEM010000002.1, from coordinate 27,201 downwards.
AGACTTAACTAGTGGCGTAAAAACATTAACACAGCAGTTAGTTGAAATTCAAAAACAAAAATTAATCAATAACGGAAAAGACAAACTAAACGACGCTATTGGTGATATTTTAAACGGAAATAATAAAAACAACGACAGTACATCAACCACTACTAACAATCCTGTAAAAGATGTTATCGGCGGACTTCTAGGCGGAAATAAACCCAAAGATTCAACAAAAACAGATACAGTTAAAACAAAAAATAATGTAAAAGATGTGTTAGGCGGTATTTTTGGAAAAAAGAAGAAATCTGATTAATTTTTTTAAAAACTTCACAACAAAACACATAAAAAAGTGTTAAATATTAGGAATTGTCGAATATTCTGTTAGATTGAGAATGTTAAACTTTAAACTACACTGAATGCGACAATTAAAAATCACGAAACAAGTTACCAACCGCGAATCTAAATCACTTGACAAATACCTACAAGACATAAGTAAACTTCCAATGGTTACTGCTGAAGAAGAAGTAGAATTAGCCAAAAAAATCAGAGAAGGATGTCAAGAGTCTTTAGATAAATTAACTACCGCTAACTTACGTTTTGTTGTTTCTGTTGCCAAACAATACCAAAATCAAGGTTTAAAACTTCCAGATTTAATCAATGAAGGAAATGCAGGTTTAGTAAAAGCTGCAAAACGTTTTGACGAAACTAGAGGTTTTAAATTTATTTCTTACGCTGTTTGGTGGATTAGACAAGCCATTCTTTCTGCATTAGCAGAGCAATCAAGAATAGTTAGATTACCACTTAACAAAATTGGAAGCATCAATAAAATAAGAAAAGTAACCTCTCACTTAGAGCAAGCTAATCAAAGACCACCAAGTGCAGAAGAAATTGCTAAAGAGTTAGACTTAACCATTAGCGATGTTAAACAATCCATGCGTATCTCTAGCAGACACGTATCTATGGATGCACCTTTAAAAGAAGGTGAAGATTATAGCCTTTATGATTTAGTAAAATCAGGAGAATCTCCAAACCCTGATAATCATTTAATGCATGAGTCTTTAAATATTGAAATTGAACGCGCTTTAGAAACATTAACACCTCGTGAAAGTGATGTGATTAGATTAAATTTTGGTTTAGGCAATCAACCAGCAATGACTTTAGATGAAATTGGAAGAACATTTGATCTAACAAGAGAACGTGTAAGACAAATTAGAGAAAAAGGTATTAGACGATTACGTCAAACCTCAAAAAGCAAGATATTAAAGACCTATTTAGGTTAAAATTTAAAATTAAATCAATAATAATTTGAATTATCCTAATATTTAAGGGATATTCGCAAAAGATATAAAACTCAGATATGTTAAGAATTGAAATTAAAGAAGGCGAAAACATAGAACGCGCCTTAAAACGTTACAAACGTAAACACAGAAACATTAAAGTAATGCAAAACTTAAGAGACAAGCAATACTTTACAAAACCTTCTGTTACTAGAAGAAAACAAATCCAAAAAGCAGCTTACATCCAAGGGTTAAGAGACGCTGAGGAAGTATAGAATTGAAAATATATAATTAAAAAGCCAAGTTTAACACTTGGCTTTTTTTATTTTAAAAGTCTTTTTGATTTACTTCAAATTCATTATTTAAAAGCTGAGACATCACTTTTGGATTTGAATTGATGTAAAACTTCAAATCTGGCTTTATGTTAGACAAATTAAGTAAGTTTAGTTGTTTTAAAACAGCTTTAGTCTGTCTTGCAACTGCTTCACCAGAATCAATTATTTTAATATGATTTGGAAGCATTTTTAAAAGCTGTGGTATAAGATATGGGTAATGTGTACAACCTAATACTAAATAATCGATATTAGCCTTTAGCATTGGCTTTAAATAAATTTCTAAAAGCGCTTTCATCTCTTCAGAATTTATTTTACCACTTTCTATTAACTGTACTATACCTTCGCCTTCTTGTTCAACTACTTCAATTCCGTTAGAATAAAGTTGAGATGTATTATAAAATAATTCACTGCTTAAAGTTCCTTTTGTTGCTAAAATTCCAATTGCTTTTGTCTGTGTTTGTAAAGCTGCAGGTTTTATTGCTGGCTCTATACCAATAAATGGCACATCATATTTTTGTCTTAGGTGTTTAATAGCATTAGTAGTAGCTGTATTGCAGGCTACAACAATAATTTTAGAGTTGTGATTAAGTAAATACTCTGTGTTTTTTTCTGATAATGCAATAATCACATCTTTACCTTTTGGTCCATACGGTGCGTTGGCACTATCTGCTAAATAAATAGTGTTTTCAAATGGCAACAAGGCGTGTATTTCTTTCCAAATAGAAGTACCGCCAACACCAGAATCAAAAATACCAATAGGTTGTTTACTCATAAGTTATTACATAAAAAAAGCTGCCTAAATTTAGACAGCTTTATTGTATTTTAAAAGGGATTTTAATTAAAATCCTAATTCTTTTTGAACGTCTTTTAATAAATCTTTTCCTTCTGCCATAATTACACCAGATCCTTGAGAAGAATCTAACACGTAATCAAACCCTTGTGCTTTTGCTACTTTTAAGATAGCTTCTTTAGCTTTTTTAGTGATTGGCTCTAAAAGATCTAATTCTTTTTGTTGTAATTGTTGTTGTGCATTAGCTTGAAACTGTCTAATGTTTTGTTGCATACCTGCTAACTCTTCACCTCTTTTTTGGTTATCTTCATTAGTCTTTGTAGCTGCTTCAGCTTCGTATTGCTTAGCTTTAGTTTTATACTCATTCATCATTTCTTGGATATCTGTTTCAAACGTCTTACCCATTTGTTCCATCTCTGCTTGAGCTGTTTTCATCTCTGGCATAGAAGTAACAAGCTCTCCAACATTAATATGCGCTACTTTTGATTGTGCATTAGTAAAACTAGTTGCTCCAATAAATAATGCTGCAGCGAATAAAAGTGATTTAATTTGTTTCATTTTAAATAGTATTTGTGTTATAAATTATTAGTGTTTGTCTTAGAACTGCTTTATTTTAAATATTTAGCTTCATTCTAATATTGTTAATCCTCTTTCTCGTCTTCGTTATTTTTATCTCCATCAAAAGATGGGTTTTCTTCGTTTTGCGCTTCTTGTCTGGCTTTTAATTTTTCTTCTCTGGCTTTTTCTCTTTCTTCTATAATTTTTTGCCTTCTTTCTTGCGCTGCTTTTTTCTTAGCTTCTCTTTCTTCTAAGATTTCTTGTCTTCGTTTTTCTGCTGCTGCTTCTCTTGCTGCTCTTTTATCGTCTAGTTCTTTTTGTCTCGCTTCTTGTGTGTCATTTATATCTTCTACAACTTCTTCTTCTTTAGCCTCTTTACGCTCTTGTCTGTTTGTTGCTTGTTTACGTTTTGATGCTCTTGTAATTGTTCTAATTACTAAATCACTTATATCAAAGCGTTCTGCTGAATATAGCATTACAACGTCTGCCGATTTATCAAAAACAAAATCATATTTTTTTGTTTCTGCTATGTCTTGTACTGCTTGAAAAATTTGATCTTGAACAGGCTGCATTAATTGCTTTTTCTGTATCATTAAATCACCACTAGGACCAAAGCGCTTTTGTTGATAGTCTAATATTTCTTTTTCTTCAAAAAATATATCCTCTTCACGCTCTTCTATTAACTCTTTGGTTAATAAAGCTTTTTCGTTATTAAGCGCTTCACGTTTTTGTTTAACAGTATTTAATCTACCTTCAATTTCAGTTTTCCATTTTTGCACTTTAGACTCTAACTGCTTAGTTGCTTCAGTATATTCTGGAACGTTTTCTAAAATATATTCAGTATCTATATAACCTATTCTTACGCCACGTTGCGCATTTGCTTGAAACGACACGCTTAATATGAACAATACTAAAAGAACTTTAAATTTCATATTGGATTTATTTTATTTTTTTGGTTTAAACTTAAACACCAAATCATTAGTTTTTAAGCTACTATTTTCAAAATAACGAATTTTAATTATAAAAATTTTAATTCTTTTATTAAATCCTCATTTTGTTAATAGAAAATATCGTGCCAAAAATAAAAAAATTAGTAAACTAACAAGTGCATTTACCTATTTTATTGGGCTTTAGCATAGTTTTTTAAAATTGTTGTCCGATAATAAAGTGTGTTTCCCAACCGTGTTTTGAAGTTTCTCCTGGTTGTGGATCAAACCCGTGACCAAAGTCTATACCTAATAATCCAAATGCAGGCATAAATATTCTTACACCAAACCCTGCTGATCTTTTTAAGTTAAAAGGATCGTACTCTCTAAAATCATTATAAGAATTACCCGCTTCTAAGAAAGTTAATGCATAAATTTTAGCCGATTGTTTTAAAGTAATAGGATAGCGTAATTCTAATGAAAACTTATTATAAATAGATCCACCATCTTGACTTGAAAGCGCTTGATTTTGATATCCTCTTAATGCAACTGCCTCTCTACCATCTAAACTGTAATTACCTAATCCATCACCTCCAACAAAGAATCTTTCAAAAGGAATTACTCCTCTATCTTGGTTATAAGCTCCTAAGAAACCAAACTCTACACTAGGACGTAAAACTAGTTTATCTACTAATTTAGTGTACCAATCTCCTTTAAATTTAACTTTATAAAACTCCAACCACTTAAAACGCTCTTGGTCAATTTGACTAACTCTATCTGAAGCTGTATTTCTTTCAGTTGTAGTACTGTTTGGATCGTTTAATATGCTTATATTTTCATCTCTTTCTTCCTTTAAAGCTTCATAATCAACATTATTAAACATTGAATATGGCACAGACATTTTAGCTGTCACAGAAAAGTTAGATCCACCCATTGGGAAAATAGGGTCGTTAAACGTATTGTTTCGAGTTAATCCAATTGTGTAGGATAAGTTGTTTGAATAACCATCACCAAACGTAAAGAGTCCTGTGTTGTAATTTTTTAAATTATAATGTTGGAAACTAATCGCTTGAGATAATGTAAAATAATCATCTGGAACTGATAAACGCTTAGCTAAACCAAATGTAATACCAGTAATATTAAAACGTCTGTCTTTATCTGCATTTCTAGTTACAGGATTATATAAAAATTGTTTTGTTTGTGATAAAGAAGTAGAAAACTGCACTGGTTTTTTACCTCCTAACCAAGGTTCTGAAAACTGGAAACTATAGGTTTGGAAAAATCTACTTGCTTGTAATCTTAATGCTAAACGTTGTCCATCTCCCATTGGGATTGGTTTATATGCTTCCTTTTTGAAAATATCTTTTAAAGAGAAATTATTAAAAGACAAACCTAATGTCCCAATAAATCCACCACCACCGTAACCTCCTTGAAGCTCGATTTGGCTAGAACCAGATTCTACAACAGAATATTCCATATCTACTGTTCCTTCTTCTGGATTTACATTTTTAAAGTTAGGTGTTAATTGTTCTGCATCAAAAAATCCTAGTTGACTTAACTCTCGTATTGTTCTAACAACATTTTCTTTACTATACAATTCTCCTGGACGTGTTCTTATTTCTCTATAAATAACATGATCGTTAGTTTTATTATTACCAACAACAGTTACTTTATTAAAATAAGCTGGTTTACCTTCGCTTATTCTAATTTCCATATCAATAACATTACCGTCTGCATTAACCTCAACTGGATTTATTGTTGAAAATAAATATCCGTTATTTTGATAAAGGTTTGTAAGATCATCTGCATCTGGTCTAGAATCGTCAGCTATTCTTTTTTGTAATTCTACACCATTATAAGTATCTCCTTTTTCAAGTCTCAACTTTCTTCTTAAAAAGTCATCAGAATATACTGTGTTACCTATAAAGGTGATATCACCAAAAGTATATTTTTCTCCTTCTTCAACTTTAATATTAAGTGAAACTGTTTTTTCTCCGTTGTAAACCAATGTATCAGAAATGATACGCGCATCTCTATATCCTATTTCTTTATACTTGTTTACTAAAGACGTTAAATCTTCTTTGTAATCTGCTTCTATATATTTTGAACGTTTTAAAATACGAATCGGGTTTTTCTGCTTCGTATTTTTCATAGCTTTTCTTAGCTTCTTATCAGAAAGCACTTCGTTTCCTTCAAAGTTAATTTTCTTAACCTTTACTTTTTCTCCTTTATCAATAGCCACAAACATGTTTACTTGCGGTTTGATTAGAGAGTCATTTACAACTTCGGTTGTGTTAACTTTTACATCTGCATTTAAAAATCCATCTTTTCTGTATTTACTTTCAAGATAGTTTCTTGTTGTTGTCACAAGGTTTTCTGTAACTTTTGTTCCTTTGTCTAGCTTATTTTCTTTTATTACTGTTTCTTTTTTACCCTTTTTAATACCAGTAATAGTTACTTCATTTAACTCTGGAAGATCTGACAATCTGATTTCTAAAAATGCGTCATTACCTTCTGTGTTTACAAGATAAACTTCGATATCACTAAATAAGTTAGAGTTCCATAGCTTTTTTATAGCGTTACTTATTTGCTCACCTGGTATTTGAATCTCGGTATCTTTTCTTAAACCTGAATAAGTGATTATGGTTTGCTCACTAAAGGTTGTGTTTCCTTTTACAGTGATACCGGCAAGGTTATATTTTTTACCGTCTTCGTAGTCTAGTTCTTGTGCATTACCTATTGCAGACATGGCAAATATGAAGGTAATTAAAACGTATTGTAATGCTGTTTTCAATGGTAATTGTTTAGCTAATTTGTTCACTTGTTTTCCCAAATCGTCGTTCTCTTTTTTGATATTCTATAATAGCCTCACTTAAGTGTTGCTCTGTAAAGTCTGGCCAAAGTACTGGTGTAAAATACAACTCTGCATAGGCTATTTGCCATAACAAAAAGTTACTTATACGTTGCTCTCCACTAGTACGTATAAGCAAGTCTACATCTGGTAAATTGTGCGTGTAAAGATGCTTATTTATAACTGACTGGTCAATACTTTCTTCAGAAATTATATTATTTTTAACTTTATTACTGATTTCTTTAACAGCTGTAACTAACTCTTCTCTAGAGCCATAACTAAGTGCTAAAGTCAGATTCATATGTGTGTTTTTACTAGTTAACTCAATAACTTCGTGTAATTCTTTGTACACTTTTTTTGGCAATAGTGACAAATTACCTATTGCGTTTAATTTTATATTATTATCTAAAAGTGTGTTAATTTCTTTTTTTAATGAAGACACTAAAAGTTTCATTAACGTGTCTACTTCTAGCTTTGGTCTATTCCAGTTTTCAGTAGAAAATGCATAAAGTGTCAAATTTTCTATACCTAGCTTTGCGCAAGACTCTACTGTTGTTCTAACTGCTTTAGTTCCATTTTCATGACCTATAGCACGAAGCATTCCTTTTTGTTTTGCCCAACGACCATTTCCATCCATTATAATAGCTAGATGTTTTGGTAAATAGTCTTTATTTATTTTATCAATACTCACTTAAAATGCGCAATAACAAGGGTTTCTTCCAAAGGTATAGGTTAAGGTTACACCTGTAAACGTATACCAATCATTATTATTTAAATTTCCAAAGCTTCTACTTTGAAGCTCTTCTGCATCGGGTACACTTCCATCAATTTCATCTGAAAATGTATAGCGTGCACCAATTTCAAAAGCTAACACAAAATGTTGTGCAATTGCTGCTTTATAACCAACTACCATTGGTATACCATATGCAAAACTCTCGGTTCCTTCTGGTTCTAATTGACCTGAATTAGCCAAGAAAAAATTATCGTGTTTTGTTACGGTAACACCTGTATATAAATATGGTGTTGATACAAAACCACCTTTATGAAGATTAAAATCTAAAAAAGTAAACTCCATTCCGGCAGATAATTCTATAATTTGACTATTAAACTCTAACCCTCTAATTTGACGACTTGGGTCATCAGAGTTTTTATCAATTCCTTCTAATTCACTAAACAGTAATGAAATTCTATACGAATGTCTCGGACTTCTATTCCATTTATAAATACCACCTATAGTTAGGTTTTTTGGCGCAATATAATCTGTTGCACCAACATCTCCTATAAAGTTAGAACCGCCTAAATACAAGCCAATTTCGTGTATTTGAGCAGCGCTAAATTGTATACTAAATAGTGTTATTATGATTACTGTTAATTGCCTCATAAATCTTCAAAGTTTGCAAATATAATAAATAAGATTAGCCTATAACAATTCTATTGAAATAGTTACTCATTTAAACAGATTTAGGCAAAAAATATTGTTTAATTACGCTTATCTTCTCCCCAAAGTAATTTTTTGCGAAGCGTATCTAGAAACGTTTCATTATGAAGTGAAATCATTTTAACAGAAAATGGGGCTTTTTTTATAGTGATTTCTGTTTTATTAGACAGAGTTGCAATACGCGAGTCTAGAGATACTAAGTGTTTTTTCTCTCTACCATCTACTTTAAGTTTTATTGTAATTGAGTCTTCTATAACTAAAGGTCTTGCACTTAAATTATGTGGCGCAATTGGTGTTAATACAAAACTTGCTGCTTTGGGTGTAATTACTGGTCCGCCGCAACTTAAAGAATACCCTGTAGATCCTGTTGGTGTAGAGATTATTAAACCATCACTCCAATAAGACGTAAGATATTCTCCATTTAACTCGGTTTCAACCGTTATCATAGATGTTGTATTTTTTCGGCTAACTGCTATTTCGTTTAAGGCGAAATTGCACGACTCGATTTCTTTATTAGGTTCAGAAACTGAAATACTTAATAATGTTCGTTCTGAAATATTATAGTCTTTTTCTATGATAGATTTTATAGCGTCTTCAATTTCGTCATGTTGAATGGTTGCTAAAAAACCCAACCTACCGGTATTGATTCCTACCATTGGTATATCTAAATCTCTTACTAACGTCACAGCGCGTAAAATTGTACCGTCACCACCAATGCTTATTAAAAAATCGTAAGAACTATCTAAACTAGAAAAAGTGTTTAATGTCTTTTTTATTTTGGATGAAATGTTTTTAAAAAAGGTTTCTTCAATAAAAACATCAAAATTCTCTTTCTCTAAAACCTCTAGTAATACTTCTAAAGATGCTAAAGGTTTTTTCTTTTGAAATTGACTGTAAATAGCAACCTTCATCTTAAATATCTAGATATTTTTTTAAATAATCCGATCGTTCTTTCAAGCCTTCTAAATAGGTATCTTCTTCATGACCAGACACTATGTTATAACTATATCTTCTAAAGGTTTGCATAACATCATTTAAACTGGTATTACCAATTTTTAAGGTTATTTGAGCCACATCATTTTCAATTTTTGAAATAAAAGCACCTAATAATTTTCCATTATTACTTTCTACAATCTGACTAATTTCGCTAAATGAATAATCCTGAATACCTTTTTCTACAATTAAAACTCCTCCGTTTGCCGAGAAAAATGGAGTTTCATTAAACAATCCAATGACATCATTAAGCTCATAATACCCTAAGTATTTATTATTTTTATTTAAAACAGGCATTATGTTAGTGTGGTTTTGAGCAAAAGCCTCTAAAACATCTAACCAGTTAGTTTCTTCTCTTACAAAAAAACCTTCTACAGAATACGCTATATCGCTTATCACTTCAGAGCCTTTAAAACAATGTGCATCATTTTCAGAAACACAACCTATATATACATCATTTTGATCCTTAATTGGTATATGCGAGAAGGTTAACTGATTAAACAGCAATTGCAAATCGCTTATTTTATCAGCACTTGATAAAGGTTTAATATCGTTTAAAATGTATTCTGAAAGATTCATTTAGTTTAACTTTTTGTTTATGCAAATTAATTAAATTTTAGCATAAAAAGCCTTTAAGAGTTCGTATTTTTGTGTTAAAATAAACTTTAAGTTAATGACAAAATTAAGCGTTAATATTAATAAAATTGCTACTTTACGTAATTCTCGTGGTGGCGATGTACCAAATGTTGTTGAATTTGCAAAAGACGCACAACGTTTTGGTGCAGAAGGAATCACTATCCATCCCAGACCTGACGAAAGACATATTAGATATCAAGATGCTCACGATTTAAAACCTGTTGTTTATACAGAATATAATATAGAAGGTAATCCAATACCAAAATTTATAGATTTAGTATTAGCAACAAAACCTACACAAGTTACTTTAGTACCTGATAGCATAGACGCAATTACTAGTAATGCTGGTTGGGACACTATTAAACACAAAGACTTTTTAGTTGAAGTTATAAAAGAATTTAAAACTAACGGAATTAGAACATCCATTTTTGTTGATCCTGTTTTAAAACAAATTGAAGGCGCTAAAGAAACCGGAACTGATAGAATTGAATTATACACCGAAACTTTTGCACACCAATACAGCTTAGGCAACAAAGATGCTGTAATACCTTATGCAGATTGTGCAAAATTAGCAGATAGTTTAGATTTAGGTGTTAATGCTGGTCATGATTTATCATTAGATAATATAGAATTTTTCAAACAAAGCATTCCTAATTTATTAGAAGTATCTATTGGTCATGCTTTAATTGCAGAAAGCCTATACTTAGGTGTAGAAAATGTAATAAACATGTATAAAAACAAACTAAAATAAATGATTTTATATTCACAAATACTTGGTCAAGGCAAACCATTTGTTATTCTTCATGGTTTTTTAGGTATGAGTGACAACTGGAAAACTTTAGGAAATCAATTTGCAGAACATTACGAAGTTCATTTAATAGACCAACGTAATCACGGTAGAAGTTTTCATGATTCAGACCATCATTATGAAGTATTATCAGAAGATTTAAAACACTATTTTAAACATCATAACATTGAAGACGCTATTGTTTTAGGGCATTCTATGGGCGGAAAAACAGCTATGTTTTTTGCCTGTAAATATCCAGAATTAGTAAATCATTTAATTGTTGCAGATATTTCACCTAGATTTTATCCTGTTCATCACGATACTATTTTAGCTGGCTTAAACAGTTTTGATTTTGATCAAATTAAAAGTCGTGGTGCAGCAGATAAACAATTAGCTAAGTTTATCCCGCAAGTTGGCGTTAGACAATTTTTACTTAAAAATTTATATTGGATAGAAAAAGGAAAACTTGCCTTTAGAATGAATCTTGAAGCATTAACTGAAAATGTTAGTGAGATTGGCGAAGCTCTTCCACTTAATTTTAAATTTGATAAAAACACATTATTCTTAAAAGGTGATAAAAGCGAATATATTGGCTCACAAGACGAAGCTATTATAAAAAGACAATTCCCAAAAGCAGAGATTAAAACAATTACCAACGCTGGACATTGGCTACATGCAGAAAACCCAGAAGAATTCTACGAAGCTGTAATTAATTTTGTAAATTAGAATAACTCTTAACACATAAATTATGAATCAAATTCTTAGACTTTTACTTAACGCAGTTGCTGTATTTATCTTAGCTCATGTCTTAAACGGCGTTAGTGTAGACAGCTATGTAACTGCAATTATTGTTGCATTAGTACTAGCTATTCTAAACCTCTTAATAAAACCTATCTTAGTCATATTAACGTTACCAGCAACTATTTTAACCTTAGGATTATTCCTTTTTGTAATTAATGGACTTATCATTTTATTAGCAGATAAATTTATAGATGGTTTTGCTGTTTCAAGTATTTGGACCGCTATTTTATTCAGTATTTTACTATCTATTTTACAGTCGATTTTACAATCTTTATTAAAAACAGATAAAAAATCTGAGTAAACACAAAAAACTCTGAAATACAACAGCTTAAAAAATTGGTTGGAGTGTAAAAAAGTAGTACTTTTGCACTCCTTTTTAAATTAAAAACTAGTGTTAAATGCCCTTAAGCGGGCTTTATATCATTTATAATGAATATTACAAGAGAAAACATTGATGCATTAAATGCTGTAGTAAAAGTAGATATCGCTAAAGAAGACTATAGTGATAAAGTAGAAAAAATCTTAACAGATTACCGTAAAACAGCTAACATTCCTGGATTTAGAAAAGGTCATGTACCAATGGGAATGGTAAAAAAACAATATGGTAAAGCTGTATTGGTAGACGAGGTAAACAAATTACTTCAAGATGCATTAAATAAATATTTAACAGAAGAAAAACTTGACGTTTTAGGACAACCGTTACCAAAACAACAAGATGATATAGATTGGGATGGAGATAATTTTTCTTTTGAATTTGAATTAGGTTTAGCTCCAGAATTTTCTGTAGATATTAAAAGTAAAAAAGCCATTACGCACTATAACATCGTAGCAGATGACAAAATGATAGATGAGCAAATAGAGCGTATCCAAAAACAATACGGAAAATTAGTATCTCAAGACACTGTTGAAAAAGATAGCGAGATAACTGGTACTTTCAAAAACGAAGAAAAAGAAATTGACAACACTGTAACTTTAACTTTAGACAAGTTTAAAGGAAAAGCTATAGAAAAGAAATTTATCGGTGCTAAAGCTGGTGATGTAATCACTTTAAAGACTAAAGGTCTTTACGAAGATGATCACGAGTTAATGCATGCTTTAAAAGTAGCTCATGATGATGCTCATGGTTTAGACATTGAAGTAACATTTACAATTACTGAAATTAACAAACGTGAATTAGCAGATTTAGATCAAGAGTTATTTGACAAGTTATTTGGAAAAGACAACGTAAAATCTGTAACCGAGTTAAAAGAAAAGATTAAAGAAGATGCAGAAAAGCAATTCGTTCAACAATCTGATCAAAAACTATTAAACGACGTTACTGAGTATTTAGTAGAAAACACTAAGTTTGATTTACCAGCAGAATTCTTAACAAAATGGATGCAAGTTGCAGGTGAAAAAGAAATGGATGAAGCTACTGCTAAAGAAGAATACGAAAAGTCTGAAAAAAGCTTACGTTACCAATTAATCGAAGCAAAACTTATGGAAGACCATGGTTTAAAAGTAGATTTTGAAGACGTAAAAGACAGTGCTAAAAACATGATAAAAATGCAAATGGCACAGTTTGGACAATTAAATCCTTCAGACAAAGAATTAGATGATATTGCAGCACGTGTATTATCAAATCAAGATGAAGTTAGACGTATTTCTGAGCAAGTAGTTAGCCAAAAATTACTAGAACTTTACAAAGAAAAAGCAAACATCAAAACTAAAGAATTATCTTACGATAAGTTTGTAAAAGAAGTTTACGGAGATAAATAAATTTCCTTTTAAACCTCTAAAAAAGCAATACATTCTTTAGTATAGGTTTAACAAAATAATCATTATCTTTAGGCGTTGTTTACTCAAATTAACAACGCCTAATTTTATTTAAAAACATATTTATTATAACTATGGATTTCGGAAAAGAATTTGAAAAGTTTGCTATAAAAGACCAAGGGATAAACAGTAACTACTATAACAAAATTATTAGTAGTATGTATCCAACTAATTTAACGCCAAATATTATTGAAGAGCGCCAAATGAACATTGCTATCTTCGATGTATTTTCTCGTTTAATGATGGATCGTATTATCTTTTTAGGTACTGGAATTAATGACCAAGTAGCAAATATTATACAAGCACAATTATTGTTTTTAGAAAGTGTAGATGCTAACAAAGACATTCAAATATATATTAACTCTCCTGGAGGAAGTGTTTACGCTGGTTTAGGTATTTATGATACCATGCAGTTTATAAAACCAGATGTAGCAACAATTTGTACAGGTATGGCTGCATCTATGGGAGCAGTATTATTATGTGCAGGAGAAAAAGGAAAACGTAGTGGTTTAACACACTCGCGCGTTATGATTCACCAACCTTTAGGTGGGGCACAAGGACAAGCAAGCGATATCGAAATTACTGCTAGAGAAATCCTTACTTTAAAAGAAGAATTATATAAAATAATAAGCAAACATTCTGGACAAGATTACGATAAAGTTTACAATGATAGTGATCGTGATTATTGGATGAAAGCTGATAAAGCTAAAGAATACGGAATGATTGACGAAATTTTAACTAGAGGCGAGTAAAATTTAAAATTAATAATGGCAAAAGAAGAATTAGAGTGTTCATTTTGTGGTAGGAAAAAGCCAGAAACAAATTTATTAATTGCTGGTTTAGATGCTCATATATGCGACAGATGTATAGAACAAGCGCATGGTATTGTAGTAGAAGAATCTAAACAAAACGATGATAATGGTTTATCTGCAGAGTTAATGCTAAAAAAACCTTTGCAGATTAAAACCTTCCTTGATCAATACATTATTGGTCAAGAATATACAAAAAAGGTAATGTCTGTAGCTGTTTATAACCATTACAAGCGTTTATTACAACCAGCAAGCAACGACGATATTGATATACAAAAATCAAATATTGTCATGGTAGGACAAACCGGTACAGGTAAAACATTAATGGCAAAAACTATAGCCAGAATGCTAAACGTACCTTTAGCTATTGTAGATGCAACAGTACTTACAGAAGCTGGTTATGTTGGTGAAGATGTAGAAAGCATTTTAACTAGACTATTACAAGCAGCAGATTACAATCTTGACAAAGCCGAAAAAGGTATTGTTTTTATAGATGAAATTGATAAAATAGCGCGTAAAAGTGATAACCCTTCAATTACCAGAGATGTATCTGGTGAAGGCGTACAACAAGCGTTATTAAAACTTTTAGAAGGAACAGTAGTTAACGTACCACCAAAAGGCGGACGTAAACATCCTGACCAAAAGTTTATAGAAGTAAATACAGAAAACATCTTATTTATAGCTGGAGGAGCTTTTGATGGTATAGAACGTGTTATTTCAAAACGTTTAAACATGCAAGCTGTAGGTTATAGCGCTTCTATTAAAGAAGAAGTTGTTGACCAAAATAACTTGTTACAATACATCATTCCTAAAGATTTAAAAGACTTTGGATTAATCCCAGAAATTATTGGTCGTTTACCTGTCTTAACTTATATGGATCCTTTAGATGATAAAACACTAAGAGCCATTTTAACCGAGCCCAAAAATGCTATTATCAAACAATACAAAAAACTGTTTGAAATGGATGAAATTGAGCTTAACATAACCGATGGCGCTTTAGATTACATCGTAGAAAAAGCTATCGAATATAAATTAGGCGCTAGAGGTCTGCGTAGTTTATGTGAAGAAATCTTAACAGACGCTATGTTTGAGCTACCTGGTAGTGAAACCAAAAAGTTTAGTGTAACAAAATCTTACGCTGAAGAAAAGTTAAGTAAAACAAAACTTAAAAAACTTAAAGCAGTTTCTTAATTAGTAAACGCTTTTTGAAATAAAATTAAACCACTCATTTTTTTGAGTGGTTTTTTTATAAATACCACTAATAAAAAAACCACTTTATACATTTACCAATATAAAGTGGTTTTCCAATTAAATGTTAATTTGACGTTTTCCCCTATGTCAGATTAATAGCATTTAAATGTAATTATTTTTTAAATAACTTCCAAATTAATCTGTACTTAATTCTCTGAAATAAAAAGATATACAGTAAATAAATTTAACTATTTAAAGAAAGTAGTTCATCAATATACTGACGTGTATTTGATAATCTTGGTACTTTATGTTGTCCACCAAGCTTGTTATTTTTCTTTAGCCAATCGTAGAATAAATTTTCTCTTGCCACATTAATTTTAGGCTTGTTTAAAGTCATATTATTATAACGTTTAGCTTCATAATCTGAATTTAAGCTTTTAAGCGCGTTATCAAATAACTCACTAAAATAATTAATATCTTTTGGAGGTGTTTTAAACTCTATTAGCCACTCGTGTGCACCTTTTTCTTTTCCTTCCATAAATATTGGCGCAGCAGTGTAGTCTTTAATTTCTGCTTGAGTTCTTTTACACACTTTTTTAAGTGCATCTTCTGCATTTTCTATAATTAATTCTTCACCAAACACATTAATATGGTGTTTTGTTCGACCAGACACTTTTATTCTATAAGGGCTAATTGATACAAATCTTACGGTGTCACCTATCTTATAACGCCATAAACCTGCGTTTGTAGTAATAATAACTGCATAGTTTTTATTTAACTCTACCTCGCTTAACGGTATTACTTTTTCGTCTTTTGTACCATAAGTATCCATTGGAATAAATTCGTAAAAAATCCCGTAATCAAGCATCAACAATAAATCACCTGAATAGTTTTGGTCTTGTATTGCAAAAAAGCCTTCAGAAGCATTATAAATCTCGTAATACTTAAATTCTTTCTTCGGAAGAATAGCGCGATATTGTTCTATGTATGGGTTAAAACTTACGCCACCATGAAAGTAAACTTCTAGGTTTGGCCAAACATCAAAAATGTTGTTTTTTCCTGTTTTCTCTAAAACATCGTTAAGTAAAACCAACATCCAACTTGGTACGCCAGCAAGGCTTGTTACATTTTCTTCAATGGTTTCATCTACAATAGCAGCCATTTTAGTTTCCCATTCACTTAACAAACTTACTTTGTTACTTGGCGTACTACTAAACTCTGCCCAAAACGGCATATTATCTATCAAAATAGCACTTAAATCGCCAAAAGCAGTACCGTTTTCTTTGTATAGTTCTTTGCTACCTCCAAGTCGTAAACTTTTACCTGTAAAAAGCTGCGACTCTTCATTATTATTAAGATACATACATAATAAATCTTTACTAGCCGCATAGTGACAGTCTTCTAAACTATCCATACTTACAGGTATAAATTTACTTTTGGCATTGGTCGTTCCGCTAGATTTTGCAAACCACTTAATAGGTTTTGGCCAAAAAATATTGGGTTCGCCCTTACGTGCGCGTTCTATATCTTCTTGTATATCTTCATAAGATGAAATTGGTACACGCTCAGCAAAAGTTTTATAACTTTTTATGGAAGAAAAGTCATACTTTTTACCAACTTCTGTGTCTTTTGAAATATCGATAAGATTAGACAGTAACTCTTGTTGCACCTCATTAGGATACTTTAAGAATAACTCTATTTGGTGAAAACGCTTCTTTAAAAACCAAGAAGCAATAGAATTAACAAGAGGAAATGGCATAGTTATTTGTATCTTTAAAGTTTTAAAAATAATACTTTTTTTTATGACCTACCAAGGTGTTTTAACAAAAATGCAGACTGAGTTTTTAGACCCAATCTCTTACTATTTGGTTTTTAAAAACGACTTTATAAACTTTAATCAACTATTAGACAAAACCATAACATTTGAATTTGTTGGGTATGAATGTTTAAACTGTCGTTTAAATAAACCAATCTACCGTCAAGGCTTTTGTAAAAGCTGTTTTTTTGATATACCACAAGCTGCAGATTGGATTATGAAACCCGAATTAAGTCAAGCACATCTTGATATTGAAGACCGAGATTTAGAGTATGAAAAAAAGGTACAATTACAACCGCATATTGTTTATTTAGCCAATTCTAGCAACGTTAAAGTTGGTGTTACCAGAAAAACACAAGTCCCAACCAGATGGATTGACCAAGGTGCTCATGAAGCTATTGAAATTGTAGAAGTCCCAAACCGTTACCTTGCCGGCATTACAGAAGTGGCGTTAAAAGATCATATTAGTGACAAAACCAACTGGCGTACCATGCTTAAAAATGATATTAAAGATGAAAATTTAGTAGAATGGCGTGAACGTTTGAAAGCATACATACCAGATGAAGCTAAAGAATACTTTATTGAAAATAATAGCGAAACCGAAATACACTTCCCCGTTTTGCAATATCCTAAAAAACCAAAATCTTTAAATTTTGAAAAGACCAAAACATATACTGGCGTTTTAAAAGGTATTAAAGGTCAATATTTAATTTTTGAAGATGATACAGTTTGTAACATTAGAAGTAATGAAGGTTATGTTGTAAACATCTCTATTTTATAATTACATTAACGCATTAAAATCCTGGTTTTTAGTAATTTGTAAATAAAAATTACAATTATGAAAATTCCAGTGCTATTTTGGGTAGCAATTACTACCATACTTTTAGTTACCGTTACTATAATGGTATCCATGAATATGCCTTTTAATTGGGTGTTTTATTTAACCTGTATTGGTCAAGTTTTAGTTGGGGTTATGGTTTACAAAGTGTTAACAGATAACTATACAACCGACAAAACGTTTAAGCATTTTTATGAAGACCGACCTATTGATTATCGTTAGTCATTTTGCTTTAATAAATGACCATTGATTATGTTAACGTTAGGGATTGAGGCATTGTTGGAGCACATCTTTGATTGCGACTGCCGAAAGCCCGACCCGATAGGATAACGCCCAAAAAATATGACAACATTATTCTTTAAACCAACTAGAATATTTAACATAGTTATTGGCTATTCGGTTGATTTCGCCATTAATTAGTTCTTCGCTAATGTCTTTTACTTTTTTGGCTGGTACGCCTGCGTAAATGCTTCCAGACTCGACTATCGTATTTTGCGTAACGACTGCGCCTGCCGCAATAATACTATTACTTTCTACCACGCAATTATCCATTACAATACTGCCCATTCCTATCAAAACATTGTCTTTTATGGTGCATCCGTGCACTATAGCGTTGTGACCTATAGACACATTATTACCGATGTTTGTTGGGTATTTTTGATACGTACAATGGATAACAGCTCCATCTTGAACGTTAACTTTATTACCCATTTTTATATAGTGAACATCGCCACGTATTACGGCATTAAACCAAATACTACATTGGTTACCTGCTTGTACGTCTCCTACTATTGTTGCGTTTTCGGCAATGTAGCAGTCTTCTGGAAGTTGTGGTGATTTACCGTTTACTGGTTTTATGATTGGCATTTTGATTTACGGTTTTAAATTTTTGATTTACGAATTACTACTTGTTCTCGATACATTTTGCTCATAGTTCGCAAAACACTCGAACTGACGTATGTTAAATTTTATGTTTTGGTCATACTTTTCAATATATATGAACTGAATTTGATATATAATTTAGTTTTGGACTGCGCTCAACCTGACAACGTTTATTAATTGTTTTCTTTCTTAGAGATTCCTGCTTGCGCAGGAATTTTAATTAAAATACGATAATAATCCTGATTTTTTGGATGCAGATACCATAATTTCTTTTCCGTTGCTTAAGATAACGCTTCCGCCTTTTCCTTTAACGTATTTAACCACTTCTGAGACATTTATTAAGTAACTTTTATGTACTCGTGCAAAACCAGATTCTGATAAAATATCTTCAAAATATTTAAGCGTTTTACTAACTAATTTCTTTTTGTTATTATTTAAGAAAATTTGTGTGTAATTATCATCTGCCTTGCAATACAAAATGTCTTTGGTGTTTAATACTTCAAAGCCATCTTGCTGCGGAATGGTTATTTTACCTTCTACACTATTGGTTTTTGGGATTAGTACTTGGTCTTGTAAAGCGTCTTCTTTGGTTTTTATTTCGGCAACATAATCTACTGCTTTAATCAGCTCGTCTATATCTATCGGTTTCATTAAATAATAAGACGCGTGCGCATTTAATGCATCCATTGCATAGTGATTATATGCGGTTACAAAAATAGTCTCAAAATTACGATCGCCAACCTTATCTAATAAATCAAATGCATTACCGTAAGGCATTTCTACATCTAAAAACACGAGGTCTAAATCTAGTTTTCTTATGAGTTCTAAACCTTCGTTTATGTTTGAAGCTTCTCCTAAAATATTAACTTTTGGACAGTATTTGGTCAAGTAGTTTTTTAAAATTGTTCTACTTTGTTCTTCGTCTTCTACTAGTATAGCGTTTAGTTTCATTGTATTTTGTTTGAAGCTTGAAGACCGAAGTCTGAAGCTTTTTTTTGTTAATCCTTCTTTAAAGTTACTATTACTTTTGTACCAACATCGTCTGCATCTGTTTGATTATCTTCTATGCTGATATCAACTTTATCTTTATACATTTCATTTAAGATAGTAACTCGTTTTTTTATGTTTCCTAAGCCTTTTGAATTATGTTTTTTCTGATTTTCGGTCTTTAATGCTTTAGATTTTTTGCGACCAATACCGTTATCTGCAATAGTGATTTCTATTTCGTCTTTACGCTTTTTAGTGATTTTAATTTCTAAAATTCCTTTTTCTTCTTTGTAACGTAATCCGTGCCAAACTGCATTTTCTATATAGGGTTGCAATAGCATTGGCGGTATTTTATAAGCTTCTATATCTATAGTGTCTTCAACAGAAATTTTATAATCAAACTTATCTTTAAACCTGAAATGCTCTAGCTTGGTGTATAATTCTATTAGCTGAATTTCTTTTTCTAAAGGAATAAAATCTTCTTCTGAATTTTCTAAAACTGCTCTCATTAATTTTGAAAAATCAGAAAGGTATTTATTAGCTGTACGCTCGTCATTAGTGGTAATAAAACTGTTAACCGAGTTTAATGCATTGAAGATAAAGTGCGGATTCATCTGACTTCTTAAAGATTTTAAAGCCAGTAAATTGTTAGCTAATTTTTGTTGTTTGATGTATTTATACATTAAATACGCCAAGACAGCTAATAAAAATAAACCGCCAATTAATGAGTAAATAATAAGTTGTTGGCGCTTGTTTTTCTCGTCAGACAATTGCATTTGGCTAAGTGTAAGTTGTCTGTCATTTTCTAGCGAAAGAATACGATTTTGCTTTTCGGCAATACTTTTTGAAATTCTTGCTGCTTGAGATATTTCTTGTTCTTTTTTTATGTAAAGCTGGTCAACTGCTTCTGTATAAGCGTTAAAGGCTTCTTTAGCTTTTTCAAAATTACCAGAAGCTACAAATACATCGGCTAACTTTTTGGTGGCGTCTTTTTTAACTATTAAATCTTCTTTTTTATCGGCTTCTTCAATACTTTCTTCTAAGTACGGAATAGCTTCATCTAAATTATTTTTTAAAAAATAAGCGTTACCAATTTTATAGTTTTGTTTTTGTTTGGTTAAAGCACTTTCGTTAGTGATGACTGAATCTTTTTCAATTACATCAATATCTTTGATAATCTCTTTTCTTAATTGAATTTCTTTATCAAATGCTCGGTTTGTATTCTGGAAATCGGCTATTTTTATCTTTTGCTCTAACGCTTTGGCTTTGTTTTCTTTAGAGGCTAAATTGATAGAGTTTGTAAAATAGCTTTCTGCTTCATTTTTGTTACCGCTTTCACTGTAAGCGTCACCTAATTTTGAGTTTAAATCTGTGATTTTTGGTTTTATCTTATTGTCTTCGGCGACCTTTAATCCTTGTTTAAAAGATTGTGTTGCTTGATTTGTTTTATTTTGTTCTAAATAAACATCTCCTAAACCTTCATGTTTTTCAATTTGCTGCCAATTATTTAAGGTTTTATCTTCTAAACCATTATAAATATCTAGACTTTTTTGATAGTTGTTATTGAGAAAATAAGCTTTAGCTAACTTTAACTTTACATCTATATTATCATCATTTTTAAGGCTTATACGGTAATTTGTAGTAGCTAAATCGTATTGTTTCCAATACATATTTATATCGCCCAAAACTTCAAATGCTTGCGCATTTTGTTTAACAGATGTACTTTTTGAAATACTTTCTGTAATAAATTGAATACTTTTTTCTGCTGAAATTTTCTTATAAAACTGTGCCGAATCTATTGCACTTCTAAAAGTGTTTTCTTTTGTTTTTATTTTTTGCACGTAACCGTATACTCCAACTTGCTCTACTTCAACGGTGATGTCATCATCATCTTTAATGGTATAGTAAACAGTTTCAAAATCATCGTGACTAATGATAATTTGATCACCTTTTTTTACTTGAATTCTAAAAGTACCATCCAAAGAAGATTTTGCATAGCTACCACCATTCACCTGTATATCTGCATCAGATATTGGATCACGACTATCGCTTTCTCTAATATTACCTCTAACAGTAAAAGTTTCAGCATCGTTAAGTGAGCTATTATTTTGCCCACTTACAATTTGAAAACTAAACAATAGGAATATCGTTAATAAAAGGTATTTTAAAAATTTCATTTTAAATTAAATATCGAGTATAAATCTACACGTTTTAGCCCATTAAATAAAATGCCATTTTTAATATTTTGCTTTAAAAACTAGGCAAATAGCATGTTTTACTCAATCATCTTTTCCATTAACTCAATTAAATATACCGTTAACTCATTGCTTGTTTTTATTGAAAAAAGTTGCTTTTAAGTTTATGCCGAATTTAAAAAAACAAATTATGAAAAACCTTCGCTTACTTTTATTTATCCTAATTGTTGCAACTGTTAAAGCACAACATAAGGGTAATTTTAATCAAGAAATATCAAGAGCTAATATTGCTGGTAATGCTATTGTTTATGGTCACTCTCCTAAACGTATGCAACAAAATCTAAATCCTAACAGCACTTTAATTATTGATGTTAGAGCTTTACAAAATGTAAAAGCATCTAGTTACACAGCAGTTTTTAATATCTCTCAAATTGCAGAAACAGCAGAAGCTACAAAAGATTTAATGAGCATTAAAATTGAAAATATTAAAAGTGAATTGACTAAAATTGGATTGAAAGAAAGTGATATTGCTATTGATGTTATTTCATTTATTCCTGTTTACGAAGTCGAAGTAACCAAAAAATTATTTAGTAAGACATATACTGAAGTCCCGAAAGGATTTGAACTTCAACAAAATATTCATATTCAATTTACGAAAACTAGTCAATTTGAAAACATTCTTTCAGCTTGTGCTAATAATGAAGTGTATAATCTTGTTAAGGTGGATTATTTTATTGATAATATTGCTGAAGTCTACCAAAACCTACAAACTCAACTTTTAGCATTAATTAAAAATAAAAAAGAATATTACTCGGTTTTAGGGTTTGATTTAAAAGAATATAACGTTCTAATGGCAGATCAAAAGTATTGTTACTTCCCAAAAGATTTTTACAACCATTATCAAGCATTTAACAGCATTTCTTTTGAAGCTTTAAAGCAAAAAAGAGGAGTTACAACTGTAAAAAAACAAACATCTTATTACTACCAGCCTTTAACGTACGAAAATTATGATATTGTCGTTAATCCTTCTGTTTTAGAGCCCGTTGTACAAGTTGGTATGGAAATTAAATTACACTACAATCCAAAACCAATAGAAGCCAAGCCAGAACCAATAGTAAAAACCGAAATTGAACGTAAATATTACGTAATCTCGCCAAATGGAGATATTGATGTAAAAGAATTGGACACTAAATAATTACAAACAAAAAAGCCTTGAGAAATCTCAAGGCTTTTTTTATTTATTTTTTTAATCTAGTTAACCGCTGGACAGTTACAGCTATAAGCTGCTCTACCACAGTTAAAGTTATAACCTAAAGTAATTTGATGAAAACCACCACTATTATAAACGATATCGTTTGTTTGATAGTTATAAGAATAAGCAAACATAAAATCTTTTACGTTAACTCCTAAAAGCGGCGTAAGGTATTGAAGCTTTTGGCTGCTTACAGATTGTCCGTCTAAGTACTCTGCGCCATCTAAAGAACGTCTGTAAGATAATCCTCCCCAAACTTTACCAAAGTCCATTTCTTTATAAACTTTTAAGTTTACATCAAAAAGAGATTCTTCTGTAGATTCTCTATATAAAAATAATGCTGAAGGCTCAAAGCTCCATTCGCTTCCATAACTACCAAAAGTATTACCAATTGTAAAGATGTAAGTTCTTAAGTTGTTAAAGTTTAAGTTACCAGGGTTATTATTGTAGTTTACACCATCGTTGTTTAATAAGTTCTTTACTGTTGCGTGTGCATAAAAATCGTAAAGATTGTAAGAGAACCCAAAATCCACATTAAACTCAGTTGCAGATTGCTCTATCCCAGCAATTAATGGATCATATCCATCTGCTAAGAAAGATGTTTCATCTAACTTATATTGAATTGCTCCAACGCTTAAACCAAAAGACAACTGGTTTAAATCTGCTGTACTACGAGAAAACATTAAGTGATGTGCATAAGTTAAGTAAGCTCCTGTTTGAGAATGGTATCCATTTCTATCGGAATATACAATTGCTCCAACACCAGATTGCGATTCTCCTATTCTACCATTAACACTTGCCGTAATTAATCTTGGTGCATCTTCATCTCCAAACCATTGTTGTCTACCAGTAATTCTAACCTTTGAACAGTTAGCAGCACCAGCCATAGATGGATGAATTAAGTAATAGTTATCAGTTAAATAATCTGAATAAATAGGAAGTCCTTCTTGAGCTTTGACAAATTGCGAACCAAATAAAGTTACAATTGCTATAAATAGAATATTTTTTAATCTCATAATCTCTTTTTTCCGAGGTCGTATGGTCTGTTGTTATTTCAAATTAACTATGATTATAACTTAATTTTAAGCAAAAAATTATAAACGTTTGTAAATATATAAATTTAGAGCGTATAATTAAGTTGAAAATAGTTAAAGGTTTCAATATAAAATTCTTTTAGCTTAAATACTAAAGTTAATTTAAATATTTCAACATATATAAACCTCAAATATATGGATATCTCTGCTATTGTTTTAGTATTTTTGCAAAAAAATTAATGGTATGAGCACTTACAAAATCACTATACAAAATACAAGTAACCCAACAATTATCAAATTTGATGTTAATCAGTTTATTACAAAGCATCAAAATTATGAGTATAACAACATAGATGAAGCTAAAGATTCTCCTTTAGCACAGCAATTATTCTATTTACCTTTTGTAAAGAAGGTTTATATCTCTAGTAATTTTATAGCTGTAGAGCGTTATAATATTGTAGAATGGGATGATGTTAAAGATGAAGTTGCAGAACAAATTGAAAACTATTTAAATAACAACGGAGTTATTGTTACCGAAACTGCAACTACACAAAAAGTACCTGTAACGGTATATACAGAAAGTACACCTAATCCTGCTGCTTTAAAATTTGTTGCTAATAAAAAATTGGTTACTGCAACTTACGAATATGACTCTATTGAAAAAGCAAAAACATCTCCTTTGGCGACTGCACTTTTTCATTTTCCATTTGTAAAAAATGTATTTTTTGACGAAAACTATATTTCTATCACCAAATATGATATTGCAGAATGGAATGATATTACGTTGGAACTTAGAGATTTTATAAAAAATTATATAGAAGAAGGTAAAAATATTATTAATCCTGATGCTCCTGAAGTTATTGAAAAATCTACCGAAAAAGTTGAGCAGCACTTTGAAAACTTAGACACAACATCTCAAGAGATCATAAATATTTTAGAGGAATACGTAAAGCCAGCAGTTGCTAGCGATGGTGGTAACATACAATTTGAGTCTTATGATGAACCTTCTAAAAGCGTAAAAGTTGTTTTACAAGGTGCTTGTAGTGGTTGCCCATCATCTACTTTTACACTAAAAAACGGTATAGAAAACATGCTTAAAGAAATGTTACCAGGTAAAGTTAATACCGTAGTAGCTATTAACGGTTAATTAATTTCATTAAAACACACTTAACAAAAAAGCCTGAACGTTATGTTCAGGCTTTTTTTGTTTCTATTTGTTATTGTTTTATTTGGCTAGGATTACTTCCTATCGCTTCAGGGTAAAGTGTGCTCTAAATTGCTTCTTCACATCACTTGTATCTCCTGGCTCTCTATACTCTACTGTAAACCAATAGTCACTTGTTGGTAATGGGTTACCGTTGTAATTTCCATCCCATCCTGGTCCTGTTGGGTTTAATTGCTTTAACAGCTTTCCGTATCTATCAAAAATGTATATCACTGCATCTGGCTGATCACTGATTCCGTAGATCTGCCAAGTTTCGTTATACGTATCTCCGTTTGGTGTGAAGAAGTGTGGATAATCCATCACCATTACCGTTGTACTTGATTCTCCACATCCGTTGATATCTCTTACCGTTATAGTATGCTCGCCGCCACTTACGTCATTAAAGATGTAAGTATTATCGTTTGGCTCATTGTTATACCACGGTCCTCCATCTAACTGGAACTCGTAAGTTGAGATTCCTGTTCCGGTTGCTGTGACTTGTATACTGTGTACTTCTGCAAATGCTGGTGTTATCACATCTGCGACGATACTTGGCGGCGCACTTTCTTCTACTAACGTAGTATCTGTGCTTGTACAACCTGTTAGGTTATCTT
Source organism: Mesoflavibacter sp. CH_XMU1404-2 (assembly GCF_037029465.1). Lineage (NCBI taxonomy): Bacteria > Pseudomonadati > Bacteroidota > Flavobacteriia > Flavobacteriales > Flavobacteriaceae > Mesoflavibacter > Mesoflavibacter sp. CH_XMU1404-2. Next base: position 1,187 of record NZ_JAYMEM010000002.1, on the reverse strand, counting down.
CTATAGTTACTGTATAAGTGCCTCCTTGTGTTGGCATAATACTACTTCCTGTTCCTACAACGGTTCCTCCTAGTGTCCACTCAAACGTATAGTCTGATGTGCTTAATCCAGTATCTATAACTAATGGATTGATCACTTCTGTTCCATTAGTATCTACACATAATAAATAGCTTGTATCCAAATCTACTACTGGTAATGGGTTTACTTGTAATGTGATTGTTGCTATCTCATAACACACTGAGCTGTCTGCTAAGTTATCTACATTACCATCTCCGTCTAAATCTACTGCGTCTGCTATTCCATCTCCATCGATATCTATTTCTTCTATTAGACCGTCACCATTTGTATCTGTTGCATCTGAAACGCCATCTCCATCTACATCTATTAAATCATACACGCCATCTCCATCTGTATCCATAGTATCAACTGTCCCATCTCCGTTAAAATCAATAGGTGATGTTAATGCTGCTAAATCTAATGCTAATGGTGTTACTTCCATCGTATTGTTATCTACGCGTACATAAATAACTTGTGGATTTGAAGTGTTCTCGTATAATAACGGTAAGGCATTTGTTGCTGCTTCTGCATCTGCTAAAGTCTCGTAGTAGCTTGTAATATAGTTTGCTGGATCTTGCCCCATAAGTACTGCTACATCTTGACTTGATAAATCAAATTGTACTTGATCGTCTGTTGGGTCTCCATCAAATTCTATATTATCATCACACTCATAATATGTTGGCATTGCTTGATTAGCTTGCGCTGCTTCGTTAACTTCTATATTAAACATTGTTGTAACATCACATCCTGTGATTGTGTTTGTAATGTTGACATAAATAACTTGTGGGTTACTTGTGTTATTATATGGGCTTACCAAAGCATTGATTCCTGAGTCTGCATCTGCTTGGGTATCGTGATATGTTACCGTAAAGTCTGTTGCATTTTGACCATTTAATATCTCATCGGTTTTACTTTCTAAATCAAAGCCTGCTACTTCATCTGTATTTAACTCACAGATGATGTAATCTTCGATTGGACTTACTACTGGTAATGGGTTTACTGTAATATCAAAATCTACTAAAGTAAAACATCCTGTTCCATTTAAGCCTGTTTCATCATCTCCATTTGTTATTCTTACATATATAGTTTGAGGATTAATGGCTGATCCTGGGTTGTCTGGATCTTCATTA
>NZ_JAYMEM010000016.1:0-1517 GCF_037029465.1 Mesoflavibacter sp. CH_XMU1404-2 | reverse complement strand
GTTCATAGATGCGCAGCTCAATCGGTTTTTACGTGTATGCTGCGCATCCACAAACCTTATACGCTGCCCGTTGTATGCAATTTGTTTTTACATCATTGCTTCAACCACTCTTTAGGTATTCTTAAACAGCTTTTGCAAATTGTCTTACTTCCGCAAGTAACACAAACAAACTGTATATCCTCAGTCTTTTTATATTCTTTATTTTTGTGTTTACCACACCAACTTTGTCCCATATCTATAAAATTTGTTCATACAACAATGTATATAATTAATTACTACTTATGGCTTAAATTCAAGTTCATTTCCTGTAATCGCAAAAAACAAATTCTGCAAGGAATGTACATTAATCAAAGTAGTTAAAAAAGAACTGTCATTCCAAACAATATACCATTGGTCGTCTTTTCTTAATTCTATTGTTCCGTGAGTATAAATACCACCATTTTCTTTTTTAAATCCAAGACTTTTTAACCAATGGTCGTCAATTTTAATCGGTTTAAATGTCTTTTCTATGTAATCACCTTCAAAACTACTTTGAGTTAATGTAGTGTATTCAAAATAACTATGGTTTTTAAATTCAACCCAATTCCCAATTCTAAAGTTTTTTGCTTCCATTATTTATTAATTTAAATTTATTCTTTTTATTCCGTAACTAATCATATACTTTAACGTTATGCTACAATAGCCATCGAGGCACGCAATCAGCCTTTTAAAATTATATCCATAAACTTGGGATTTACAAAACTTTTCAATTCCTCAATGGATTTTCCTTTTAATTCACCATTTGCATAATCCTTAATTCCTTCTTGATAAGCTTTCATTAAAAGTTTTGCCAAGTCTTTAGTGCTTAACAAATGGGTTGGTAATTCTAATAATTCTTTCATGCTAAATAATTTTAAAATTCTAAAAGATTGCTTATTGTAGCATAACGGGCAGCGTAATGGCTACGCATCGGCAATCGTGAGTTAATATTTATTTTCTTTTGTTCTTATTCGATAACTACTATACATAACAAAGTATAAAGTTTATAGATGCGCAGCTCAATCGGTTTCTACGTGTATGCTGCGCATCCACAAACCTTATACGCTGCCCGTTATGCTACAATAGCCATCGAGGCACGCAATCAAACCAGTTAAAATGGGAGGTCTGACCAATTCTCAATCTTTAAGCTAAACCATAATAAATCTATCGAAAAAGGCGTTAAGCAATGTTTATCCCAAAAATTAAAGTATAGGTTTAATAGTGAGTTTGCATCATAATTCCAAGATAGATTTATATCTAAGTCCTTATTTATTTTAATTCGTTTAACACGTCCCATTTTAAATAGTTTAAAAGATTGCTTATTGTAGCATAACGGGCAGCGTAATGGCTACGCATCGGCAATCGTGAGTTAATATTTATTTTCTTTTGTTCTTATTCGATAACTACTATACATAACAAAGTATAAAGTTCATAGATGCGCAGCTCAATCGGTTTTTACGTGTATGCTGCGCATCCACAAACCTTATACGCTGCCCGTT
>NZ_JAYMEM010000015.1:0-843 GCF_037029465.1 Mesoflavibacter sp. CH_XMU1404-2 | reverse complement strand
TGGACAGCAGGCGGAACAGAAACGTCTTGGAATATAGAATTAGTAGATGTAACAGCAGGAGGAACTGTAACAGGAACAGCTACTGCAACAGGAGTAACTAATCCATATTCACTAACAGGTCTTACAGCAGGTAATGATTACGAATATTATGTACAAGCAGATTGTGGAGGTGATACAAGTGCTTGGGCTGGACCATTTTCTTTTACAACATTATGTAATCCTATAACTTCATACCCATGGTCAGAAGACTTTGAATCAGTTTCTACACCAGATTTACCTAATTGTTGGAGTTATATTAACAATAATGGAGATACAGATTACTGGAGAACGTATACAACTTATGGAGTAGGAGGATCAACAACAGCAGGACTATATACAGATTTTAATTCAGGTAATAATGATGATTATTTAGTGCTTCCTCAATTTACATTAACAGGTAATGAACGTTTAAAATTTAGTGTAAGAGCAAGAAGTTCTTCAGAGCCAAATGATTATAGAGTAGTTTTATCTACTTTAGGAAGCACACCTACAGATTTTACTGAAGAATTACTACCATTAACTCAAGTTTCAAGTACAACCCAAACAGAGATAACACCAATAGACTTAAGTGGTTACACAGGAGATGTATTTATAGCAATACATGTACCATCTGGAGGTTTAGATGGTTATTATATTTATTTTGATGAATTTGTAGTAGAACCAATCCCAAGCTGTATACAACCAGGTGCTTTAACAGCTTCTAATGTCACTTCTTCTTCAGCAGATTTAAGTTGGACAGCAGGCGGAACAGAAACGTCTTGGAATATAGAATTAGTAGATGTAACAGCAGGAGGAACTGTAACA
>NZ_JAYMEM010000014.1:0-1549 GCF_037029465.1 Mesoflavibacter sp. CH_XMU1404-2 | reverse complement strand
AAAATCGGTAACCACCATTTTGTAACTAAATATTTCTTTAAAATTTCGGTCATTTCAAATTACTGGCAACGGTTCGTATAACCGTCAGTTACGGGTTAATATGCGTTAATATTCGGTTTGGAACTGGCGTTAGCATTTCCGAGTGGATTCGGACGTAGTCGAATCCGCCGTAATTGCGGTTATACATTGTTGTGGGTAGTTATTTTTTTACAAGTTGTCTAATTTCCATTTCCCAACTATTTAAATCAGTATGTAATATTCTTTCTTTCATATTAAGTTTATTTTGTAGGTCTTGAGATGATAACAAAGACGACCTTTTATTCTGGGTTTCTCCTGCTATATAGTTAAATATATTCTGAATACTTTTATTAGAGTACGAATTTATTGAAAATACATAGCTTGCCTTTCCTTCTTCGATACTCTCCCATATTAATAAGTAGCCAGTTTTAGACTTTAATGGAAAAAGGAACGAGTTATGAATTGTCGAAGAACCATTACTACTAATAACAGCTTCCCCAACTGGTATAATAGGTAATTTCGGAACGGAATACTCACATAGTTTTTTTAATGTATGTGTGTGTAATAGAAAAGTTAAATTTGATTTATAATATTGTTTGTTATATTTTTTCCATTTATCTATATTTAGTTTTGGTAATTGTAAATAACCAAAATTTGAGGCTGTAATATTCAAAAAGTCTATGTGATAAAATAATACTTCTTCATTTTGAATGATAACTCTTTCTTTCTCAATTAGTACTTTTAGTTTAGGTACATTGTGAAATTTGTAATAGTGTTTAATTTCATTTAGAAATTTTTTCGATTCAGAAATATACTTATCATACCATTGATTATTGTGTCTTATTGTGATTTTTCTATCTTTAAAGAAAACGTTATCCCAATCTACATCAAAAGAATGTCTAATAGATGGTTTGTTTTCTTTAAATTTTTCTAAAATCGGATTTGCTTTTGTTTTCTCCTTTGCAATTTCTTTTTTAATTTCTTGAGCCCTCTTTTTATTAGCCTGTTTTGTTAAAACTATTTTAGTTTCAGAATTTTTAATAATTTCTTTTTGTAATTGCTCAATATCTTTATTAATTATCAATAAATCAGATTCGAGTTTTGATAGTTCGCTTTTATGTTTTTTCGAAGATGTTGTATTCTTTTTATTGTTGTTTTTAAGGTCGTTATATTCGTTGTTATATTTTAACTGATTGATGATACCGTTTTTTTTGAATGATTTCTCAATTTCTTGAATTCTCTTTTTTTTAGTTTCTAAACTAATGGTATTCTTCTGTTCTTTTTGGATAACAGATTTGAGTTTTTTTATTTTTTTCTTTATTTTATTCTGTTCTTTTATTAATGAGCGTTTAGTTCGAAAACTAGACTTCTTATTTTTTTTGGATTTTACTCTTGGTCTTTTTATTCTTGGTCTTTTCATTGTCAGTTCCAATTTTTCAAAAGGACGTGGTAATTACCCACAACGGTTTTGGCTATGATTTCGTTACGGAATGGCACGTGAGTGTCATTCCGACGTTGACTGAAAGATAGC
>NZ_JAYMEM010000013.1:1937-9820 GCF_037029465.1 Mesoflavibacter sp. CH_XMU1404-2 | reverse complement strand
CAGTCCATTTTAGTAATCTCAAATATTGTTTTATTCATTTAGTTTCTCGGTTTATTTACATTAACCACAACGGTTTGGTATAGATTTAGTTGCGGCTTAAAATCCGAAGGATTTTCAGCATTAAGCAACTAAGATAGTAAATTGGTATGAATTTCCGAAAGGAAATTCAGTAGCAATTGAATATATACCTTGTTAGCTGTAGTATTGTTTTATTTTATGTGATTCAGCTGGCGAAATTGTAGAAAGAAAACTTATTTTTATTCCACTTTTTTTTGCGCAACATTCCGTTTTACCGTTTCCGTTTTTTTAGTTTCTGTTCCGTTTTGAGCGACAGAATTCGACCGCAATTTATTCAATTCCGTACGAGTCAGTTTTAGAGTTCAGTTCCGTTTACCGTTTTAAAATTCAGATCCATAACAGGCTAAAATTCTGTTTTCAATTTTTTAAAGTTACGTTGCTAAAAATCAACACGAATTGAGCGTTTTTGGTTGATGCAATATTACAGCTAACGTATTTGTATAAGATTAGTTGCGCTGAAAATCCGCTAGGATTTTCAGATTGAGAAACTAAGATAGCAAAAATGCGAGGATTTTCCGTAGGAAAATCAGAAGCAATTAATTTTATACGGTGTTGTAAATTGTAGCATTTTCAGATTTGTTATTCCGTTTGAGTGAAGTTCCGCGTTTGAGTAAATTCAGATTCAGGATTTTTCCGCAACAATTTTCAATCCGCAAGAGTGAGATTCCGCTCAATATTTGTTGATTCCACGTTTTAAAATTCCGCAAACTGGCTCAATTCCGTTCGAGTGAAATTCCGCGTAGAGTTTGTCAAATTCAGAGTTTGAGTGGTTTTCTCCGCGTAATAATTCAGAGTTTTCTTTTTCAGAAATCTGAGGTTTTTTGAGGTTTGCGATTTTCCGCGTCTGAGTGAGCGCTATGATTTACAACGGTTTTGGCTATGATTTCGTTACGGAAAAATGGGTGACCATTTTTCCGGTGTTGACCGAAAGATAGCAAAAATGGATGGAATTTCCGCGAGGAAATTCCGCCGTAATGAATTATAGCCGTTGTTGGCTTTTAGTGCTTTTATAATTCATTCCGTTTTTTGTTTTTCGGTCAGCTTTTTATTCGGATTTTTTTAATTTCCGCTTTTAATTCATTCCGCAAACTTGCTCAAATTCCGACCGTTTTTTAATTCAGGTTTGAGTGCGCAATTCCAGCGTTGTTTTTCCAGTTCCGATTACGCAAACAAGCTAAAAAGTCAAGCGTAATTCAATTCAGATTTTGAGTAAGGAATTCCGCTGTTGTTTTTCATTCCACGTTTGAGTGATAATTCCGAAAATTTTTGAAATTCCGCGCACAGTTTTTCTGATTTATCTACCTTAAAATTCTAAAAAAAAAATCCGAAAATCAAACCAGGCTTTTTTCAAACCGCAAACTTGCTTCAGCATTAAAGCCAACGGTCTGGTGTATGATTTCGTTGCGTGGTTTAAGCACTAAAGTTAGCAAATAAATCATAGATAGAAAATCAGCGAGGACTTTCGTAAGTAAGCCTTTTACCAGCAATGAATTATACACATTGTTAGCTGTAGTAATTGGTTTGTTTTTATTTGTTTGAGTAAATTTTTGAGTGTTAAATTCCAGTTTTGAGTCATAAAATACTGATAGAAACAAATTCAGATTTTTAGTAAGATTTCGTGCGTTGTTATTCCGATTCCAATAGCACTAATGAGCTAAAAAATCCAGCGTGATATAAGTCAGGTTTCGAATGAGAAATTCCGATTGAGTGAGCTTTATGAGTTCAGTTCAGCTTAAAGTTCCGATTACGAAAATACTCTACGTTATTAAATCATAAACCAAATAGAAAATCCTTGAGAATTTTTATAATTAGTCGAGAACTAGCTATAATTTTAATTTAAACTTATAATACTCATAATGAATATGTGAAACCTATAGTAAATTGTCTTGGGCGAAGAGAAAACTGAGAGGTGTTTACAAAGTTTGCTCTACTATATGTAGTAGTAAAAAATGATGTGTTAAATATATTTATGAGAGATGCTCTTAAGTATACTTTCTTGGATGGTTTATAAAAAAATGATGTATTAAATAATGTATTATTATTTCTTTCATCACTTGTTGAAGTAGAAGTCCTAGAAGATTCTAATCCAAAATTTATCCTGGTTGACTTACTTGTGTAGAAATCCAAATCTATTGTTTGAAAGAAATTTAAATTACTTGCATTATTATCTGGTAATCGTGAGTTTCCAATATTAAGTCTTGCATCATATTCTATGGCATACCAACTTCCACTATCAAAACTTAAATCTAGGTTTATACTATGTCTCGAATTGATAGTATTTAAAAAGTTATTATTAAAGAATAGTTCATTTTCCGTATAGCTATACGTATAAGATAAATTTGAGTTGAATGACCCTAAGAATCCTTTTGATAAATTTAAAGTTAAAGATGCATTCTTTGTAGTATTAGGTCGTTCTATTACATTAGTAATTATAAAGCCGTCATCATTAAGTTGATTAACAAAAGTTACTTCTGATTCAGTTTCTGAGAACCTACCGTTCATTTTAAAGAAGAAACTTTTTAAAATATCGCTATAATTTAAAAAATGAGAAATGGAATGTGATTTGGTTTTATTAATAATCTCTGGGTTTTGTGTAAGAGAATTATAGTTCTGCAAAATTATGGCAGGGTAAAGTTGTGAAAAATTTGATATTCTGTTTTCTTTGGAATAGCTTATCCCAACATTCCATTTAGTATTAATTATGTAACGAGCAGAAGCAAATGGTTGAATCAAAAAGAAAGACTTTTGTTGATATATTTCATTGTTTTTGTCGTCCACGTTATTTAAGTTTATAAAATCTCCCGAAAGCCTCCATTTTAATTTTAATTTCCCTAAGCTTAGTTTTGTTTCGACTTTAGATATAGAAACAAATCTATTGTAATTATAATCACTTGAAAATGGAAAATCTTGAGATTCTAGTTCAGGTAATACTCTTAAATCGCTTTGAAAATTAATTTTACTATATTGTATCCTTTGATTAACATTCCATTTTAGGTTTGATAACTCAAAAGCGTAATTCGAAAATCCACCGATATTAAATTCATTAATCCTTATATCCTGATTTGTCCTATTATTTATTGTGTTACTACTAAAAACACTTTCAAAAACAGGAGGTATAACAAATAGGGTTTCAAAGCGACGATTATATTCTACTAATAAACCAGACTGAATAATATTATCCTTTGATATAAGCGTTTTAAGATATGTAGTGTTATTCATCCTGAATTCATAATTTTCATAATTAGCATTTATACTATTGCTGTTAAGGGTAGAATTTTCTAACCCTGTGTTGTCTTGATATTCAATTATTGTATTGTTTTTCGCATAAAAATTTCTTTTATTAACCTCTTGGTTAATCCCAAATTGGAAGCGCTGTTTTCTCAATTCATTTTTTGCTTGATTAACAACAACACTGGAATCATTATCAATGATAAATGTAGAGGAAGAATTTTTTTCTATTACGCCTAATTCATTTATATAATTTAAATTCCATTTAAGAAGGGTGCTGTCATTAATTTTATGTAATGCATCATTGGTTATCGAATAAGAGTCATTATCAAGCCAAAATTTATCCGATATTACAACACCACTAATATTTGGGGGTCTGATAATCGGATTTTTAGCTAGCCTCATACCCAAAACATTTAAATCCTCTATTGTTAAATTACTACTTATGTTTCGTAGGGTCTTACCAGTATTATTAAACTTAAGGCTACTGATATTCTGAAAATTATCTTTTAGGTATATGGGAGTTCCTTCCATTAAACCAGTTATTAGAGGTGCTCCTATATCTCCTTTTATACTGCCAAAAACTAAACCTACACCCTCCTTTATTTTTAAATTAAATGCTACATCATCACTTTCAGTTCTACCAATGTTAATGCGTTCATGATTATGTCGTTTCATGATATCGATTTCTTTTACAGCATCAGCAGGAATACCTTGAGTGGCAATATTGTATCTTCCTTCCAGTAAATCAACACCATTTATATACAAATGACTTATAGGCTTATCTTCATATCTGATTTGACCATTTTCACTAATGGTAACTCCAGGAATTCTATTGATAACATCTTCAATTGTATAATCTTTATCAGCTTTTATGCCTTTAACATTATAGGTTATAGTATCTCCCTTAATTTCTAATTTTCTTGGAGATTTCAAAAGAACCTCATCTAATTGTTCTAGTCTTTCAATAAGTTTAAAATTTTTTGTAGCACTTTTAGATGGTACTTTTAACTTTTTGGTTTCGTATGCCATATGTCTTACAACTAACCACAAGCTATCTTTTGGATAGTTTTCCTTGAGTTTGAGATGATATTTTCCATCATCACCAGAACTATAAAAAGCTATAATGTCTGATTCATTTATAGTTGAGCTCGCAATAATTATTGTATTAGGCAATACTTGACCTTTTGAATCCTTAATTACTCCTCTTATGTGAATATCTTGCGATATAGCAAAAAAAGGCATCCAAACTATGGATGCCGTTAATATCATTTTTAAGATAAAACAATATTTTTTTTCTTTATCAATTACGCTCAATAAAATTTCTGATTTTTGGCTTACGATTTGTATTAATGCTTCCTCCATCTATACTTGAGACAATAAGTTCATGATTACCTTCTTCATTCCGATTCATATACTTCAATTTCTGATTTAAAGACATTTGATAATACTTATTTCTAATCGATAAAAAATCTTTTCTATCTAATTCTTGAAATTTATCACCATCCTCGGTTATGAAATAGTTTAAGGTGTTATTATTAATTTCAAAATCTCCGTATTTTATTGCATACGCTTTAAAACTAAATATATTTTCAGTGTCATAGAGCTCAATTATGAGACCTGGCAAACCATGAAATTTATAGGGACCACTATTCAAAGCAATTTCTGAAGTAAACCATGCTACCCATTCTCTACCAGCATAATTTATAATAGCTTTTTTACAATTATAACCACTGATTTGCTTTTTTTCATTAATCAATTTCCAATTACTACTTATTGGCTCTTTAAATTTTAATAAATCATTTCCTATTGTCTCATAATGGGTTATTGAGTCATTACTATATGCAATAAAACTATACACTGATAATCTATTTGACATTACATCTGTGATATCAAGCTCTCTTACACGTTGTATACTATCAAGATTTATCATTTTTTGATAGGTAAAAATACTACTTTTATTATTGTCAATAATAAGAGTAGTATTTTCGCTAACCAGTTTTTCAGAATTAGAGTGCTTTTTGTAATCGAATTGATACATTATTTTTACATCATTCTTTTTATTAGAATTAGATTGAGAATGACCTAAAAGCATAAATGTTATGACAAGAAAGGACAAAAAAACTTTCATACTTTATACTGTTTAACAAAGCTCCTCCATAGCATTAGCTACTGCTATTGCCTCCCTAAAGTTAAGTGGTCTTCTGAATGTACCATTTGTAGACTCAGCAATTGAGATATCGACAGATAAACTACCTGTAGGCTCAAGTTGAACATAAAAACAACCAGACATGCCACATGAATTAGAAACTTGTGTAGCTTGTTCACCACATTGAGCACTGGTAGAAATAGTAAATGTAACAACTGCTACTAATGTTAAAAAGATTTTTTTCATTTTTAAAAGTTTAATACAAATTATGCTTACTTAGTTAGGGCATCAGCTTTCCCTTATCGTGTTTCAATTATACGAAAAATATTTCATAAACTGTACATTTTTAAATAATTAACTTATAAAAAACAAATTTCAGTTTTTATAAAAACCGTAGTTTGTGTCACGTTATTACAGCTAACGTGTTTGGCTATGATACGTTGCGGAAAAATCCGCAGGATTCTTTCCGCCGTAGCCGAAAGATAGTGAATTGCAATGAAATTCCGATAGGAATTTCAGCCGCAATGGATTATAGCCGTTGTTAGGCACAGTTATTTTAGTTCAAATATTTCTTTTCCGATTTCTTTTTCGGTCAATTCAGTCGCCAAGTAAGTTATTTTAAATTCCTCCGTTTTGATTGAGAATTTCAGATAAGGTCTTTTGGCAAGCTCATAATATTCATTCAAATAAAAATCATTGTGGTCAGAATATAATTCAGGATTGATTTCTGGACTTTCTGAATTGTAGCAATAATTCAAAGTCACATTTTGATTGTATTTGCTAATAGCTTTGAATTCATAACACTCACAATCTAAATCCATTATTTTCTGATTTTCTATTTTTCCTTTCTTTAATAATTTCAGCGAGTTTACTTTTGTATCTAAAGAGTCAATTTGAGAACTATTTTTATTAGTGAAATAGAGTTTAGCTTTATTCCTATAGTAAAATTGAGAATCAGCTCCAAATTCAGCACTATTCAGATGAATTCTACGGAAGTTTCCGTTTCGAGAATAGTACATTAATAAACTGTCACCATACTTGTCATTCAATTGTTTTTGAAATCCGTCTGGCGCTAATTCAGTTGTTGTGATTTCGGTTGAGAACTTTATAATTCCCTCAAAGTTGTTTTGTCCATTTGAACTACAACTTGTTAAAATCAAAAAAGCTAATATTATTAATCTGTTCATTTTTCTAATTGTGCCTAACGTTAGCGTATAAATTTCAGTTGCGGAAAATCGGCACGATTTTCCGATTGAAACTGAAAGATAGAAAATTGCAATGAATTTCCGTAGGAAATTCAGCCGCAATTGAATTTATACATTGTTGGTTGCAGTTATAATTCAGTTTTTTGAGATTCACTCAGCGTTTTGTTTTGCGTTTTGCTATTCAATTCCACGTTTTATTCCGCAATTTTTGGAATTCGATAGAGTAGCAGTGATCAATTCACGTTTTTTAATTCCGCACGAGTTGGTTTCAGCGCACAATTCCGTTTTACATTTTCAATTCAGCGTCACGTTTCGGATTCGAGTATTAAATTCAGTTTCCGTTATGTTTTTTTGCGCAAAGTTCCGCTGTTTTCAAAGTTCAGAATTCACACAATTTTCACACTTAGTTTTTAATTCCGCTATTGTAACCAACGGTCTCGTATAACCGTCAGTTACGGGATTAAAGTTAATAATTTTCGGTTAAGAACTGGCGTTAGCAATTCCGAGTGGATTCGGACGCAGTCGAATCCGCCGTAATTGCGGTTATACATTGTTGCCCACAGTTTTTATTCAATTAATGCTTTTTTCAGGACTTCTTTATTTTCATAATTCCCATTATCTATAATTCGGTAAACTCTTTCTTTAAATTTATCCAAATCCGAAAGTGCCATTTCCAATTCACCAATAAATTCCGATAACTCAAAGGACATTTTTGTTTCTATGTCTTTGTCTTTTGGATTTGTTTCATAGTATTCTGATAATTCAATTTTGCTCCCAATGTTGCGATAAAAAACGGAAGGATGTCCAATCCAAATTTCTTTCCATTTTTTTGTTGTTTCCGAGATTATTTTTTTCCAGTTCAAATAGTCATTTAATTCGCTACAACATTGATGTTCAATTATCAGGTCATCATTTTCAATTCGCAAGCCACCATCTAAAGGTACAACTTGGTCGTAGTAATCTTTGGGTTCTATTTCGTCTATATGTGCTTTAATAGTAGCAACAATAAGTTCATCCGTTACTTTTGATAAAATCAATTCATTGTTGTACTTGTCGACTTTAATTAATGCTCCAATTTCAGTCGCTTTTTTATAAAGTTCTGTATAGTTCCATTCTTCTTGAATAGGCTCTGAATATAATATGAATTCGATTTTTCTCAAATTGTGGGCAACGGTCTCGGCTATGAGTAGTTGCGTGGGTTAGAACTTAACTTTGCAAGTACG
>NZ_JAYMEM010000013.1:0-1927 GCF_037029465.1 Mesoflavibacter sp. CH_XMU1404-2 | reverse complement strand
ACCAAACTGAAAATCCGCGAGGATTTTCAGAAGTAGGCGAGAACAAGCAATTACTTATAGCCATTGTTGTAAACAGTTTTTTTTTATTCGTTATCGTAAAATTCTATCGTATTCAAGAGTTGTTTTTCGAAGCGATAAATGTCATCTACAGATTCGATTTTTTCTCGTGTTTCATTCTTGTCTTGGTCAAACAGACTTATGTATTTAACGCCTCCGTTTAAATGAAGTCGGCAAATTGGTTTTCTGTTGTTATCGTCCAATAAAATTCCGAAATAAGATTGCGTGTCTCTATGAACAATTCGGTCTTTTCCAATTTTTCTACGCAAAATTGCAACAACAATTTGATAGCCTTCCATTTCTTCTGCGGTAGTTTCAACCTTACTTTTCGGTTGTTCCTCAACTTGCTCCTCTGCTTGTTGTTTTTCCTGCTCTTTGTTCAATGCGGAATTCAGTCTGTCATTTACTTTTTCGCTAATTATTTGGTTAAAAGCTTTATTTACGATTTCTGTAAATTCCTCCATTACTTTTGAAGTCAAACGTCCGCTGTAAGCTTTATTTGCAAATAACTTAACAAAATCTTGAGAAGGTTCCGCAATTTCTTGGTCAATCAGAGATTTTATTTCACGAGTGTATTTTAAATTACTTGCATTATCTACGATTGAAGAAATGTCAAATTTTGACTTATGGAATTTTTCAATTTCTTTAACTGTACTTTCTTTTAGTTTTGTAATGTCAAATTCCAAGAATGGTTTTTCGTCCATTTTGTTGGTTTCTTCCAAATCCGTGTAAAATCTGTATTGAATTCCGTTGGTTAAAAGTGCGAAGCGGGTTTTCGTAACGTGGAAATATCTAAAAAGTTGAGAGTTATGAACGTCTAAATTTTGTTTCCAATGTTTGCACTCAACAATTAAAATCGGATTTCCATTTTGGAATATGGCATAATCAACTTTTTCTCCCTTTTTTAGTCCTAAATCTGCTGTAAATTCAGGCACAACTTCTGTCGGATTGAACGTGTCGTATCCTAAAATATTAATGAATGGAAGTGTGAAAGCGTGTTTTGTCGATTCTTCAGTATCGATTTTGTCTTTCAATTGGTCGACTTTTTCTGCAAGTCCTTTAAGTTGGCTATGTAATTCCATATTTTTTATTTTATGTTCTATGTTTCTTCAAAATTGTTTACAACGGTCTCGTATAACCGTCAGTTGCGTTGGTTTTGGCACTAAGTTAGTTAAAAAGTACAAACCTTTGGCGTTCGCGAGGATTTTCCGCTTAGGAAAATCCGAAGCAATTGCGGTTATACATTGTTGTAACACGTTTTTTAATCATATTTTCTAAACTCTTGAACAAGTTCAATTAAATATTCCTCAAAGCATATTTTTTTTAGAATTTCAAATTCAAGTTCTCTTTCATCAAGTTTTCTTTGGTATCCTGAACTTTCCACACTAATCTTAATTGAGTTCAAACTTTCTTTTGGGTCTGCATTCACGTACAAATAATATTGAGCAGGTTGTAATTCTACCCAAATATTAAATTCACAATAATATTTATAAGGATGTTCTTCAATATTTTTTTCTAATATTTCAAAGTCAAAATTTGATGTTTTCGAAAGTAATTGTAGTTCACTTATAAATCCATTTGACACTAAATTTTCAAAGTTTTTTTCAAAATCCAAAATAGCATATTTCAATGTTAGTAATTCATTTTGGTTATCAATTTGATTTTCAACTTGTCTAATTCTTTCGTTTTCTATGTAATCGTTCAATTTCATAATTTCTATTTCTTTAGATAATTTTCCTAAATATTCAAATATGATTTATTTCAGTTAATTTCCTTAGTTACTTGCGTTAAATGTGTTACAACGGTTTTGGCTATGATTTCGTTACGGAATGGCACGTGAGTGTCATTCCGACGTTGACTGAAAGATAGC
>NZ_JAYMEM010000012.1:0-2898 GCF_037029465.1 Mesoflavibacter sp. CH_XMU1404-2 | reverse complement strand
AAATGTAGGTGTATCTACATCACCTACGGGACCATTTACAACAGAATATACTTGGATAGGAGATTATCAAACTACAGCAGATGAAGCTTGGGTTCCAATAGGAATAAACTTAGATGCTTATTTAGGTCAAGTGATTTATGTAGAGTTTAGTTATGGAGGTGCAGGAACAGGTTTTGAAGGAGATATGTCTATTGACCAAATACAAGTAGAAACTTGTGGTACGTTCTGTATTGCTCCAAATAGTATAACAGTAGATAACTTAATGGCTACATCAGCAGATATAACATGGACACCAAGTGGGTCAGAAACACAATGGAACTATGTTGTGCAACCTGCAGGAACAGGATCACCAACATCAGGTACAACTGTTGGAACAACAACAGTATCTGAATCAGGATTAACGCCTCAAACAGATTATGAAGTATATGTGCAAGCTATTTGTGGTGCAGATACTAGTGTTTGGGCAGGACCAGTTTTCTTTACAACACCAGTTCAAACTAATTTTGTTTTAGACTGTACAAACGGTGGACCACAAACACTAACATATTGCTATGAAAATAATGATACTAATGTGTTTACATTTACTAGTTCTGACGGTACAACACCTATCAATTTAACATTTAATGCAGGACAAGTTGAACAAAACTGGGATGAATTAGTTGTATTAGATTCAGATGGAGCGACTGATTTAAACGCAGCCACTCCTTATGGTAATGGTGGAAACTTAAGTGGATTAACTTATCAATCTACAGGATCTACAATTTCATTCCAAGTACAATCTGATGGAAGTATAAACTGTCAAGGAAATGGATACACTTCAATTACAGTAACAGCTAGTTGTGCTACTTGTATTAACCCAACTGCAACTTTTGTAGTTGTTGATGATTGTGCAAATGGTGATCAGTTTTTGGTTGATGTAAATATCACTTCGTTAGGAGATGCTACTTCATTATCTGTTCAAGATAATCAAGGAAATCCGCCAGTAAGTGTTTCAACAACAGGTTCAATAACACCATTATTTGGACCTTATCCATTTAATACAGATATTATATTTACAGTTTCAAATGAACAAGATGGTAATTGTGTTATTACCAGTCAAGCCATATCACTAGCAGCATGTCCGCCAGATAATGATAATCCATGTAATGCTACGATTGCTTCGGTTAATTCTGACGAAAGTTGTACTGTTGTTAACCCAGGTACTTTATTAGAAGCAACAGATTCAGGATATCCTAATGGATCTTGTACTACTAGTGCAGATGATGATGTTTGGTACCAGTTTACAGCAGTTGGTGATCAACAGATTATTCAAATACAAAATGTAGTTGGAGGCTTTAATGTTGATCATGCTGTTTATGAAGGTACAGATTGTAATAATTTAACTCAATTATATTGTACAACTGACGATTTTAGTTTGACACCAGCTTTAACAATAGGTAACACATATTACATCAGAGTTTTCTCAGCAGGAACAGCTCCTACATCAATAACTTTTGATTTATGTATCCAAACATTAGGTGTGCCAACTTACTGTACTGATGCATTGCCAATTTGTCCAGATTTACCAGATCCATTCCCTAACGTATCAGATGGTTCAACAGCACCACCTTATTTAGATTATGGATGTTTAGGATCTGAACCTAACCCATACTGGAATACAATTAATGTAGATTTAGCTGGAGATTATTCATTTACTTTACAGCAGACTTCTACAACTGGTAACTTAATTGATATTGACTTTATAGTTTGGGGACCATTTACATCTCAAGATACGGGATGTTATGGACTGTTACCTGAAAATATAGAAGATTGTAGTTACTCTGCTACAGCAACTGAAACAGTTCAAATAACAGGTGCGCCAGCAGGTTCTATTTATGTGATTTTAATTACAAACTTTAATGGATCTGATGGTACATATACTTTCTCTCAAGATAGTGGTCCTGTAAATGGAATTAACTGTGATGTAGTTTGTGACGTTACTTTAGATTATGACGGAATTGTTGTAGAACAAGGAACAACAGCTCCAGACGGACAAAGCGACGATATTAACTTATGTGGTTATACTTCTGTAACTTTAACAGCAGATACTGTTTATGCAGTAGATTCTTATGATTGGTATGTAGACGGTATTTATCAGACAGGAGTTAACTCTCCAACATTTGTAGCTACACAATCTGGATCTTACCAATGTATTGTTGGTGGTGGTATTTGTGCAGATTTTACATCTTCAATTATTGCTAACATTAATTTCTTTGATGATGCTAATGCTAATCAAGCTCCAGATTTAGAAGCTTGTGATGATGGAACAGGTACTGCTGTGTTTGATTTAGAATCACAAACAGCAACGATATTAGGCACTCAAAGTGCAACAGATTTTGTTGTAACTTATCATGAGACTCTATCTGATGCTCAATCAGGTGTAGGAGCTGTAGCTTCACCATACACGGCTACAGATGGTATAGTAATTTATGTAAGAGTAGAAGATGTTGACGCAGTAGGTTCAATGTCTGGATGTGCATCAACAAATACAAACTTTAGCTTAGTTGTTAACCCAACACCTCAAGCTTTAGATACTCCAGATCAAGAGGTTTGTGATGATGGAACAGGAGGAGCTACGTTTGATTTAACTACTAACGAAGCAACTACTGTAGGAAGTCAAGCAGATGTGGTAGCAACATACTATACTAGTTTACAAGATGCAATAGATGCTACAGGTGAAATTACTACACCAGATAGTTATTACTCTACTTCAGAGACTATTTACATTAGAGTTGAAAATTCAACGACAGGATGTTTTGCGACAACAGATTTTGACTTAAGTGTTTTACCAAAACCAGTATTAGGTATGCCAGAGGATTTATTAGGATGTGACAATAATGATGATGGAATAGCAGAGTA
>NZ_JAYMEM010000010.1:0-3189 GCF_037029465.1 Mesoflavibacter sp. CH_XMU1404-2 | reverse complement strand
TACTCTGCTATTCCATCATCATTATTGTCACATCCTAATAAATCCTCTGGCATACCTAATACTGGTTTTGGTGCTAAGTCTAAATCAAACATTGCTACCTCAAAACACCCATCTGCATTTTCAACACGTACATAAATTGTTGTTACTGCGGTTTCATAAGCAGTTGAATTTGTAATATTATTTGTACTTGTTGCAGCATCTGTTGAATCTAAGTAATAACTAAAGGTTAGTCCTGTTTGTCCATCGGCTAATAATGTTTCATTTTCAGTTAAATCATAAATAGCAATACCATTATCATTACTATCACATGCTGTTACTGTTACAGGGTCACCTAATATTGGTTTAGGAGCTAAGTCTATATCAAAACTTTCTACTCTGTAACAACCTGTTATGTCATTTGTTAGTCTAATATAGACAGTTGTTGGAGCAGATGTGTAACTAGTCGGGTTTGTAATAGGGTTAGTTTCATCAATTGCATCCTGCTCAGTTTCGTAATAAGCTATGCTTGTATCTGTTTGTGTACCAATAATTGCAGCTTCGTTTTCTGTTAAGTCAAAAGTTGTTATGCCACTATCATCAGTATCACAAGCTGTTATTGTAGGGATATCTCCAATTTCAACTTCTGGATTAGGGAAGAATTCAACAACAATATCATCAGAGTAGAAACATGCTGCGCTAACACCTGCAAAAGTAATATCTACTTGATATACACCTTCTTCAGAAACTGTTAATGAAGTTCCGTTTTCTCCTGGTATTGGTTCAGTAATTCCGTTTGCTACAGTGTACCAAGTAATTGTTGCATTTGTTGGAGGAGCAATACCTAAGTCTAATACAACATCGTCACCTTCACAAGAAGCAGTACCATTACTAACTAATATATCGTTACCTAAATCTATGGTACCAATATCAAAACTACTTGCTTCTAAGAATACAGCAGAGTCAAAAGCTGTATCACCGTCATCTGCAATTACCAATTTAATGTGATAAGGGTTATTTGGTGTTACTGGTGAAGAAGCAGTTAAAGGAACTGTTCTTCCTCTAAAATCTATTGGACTTGCTATTGGGTTTGAACCTACAGCAGGATAATCAAATACATCAGAATAAAAATCAAATAGAGTAGGATTAGATGATGGACATCCTCCATTATATTGATTATCTCTAATTGTAAATACAGAAACTGGTGTTGTTGTACCAGGTACAACTGCTAAATTTGTTGTTACACCTGTAGTTAAGTCTGTCAATAAGAATACAAATGCATCAGAGAATCCACACTGGAATGTACCATACTCTTCAGAAGCAAAGATAAAGTTAAATGACATCTGATCAATCAAAGGAGTAAAATCAAACTCAATGATTGATGCGTTATTAGTTGTACCTTCATTAATTTCTGCTTCTAAATCGGCATCACCTGGCCATCCAAATCCACCGCCACTTTGTGTACCAGTTTCTGGACCAGGAACATCATTTACATTTCCTGTAGTTAAAACAATACCACTTTGGAATGGAAATGAAGAACCATTTCCATCAAAATATCCAATACCATTATCTGTACCAAAATCTGCACCAGATGACCAAGTAACATTATTTACAATAGCACAAGGTGAATTTACTAATACATCAGTAACTAATTCAGGAACTGTGTATTGTGTGTCATTAGTAATGATTGGAGGTGGAATAGTAAATACACATAAATCAAAACTAACGTCTTGAAAAGGAGTACTTCCATCTGTATAAATTCTTATATAGTAAGTATTTCCTACTGTTAGTCCATTAGCGATACTTGAGTTTCCTGCTTCACAGTATAAGTTTGTTAAGTTGTTACAATCTGTACCTTCAAATAATCCATGGTTTAAGTTAGTAGTATCGCCAACTATGTTAGTAATATCTATACCATGATCTGTAGCTGTAGCTGTAAATTGAAACCAAACATCATCATTTGCTGTACCAGGACATGTATTAGCTTGAGAAGATGTTGTAGCACCGTAAAGCGAAGCACTTGTTATATTTGTACAATTTTCGTCAGGGTTTGGTGTTACAACTATTGCGTTAGAACACTCGTCATTTGCAGGTGGACAAACAGGTACATTTAATGTTGAACTTGTTACAACACAGTTATTATCATCTGTGTTTGCTACAGTAACAACAACGTCTGTTCCTAAAGGATAAGGTCCAACTTGAGTTATACCAGTTCCTGAAACAACTACTGGAGCACTACCTTGATCATCTGTTATAGTTAAAGAGTTAGAATCTCCTGCGTCAGTTACGTTAACGTCAATAAAGAACTGACTATTACCATTAGAGCAATCTGTAACTGTTGTAAAGTCAACAGTTTGATATATACAAGTAGCACAGCTTACAGTTACTGTTATAGAAGTGTAACCTTGAGAACCACAATCAAATATACCATCAGCTTGCACTTGGAAAGCTATAGAAGATCCAGTAGATTGATATTGTAATCCACTAACATCTCCACCATTTCCGTATGGTGTAGCAGCATTTAAGTCAGTTGTTCCATCTGAGTCAAAAACAACTAATTCATCCCAACCTTGTTCTACTTCACCTGCATTAAAAGTTATATTTAAAGGTGTAGTACCATCTGCACTCGTAAATGTAAATACGTTAGGATCATTGTTTACATAACAGTAAGTTAATGTTTGTGGCCCACCATTAACACAATCTAACACAAAATTAGTTTGTACTGGTGTAGAGAAGAAAATTGGTCCTGCCCAAACACTAGTATCTGCACCACAGATAGCTTGTACATACACTTCATAATCTGTTTGAGGTGTTAATCCTGATTCAGATACTGTTGTTGTTCCAACAGTTGTTCCTGATGTTGGTGTTCCTGTTCCTGCTGGTTGTACTACATAGTTCCATTGTGTTTCTGGTCCACTTGGCGTCCATGCTATATCTGCAGAAGTAGCTGTGATATTTGATGCTGTTAAGTTATTTGGAGCAATACAGAATGTACCACAAGTTTCTACTTGTATTTGGTCAATAGACATATCACCTTCAAAACCTGTTCCTGCTCCTCCATAACTAAACTCAATATAAATTACTTGACCTAAATAAGCATCTAAGTTTATTCCTATTGGTACCCAAGCTTCATCTGCTGTGGTTTGATAATCTCCTATCCAAGTATATTCTGTTGTAAATGGTCCCGTAGGTGATGTAGATACACCTACATTT
>NZ_JAYMEM010000001.1:0-249503 GCF_037029465.1 Mesoflavibacter sp. CH_XMU1404-2 | reverse complement strand
TAAAAGATTGCTTATTGTAGCATAACGGGCAGCGTAATGGCTACGCATCGGCAATCGTGAGTTAATATTTATTTTCTTTTGTTCTTATTCGATAACTACTATACATAACAAAGTATAAAGTTTATAGATGCGCAGCTCAATCGGTTTCTACGTGTATGCTGCGCATCCACAAACCTTATACGCTGCCCGTTACCAAAAATAAAAAATGGCGACTTACTCGGTCAGCTCACTCTTATATTTTAAATAATCAATTGCTATATCTAAATTTTGTATTCCTGTATGCGCTACTTTTATGTAACCATATCTTTCGTTAATCCAACTTTTATAGTCAATTCCTGCACCATATTGATAAACTGGATTTAATATAAAAAAGTAAGGATTTTTAGTTTTATCAAGCCATTCAAACACTTCTATTTTTTTTTTATTAAAATCAGATATAGCTAATTCTAATTCTCGGTTTTTATTTGAAAAATGTCTTTTATTTAAAATTGCTCGTGTACCTATTTCATCATTAAAATCAAGAGTTTTTATTGTTTCAATTAATGCTTTGGTTTTTATGTAATTAAATAGTTTAAATTTCACGAAATTTCCTAAATAATCATAAAATTCAATATTGTTTTTTAAACACTCTTTTTTGGTGTTTTCTTCTATATTAAACCAAGTAGGTTCTATTTTATCAAATTCTATTGTTTTCATACTGTTATAAATATTTGGCTACGCCACGCCATTTTTTACATTAGGTAACACCGCATATAGTTCAGTTGCCGAAGCATTAGTACGGTTAAGGCAACCGAAACCATATGCTTTTCGTTGTAAAACATTTAAATAGAATGCCACTTTAACCCTTTTTGCTCCATAAATTTTGCAAACACAGTCTTACAATGTTTTATTGTGTGTACTCTAGTATCACAATGTAAATTACCGTTAGGCAAAAAGATGCGTAGTTGATAACTAACGTCTTTTTCTCCTGTTCTGTATTCAATTATTACACCTGTCCATTTTTCAAACTCTGTTTTTAATATTGGTTTTGTTTTTAAGGTCAGCTCTCCCATTTTTAAACGTTTTACAACAATGGTTATAATCCATTGCTTTGTTAGTGTTTTATTTAAAGTTTCTGTGTGCTTACACGGTTCTAATTCCTACTCCGAAATTCTGCCGAATTTCTACGCAACGGAATTATAACCTAGTCCGTTACCAAAAATAAAAAAGGGCGACTTACTCAATCCCTAAAATGGATTTACATTTCTTTTTCCATCCTTTTTGAGTAACATCAATTCCTTTTGTGTCTGTTTGACTGTTAATCTCATTTACTTCTACATAGTCATCGTCTAAGTGCCAAATTACATTGGTTCCAAAAAGATACTCCGCTTTTGGTCGCATACATTGAAATCTTATTCTAGTTCTATCAATTCCAATTTTATCTGTAACTTTATATAAATCTTCATTTGTTGGGTTGTGTCTGTATTTGTGTTTATGTATTTCATCGTATCTACTGGTCAAAACCCAAACTTCAAAACCTTTTAAAATCAAACTTTTAGCAAAGTCTTGTACTATTTTATGGCTTAAAGTGCTATCAAAATCAAAAGTAACTATTTGCCTTCCTGCGTCAGACATGCCCTTTTTTACATTTTGTAACACGGTATAACCACCATTTTTTATTTGATGTTTATTTGATTGGTTGCTGTTTTTATTTTGTAAAGTGTTCATTTTCAGTTGTTTTTTATTTGATTCAAAAACGGATGGTTATACTTTTTCGTTATCTGCCATTATAAAAATAAAAAGGGCGCTCACTCGGTCGGCTGTACGGGTGCTTAACATACCATATACTCGTATATAGTCCATTAATCACTTTTTGTCATACTTCCAAAATTCCACATACTTATCCCAAGGTTGTATTGTCCAATCACCTTTTAAGTTTTTACAAGCCATTGCATCAAATATTTGCCCATCATCAATTTTAACCTTTAACCAACCCGCTTTATTTGGCATTTCATCTTTTACACTTATCCAACCTACATCTTCTTTAGAGTATTGTATTTGCGCTTCCAATAGACATTTGTTGCATAACCAATACTCATCAGTTGAGTGCATAATTGCTAAATCAAATTCTTTTTCACAACCTTCACATTGTTGCATTTCACCTGTTAATTTCCTTTTTACTTCGTCAATTCTAAATCCCATTTTTTTGTTGTTTAAATACTGTTATTATTATATTTCCGTTCATCGTTAAAACGATTGTTTGTTTCTTAATTTTTAATCTTACATAGTGTAAACCCTCTTTTATTAATTTATGAGGTTTGTCTTTAAACTTAAATTTAAGAAGTCTTAATAACTCAACACCTGTTAAATCAAGTCTTTCCAAACTTCTTTCTACTGCGTGAGAGGTAAATTTTATTTCCATAGTTATAGTTTTTATGTCGGTTGCACCGCCACGCCCTTTTTATTTTTATAACGGTAAAGGTTATCGCTATCGCTCAACCCAGATAATACCGTATAAAAACAAATGCTAAAGCATCAGTTCTTATACTTTTCGTTATATGCAAGGCTACTTTGGGTTTCCATTAGAATTTAAGTGACCATTAAGACAAGCCCAAAGATGTTTTGCAGCTTCTCTTACTTTTTGATAAGTCTTATCACTTTGGAATCTATGGTCGCCTAAATCATAACCTAATCCATATTCAATGTCTTCCCATTTTTGGGAGTAATCAATGTGTTTTAAGATGTAAAACATTTGGGCTTGTTCGCTTTCGTGTGTCATAATATTTCTCGGTTTAAAACCGCCCAGCATATAACAGGCGGTATAGTTTATAAGCCTTTGAAATTTTCTTGTCGAATTGAAGCGGTGTGGTAGGCTTACAAAACCATACCGCCAACCCGTTAGCATTCATTAAATAGCTTTTTAGCTAATTCTTTGCAAACTTGTTCAAATGCATTTCTACTTGTAAAAGTTAGTACTAATTGTCCTTTAGCTCTTTTACTTTTTGGTTTTATACAAATTGGTGTGTTCATATAAATAAATTGCAATAACTCTTCCTCGCTATTAAACGATTTGATAACACCACCTATACGTAATTGATCTTTTATTTTATTTACCGATTTTTCAGTTATCCAATAAATATTATCGCCATTTGGCATCTCGCCTGTTTTGGTTAGTTTTCTATTTATAAATTCTTCTATATCCATTACTTTCATACTTTTATAAATTTTTCATCTAATTATTTAGGTTATTAAATCAAGATAACTATACTTATCTGAAACCGTTAAAACCTTTTCTTGATAAGTATATAACCGCTTAATTTCATGTCTTTAATGTTTGCTGGTCGTTTGGTATAAAGCAAACGATTAACTGGTCTGTCTTTGTAGTTTAATTGAAATTCTAAATCAAAAGGAAGCTTTATGTCTAACCATTTAATTTTTGGTGTTGTATAAACTATACCAAAATTTAAACCTAATGCCCACGGACGGTAAGTATCTAAATTGAAGTATTTTTTTTGCTGCAAACCTTTACGGTTAATTATCTCTGTACCTGCTTGTAAGTACCAATAATCGCCAATGTATAAGTCTATGTTTGTAAATGGTATTTTTTTTATTAATGGATCATACGTAATACCGCCATAAAAACCGTAAGATTTAAAATGTATGTTTTTAAAGCTTTCGTACCTTAATTGCCATTTAAAGCCTATTTTTTTAGGCTGGTAGTTTTCCATGCCTAATTGTATGATATAGTTTAAGCTTCCTGCTTCTACACGTTTACCGTCTTTGGCTAAAAAGTGGCTTCCAGATAATACCGCAGGATCTACTCCTACAGATATATACCAGGTGTCGTTAATTTTGTTTGTTTGTGATTGTGTGTTTATAGCAAATAATAGAATTGCTAATGTGGTAATTAGTGTTTTCATAAGTGGTAAATTTTATATGGTTTTACTAAAATACTATTTTTTTACAACTTGTTATGTTTTATTAATCCAACTTGCAGCTTGAATAGTATAAATTTGTATTTGCAATAAATCTGCCAAACTAGAGTTAAGCATCTGGTTTTTTTCTTTTATTAGTTTTTGTATCTCTATTTCTAACTTTTCTTTTTGACTGTAGGTTAGTGGCTCTGATACAATAAATTGCATATAGCTATCTATTTGCTTTTGTTTTGATGCTAATATATGTTTATAAACTGCCATTATTTTTGATTTGTTGATCTAGTTTTGTTATTAACTGTAAGGATCTGTTTTTTAAAAATTGGTCTTTTGTTTGTGTATTAAAAACAGTTAGTGCTTGTTGTGTGGTTACTGCATAATGATAAAGTAGTTTTAAGCTAAATTTTTGCTGTTTATAAAAATTAAAATGAAGTTTTTGAAGTTTTAAATATACTGTTTGTAATAAGCTTAATTGTAATTTATTATTGGTGTAATCTATTAATTGTTTGTTGTAATAATCTTTAATAGCTTCTATTAATGTTGTTACATCATCGGTATCTAATTTAGATAGTTTTATTTCTTGGTGGCTCATGGTTTAAATTATTAATTGTTTATATGTAATCGAGATGTTACTTCCTTCACTACATTAACGGTTACTGCATTGCCTATTAATTTGTAGCGTTGGGTTTTTGGTATTTCTTTTTTTACATTATTATAGAAACCATACTTGGTCCAATTATCAGGAAAACCTTGTAGGCGTTCGCATTCTATTTCGGTTAATCTTCTTATTTGGTTTACTATTGGTATGTGTCCGCCACCTTCACCCATTGCGCTTGTTAATGCAGTTGATTTGTTGGTTAATTGTCCTGCGTTTTTTTGTGTACCGCCAGTTACTTTAATTACAGGTTGTCCGCTTCCGTCCTCTCTTGCTCTTGCTGGTATGGTTGGACTTATATTTTGTTTTACTTTTCTAAATCCTTTACCGTCGTTATGTGTACGTAATGTGCCAATTACTACGCCTTGCGTATCTGTTGCGCTTATAGTAAAACTTGGCTCGTTAGTATTTTTTATACGTCTACCATTTTGTTGTTTTTGTTTGCGGTCTGGGTTTTGGATTGGTTTTACTTGTATATATGTTCCGTCAGTTGGTATTTTTCCATAACCAGCCATTAACGTTCCAACTTTATTGTTTTGTGTCGGTTGTGTAGTATTAGTTTTTTGGTGCGTTTTTGTGATAGGAAATACTCCTGGCTTACTTGATCCTGCAAGATGTCCGACAAGATAAATGCGCTCTCTATTTTGGGGTAAAAACCAGCTTGTATTAAGCAGTTGCCATTCAAGTCTATAACGCCCAATGTTGGTAAAG
The DNA here is from genome assembly GCF_037029465.1 of Mesoflavibacter sp. CH_XMU1404-2. Taxonomy (NCBI): domain Bacteria; kingdom Pseudomonadati; phylum Bacteroidota; class Flavobacteriia; order Flavobacteriales; family Flavobacteriaceae; genus Mesoflavibacter; species Mesoflavibacter sp. CH_XMU1404-2. Next base: position 244,226 of record NZ_JAYMEM010000001.1, on the reverse strand, counting down.
GCGTTGAGAATTGCCCAAAAGTCTTCGCCATTGTTGCTGGAGAAAGTTCCTTTAACGTTTTCCCAGATAAAAACACTTGGTTGGATTTCAGAAATAAGTCTAATTGCTTCCATGATAAGGCTACTTCTTTCCCCTTCAATCCCTTTTCTTTTTCCAGCCAAACTAAAATCTTGGCAAGGACTTCCGAAAGTGATAATGTCTGATTGACCTCGTGATCCGGAAACATCTGTAATTGATCCAATGTATTCTGCATTTTTAAAATTGTGTTTATAGTTAGCTATGGCGTGTTTGTCTATTTCTGAAAATTGATGTTTTATTATATTAAAACCTGCTTGTTTTAAGCCTAGTGCAAATCCACCTGTACCGCTAAATAGATCTAATAATTTGATGTCTTTTTGCATTGTGGTAAATTTTATATGGTTATATATTAGTTTTTAACAGTTGTTTGTTTGTTTGGTTGTGGTAAATGATGATGCAATTAGTTTTGCCGACGTATGGACTATTTTTTGCACGATTAAGCATGTATTGTATTAATGCTTGTGTGCTTTTAGTTTCTTCTTTTATAAAACTGTACCATACTGGGTTATGATCTGTAGTTTTAAACTGGTGCTTTAATAAAAACACCAGCTTTAACTGACTACAATTACTGCATGCGCTTTTACCACACTTGCATTTTTTTGATGCCATTATATGTTTTGTTTGGTATAGATTACGTCTAGGTTTAAAATACGCTGGTATATTTTTTCTGCATGCGCACGGTTTTTGGCGTTTATTTTAGTGCCTTTAATGTTAAATTCTTTTTCGCCTTTTAATGGTTTTAGCTGGTCCATTACTTTAAGACTATTTTTTACGGTGTGTTTTTTAAAAAATGTCCGGTTTATTTTTGTTTTTATACCGGAAACTATTTTATAAAAATAGGTTGTACGATACCATTGTCTTAATTGTTTTTTTAATGCGAAAAATAGCATTTTAAATGCGCCTTGTTTGATTAATTGATAGATCATTAATATTGTAAAGGCGTAAACTATGATGTCTAAAATTATATGTATCATGTGGTTTTTTATATGGTTTTAAAAGAAGCTGCAACAAAAAATATTATTGCAGCTTTTGTTTGTTATCTACGTTTTACATAGAATATTTTTTCATCCTCTGTTACTTCTAACAACTTTAATGGTATGTTGTGTTTTTTGCTAATTTTTTCTTTAGCTTTTTGAGGATCATTGCCAACAAAGTTTTTAATTACTTTTTCTATGTAATCTTGTGGCTCTGTTTGTGTTTCTACTGTGTTATCTTCAGTAGTGTGATTTGTAGGATCTACATTGTTGTTTTCAACTTCTTGGTTTTGATCCTGTTTGTTAGCAACATCTTGAGTTGGTTGGTTGCTGTTTGTTTGTTGAGTGTTTTCTGTTTCTGTACTCATAATTAAATGTATTAAAGGTTATTGATTATTGTTCTATTAGTATTTGTCTGTTAATTGGGTAAAACACGCTACTTACTTTTGTTAATTGTGAGTAGCTTAAATGTACTTTTACACCGTTTTTAAAATGTTGTACAGATCCTACTGTACCAATGTTTACTATTTTATCGCCTTGATCTAAAGTGTAGGCACTTTTTGTGGTTGTTTGCATGGTTAAGCGTGGTATTTATTAATCTCTGAAGCTAAAAGCTGCTTTATACTTTCTGGATAACCGTTTGTTTCTAAAAAGAAGTTTACTTCTTGCAATGTTTTTTTACCATCTGCATACATACGGACCTGTGTTTGCATTTGTTTAAGCTTATAGTTGTAAGCTTTGCGTTTTTTAGCTTCGGTTTTAGCTTCTGTACGCTGTTGTGGTGTTTTTGATAGTTTTGATTTATATTTTTGCTCGGTAAACTTCCAGCCACATTCAAAACTATGTGTACGGTTTGGATTAAAATACTCACTTGGATATAAGATGCGTCTATTACTATTCTTTTTAAACCAACGGTTTACATACTTTGCACGCCAATTATACTGTTGTGCATGTTCAAAAATGGTTTGTTTGTTAAATACAAAGCCATTAAAAGTGATTAACCAATTATCTTCAATAGTTTTTAAGGCATTTACCCAACTACCTATGTGTAGTTTTGGCATATTTGCCCAATTTTTAGCTAATTGTTTAATTGTATCTTGGATAACAATTTGCCTAAACTCTGCTTTATCAAGCGTACCATATTTCAACTCTTGAAGTAGTGTTTTTAATGGTATTTTAGTATAGTTAATATACTCTCCAGCGTGTAGGTTTTCTGCAAATTCGACCAGATCTAATATTTTATCTCTTAAAATAGTGCTAGTTTGATGCGCTTGTATGATTTCGTATTGATTTTGGGTTAAATTTTGCGCCGCCTGGTTTGCCTGCGTTTCGATTTTTTTATTAGACCTACTGGTGTTCTTGTAATTATAGTTTTCGTTTCCGTTGTTGGACGGATTTTCGGAAGATTTTTTATTAAAATCTTCTTTCATTTTAATATTATCTTTATTTGTTCTTGTAGTATGGTTATTATAAGTGCATTTTGTACTTCCGTATTCCTTAAAAGATTGATTTTTAGTGTTTTGAGATTTTTGTTTTTCGATGTCAGAAATTACCAATATTTTAGGGTTAATATTACATTGTATTGGCTTCTGACTGTTAATAAATGTATAATCAATTAATACTCCAGCTTCACGCAAACGCTTTACATGGCGTTGAAATGTTTTTTTATGTACTGGATTAACTTTTATACCGTCTATGGTTGCATTAGATAGCTGATTGCTGTCTATTTTAATCTTTTCTAATTGTCTGGTGGTTTTAATACCGCCTTGCATACGGTATTGGTTGTTTTTCTTTATTTGGCTTACATAAAAGCCTAAAACAGCTTTAAATATTAATATGCTATTCCATTTTACCTGTACAAATTTACGTTTGTGTAAGGTTGGACCATGCTGGGTATTGTATTGCTCTACTTTTGCATTATAGTTACGTACAAATAGTGCGTTATTATCTTTTTTAAAGTCTTGCTGAAGCAATTTAACCGCTTTTAGATCTGCTTTTTTTGCTTTTAGCATAGCATCTACCAGCGCATTATATTTTTTCACTTCTTGGTTTTGCTCTAATACATGATCGTTATAGATAGAAATGTACTTTTCGTAATTTTTCATGGTTGCTGCAAAGTTTTCTGAAGTAATAAAAGGGTACTTAAAAACTTTGTTGCTATTGTTTTTATCTACTGGATCTGGGCGGTTATGTATAATCTGTCCTAAAAACGGATTTAAACCGTTAAGTATGTTTGTTGTTTGCATAACTATTATCTTACATATGTTATATAAGTTAAACCTGGTAATTCAAAAATTGAATAGATAGCAAAACCTTGTCTGATTTTAATATCTATTGAATTTTCAACATCGTTATAACCTTTGATGTATTTTTCTGTTATAAAATCTTTAGGCATAACTTTAATCTTTAAAAGGGTTATGGTTAAACAAGTAAAAACTTGCTTGTTGTTTGGTTAAATACTGCTGTAGTAGGTGTTCTGTGGTTTGCATGGGTTGTATTATTTAAAATTAAAGTTTGTGATCTGACAAAAATCTAACCACGACTTTTTGCCTGCATTACGCATGGCTAAGAATTTTTTTTCAGTAACTTCTTTAATGTTATCGGTTTCGTACTGGTCGATGTAGTCAAACAAAATATTTCTTAACCTACCGTTACACTCGTTACTAAAGATTAGTTTTTTAATAGAGTTGGTGTCTACGGTTTTTGTTTCTTTTTTGGTAGCAATTAAAACCAGTTGGTTATCTAAAAAATCAAACAACCGTTTTGTAATTGTTGCATGTTTTTTTTGACCGTTTTTATCTAAATAGGTTAAATCATCGCCTTTTTGTATGTCAGAAAAAATACAATACTCTCTACTATCTAAAAGCGCATCTTCTGGTAGTCTTATCTTTGTTATCATAACGTAATATTTAAGACAATTCTAATTGCAAACTTTGTATAGTGTTTGCGTTTAATTGGTTTTCAAAAGAAGTAAGTAAGGTTTTTATTGCTTTTTTCTTTTTGCGTAGTTTACGTCTGGATTGTTGTTGCAACTGTTTTTTTGGATCTGTTATAATGCAAAGTGTAGATAATTTACTATCGTTGCTTGCTGTAAATGTACCAACGTATTTAACTACTCCTAGATCTGCCAACTCACTTACTCTGCCTGTTATAGTTTGCATTTTCATACCTACTGATTGAAAATGTATATCTTCAATAGTACAACCAGGATTGCGTTTTATAAAATTGTAAATCTGTAATTTTTGCGTATCGTTTTTACCTGTTTTTAACCTTTTTAAAAACATATCTAATTGTGCTTTGCTCATGATATTTTAATTAAAGTTAAAGAGGTGTATTTTTTGGCTGGGTTGTGTGCAAATCTGGAAAGTTTATAACCCTTAATGTGTAGCTGGTCTAATACCTGTAATGCTTTTGGCTGTGTTGTTTGGTTGATATAGTTAGCTGTAAAACAATGTGTATTACCACTATTTAAATGCTCTACTTTATTGCATAAAGGCTTAAAAAATGCTAACAAACCGTGTAAAGCAAACGGTACATCTGTTAGTTTAGGAAACTTATTACAAACACTTGCAGGTGCAATGTGTTTAACTTGTTGTAATTGGGTTTGTGCTGGTCTTGTCATAATGTATTGTGGTATTTTTATATGGTTAAAAAAAAGCGACTAGATTGTTATTTATTGATAATTAGCTATTAAGCAATAAACCTCAGTTAGAAAAAAATTTACTATGGCTGTAAGTAGAATTTTTAAACCTAGCCGCTTTTAAAAGAATAATTGTTATTATTCCTACTGGTATTGTTATATCTTTTATGATGATCCCTTAAAATTTTAGCCTTAATTTGGTTTTTAAGGGCATTGTTTGTTTTTGTTTGTTTGGTTGTAACCTTTTGATTATTAACAATAGACAAAAACTTTTGCTGCTCTGCGGTAGGCATAGCGTTAAAAATTTCTAAACATGTGTTTGCTAATAATTTCATTTTAATTACTTTTACAAAATGCAAAAGGTTGTGGTAAACCTTTTGTTTTAATTTACTTCTCGTATGTTTTTATATGTATGAGTGGTATTTTTTATATGGTGGATCGTGCTGTGGTAGGCACGATCCTTTTTTTGTTAAACTTATCATAAGTTTTTATGGTGGTGGTGTTTTATATGGTAGGGTAGTAGTTTTTGGCACAAGGTTTGAAATGTCTTTTAAAGCTTGGCAAACTCTTTCGGTAGATATGTTTAATCTATCAGGTATCCAATTATTTATGATATAGTCCTCACGCAAACGCTTTTTTAGCATCTGTGTACGAAACTCTTTTTTAATTTGATTATCTAATTTTTTGTCTGTAGAAATTGCCATGATAATAGTTTTTTTTCTAACTTGATTACAAACATATTATTAAAACTAATAAGAAACAAATGATTTAAGAAAATATCTTATTAAAAAACATAAGAACCAATACAAACCCAATAAAATAAAGGCTTTTCGCCTTATCTTTTTTATTTATGATAAATTACTTCTCTATAAATTTAAACTATATTAAGCGTATAAACGCTTTAAACAATAATGATTTATGTGAAGTTTTAGACTTAACAGTATCTACTGTTTCAAAATTAATAAACGATAAAGCATACCCAACTGTTGACGCTTTACTAAAAATTAGCGAAACTTTTGGTTACACTATTGATGATTTATTAAAAATAGAAATAGAAAAATCTAACAAGTTTAAAGCAGATTATGTAAATGAAGATGCTACTGGCTACCAAAACCAAATAATTAACGATCAGTTAGAAGCTGCAAAAACCACTATTACAGATTTAAAATACCAGATCCAGCAAAAAGACGTAATTATAAATAACTTAATAGAAGATAAAAACGTTTTTAGAAACCAAGCAGAAAAATACCTAGAATTATTAACCAATGGTAATAATAAAAAAGCCATTTAATTATTATAAAATGAAAAAAACACTACTCGCTATTACTTTTTTAATTTTTACAACTACTGTTTTTTCTCAAAATGATATAAAAACCGAAAAAATATCTGTTCAAAATAAAGATAACCTATTTACAGGCGATACGATTTATGCTGCTTTTGCATATTTAAAAGAAAACACGCAATACATAGCAAAAATTGACGGTAATAATGTTTTTTTAGATAATAAAAGCGGAGATTTTGTAAATTATAAATTTACAATTGATGATCCTGGCACAAAAAAGATAATCCTAACAAAAATTACTGATGAAAAAAATCTTATTGTAGACAGTCTTTCTATAACTGTTAAAAAACAATACGAAATGCTTAAAATAAATAGCATTACTATAACAGAATTTAAAAACACAAAGTCTGACGGTAGAGCATGGGATAATATGATTTCTGGCACTTATCCAGATGTTTATGTTGAAATAAGAGATTTGACACTAAATAAAATTATTAAACAAACAGGAAAAGTAACAGATTTAAAACCAACACAAACACAACGTTGGAAATTTGACCAATTAATTATAACAAAAAATAGTTTTAAAAACACCATTACTATTGGTTTTTATGATGATGATAGTGTTACAAATGACGATTTAATAGGTGGCACAAAATTAGAAACTATAAAAGGAAAGCTTAATAACTTTTTTAACGAAGCTTCTGGTATTCAAAAATTTGATATAGATAGCTTTAATTGTTCTTTTGAAATTGATTATCAATGGTTTTAGAAGTACCCAAAACCGTACCTACAAATTTTATTTTTTACCAATACTAATTTTTTAAATCATTGATACACAATAGTATAAATATTTACAACAAGTTAAACATAAACTTAAAATCCAATGACCGTTTTGGTCGTGCGGGTTCAAGTCCCGCCTTCAGTACAAAAGCCTTATCAAATGATAAGGCTTTTTTTATTTACAATAAGTTATAGACATAAAAAAAGCTCACTTAAATTTAAGTGAGCTTTTCAATTTAAAGAGTAATTCTCTTAATTATCGTCATCAGTAGCTTCTTTTACTGCATCCTTAACAGATTCTCCTGCTTCTTTAGTCTCTTCAACAGCTTCATCAATTGCTTTTCCTGTAGCTTCAAAACCATCTTTTGCAGCCTCTTCTGTTTCTTCTGCAGCATTCTCTACAGCGTCACCTGTTGCTTCTGCAGCATTTTCAATGGTATCTTCAACTTCTTCTGCTTTTTTTTCGTCTCTACAAGATGTAAAGGCTATTGCAGATACTAAAACAGCACTTAATAATAGTTTTTTCATTTTTAATTGTTTTTGATTAGTAATTCTTTAAAGTTATCAATGAATTTTAAAAGAAATGAATATTTCTCTTACTTTTTTAATTTATAACCCTTTACATATACTATTTACGTAGAAAACCTATTATTTGGATGATAGTACCTTCTTTTTCTTTTACAAAGTTGAAACTTTTTTTACTGGTTTCTTTTCTAAACATCTTATTTTCAATAAGTAAGTCTAATTTGTTTTTAAGTGAAGAATAATCATTAACAGAAAAGACATTGCCATTATCAATCATTTCTTGCGCTTCAGGAAATTTTTTATAGTTAGAACCAATTATAATAGGTACTCCAAAAACAGCTGGTTCTAGTATATTATGCAAACCTGTTTTTCCCATTGCGCCACCAACATAAGCTATATCTGCATAGCTATATATTTTACTCAAAATGCCGATAGTGTCAATAATGAAGACGCTTGAATTACTAAGATCTGTATTTTCTTTATTTGAAAATAAAACAGTCTCTTTTTTTATGGATTGTTTTAAGCTATCAATCTGCTTAGCTTTTATATTATGAGGTGCGATAATAAATTTTACATCATGTTTACATTGATTAATGTATGGTACTAAAATAGCTTCATCTTCTGGCCAAGAACTACCAATAACAATGCATAATTTATCTTGTTTAAAAGTTTCAATAAAATCAAGAGTGTTATCAATTTGCAACTGATTTAAAACACGATCAAATCTAGTGTCGCCAGAAACAGTAGCATTTTTATAGCCTATGTTTTCAAGTAGATTTTTAGACTCTTCGTTTTGAGTAAAAATATGCTCAAAAGCAAAAAGTGCTTGTTTAGTTTGTTTACCATACCATTTAAAAAAGGATTGATCTTTTCTAAATACAGCCGAAATTAATACGGCGCGCAAACCCTTCTTTTTAATTTCATTCAAATAATTTGGCCAGATTTCGTACTTCACAAAAACCGTTAACTCAGGATTTACAAGTTTGATAAATTGTTTTGCATTAGATTTTGTGTCTAATGGCAAATACACAACAACATCTGCAAATGGTGCATTTTTTCTAATCTCATAACCAGAAGGAGAGAAAAATGTTAAAACAATTTTGTGTTTAGGATAGTCTTTTCTTAGTATGTCAAAAATAGGCAAACCTTGTTCATACTCACCTAAAGACGCACAATGAAACCAAAGCGTTTTATCACTTTTTTTAATTTCATTTTTAAGAATATCAAACGTGTTAGCACGACCTTTTACGCCTAATTTTATTTTTTGGTTAAAAAGCGCAATTACTTTTAATACCAATGAAGTCAAATAAATAAGGATGTTGTAGATAATATTCAAATTAAATTGTTTGTGCTAAAATACGTAATTCATTGGTTAGCGTTGGCTAATTTTGTAAATTCGTTACATAAACGATTATAAATTAAAATCGAGTGAAAAAAATACAAATGGTTGACCTTAAAGGTCAATACGCAGATATAAAACAAGAAGTAGATACTTCTATACAAGAGATTATTGATAATACAGCTTTTATTAATGGTCCTAAAGTACATCAATTTCAAAAAAACTTAGAAAATTATTTAGGTGTAAAGCATGTTATACCATGTGCAAATGGTACAGATGCGTTACAAATAGCAATGATGGGATTAGGTTTAGAGCAAGGTGATGAGGTCATTACAGCCGATTTCACCTTCGCTGCAACCGTAGAAGTTATTGCGCTTTTAAAATTAACACCAGTTTTAGTAGATGTAGATCCAGATAATTTTAATATCGATATCGAAGCTATTAAAAAAGCAATTACGCCTAAAACAAAAGCAATTGTGCCAGTACATTTGTTTGGTCAATGTGCTAACATGGAAGCGATAATGCAAATAGCTAAAGAGCATAACCTTTATGTTATAGAAGATAATGCGCAAGCTATAGGAGCTAACTACACATACCAAGATGGTACAAAAGCAAAAGCAGGAACAATAGGTCATGTAGCCTCAACATCATTTTTTCCTTCAAAAAACTTAGGCTGTTATGGTGATGGTGGCGCTATTTTTACAAACGATGACGATTTAGCACATACCATTAGAGGTATTGTAAATCACGGAATGTACGAGCGTTATCGCCATGATGTAGTCGGTGTAAATTCACGTTTAGACTCTATCCAAGCAGCAGTTTTAGATGCCAAATTACCACATTTAGATAATTATAATCAAGCACGTCGTGACGCAGCAAGAAAGTACAATGCAGCCTTAAAAGACGTACCACAAATTACATTGCCTAAAACCGTAAATAATTGCGAAGGTATTTGTGATACTTGCGATTGTCACGTGTTTCATCAATACACATTAAAATTAGAAAATGTAGATAGAGATGCGTTGGTAAAATATCTAAATAGTCACGATATCCCTTGCGGTGTCTATTATCCAATACCTTTACACAAACAAAAAGCCTATCAAGATAACAGGTATAACGAAGCAGATTTTACAGTCACTAACCAGTTGGTAAAACAAGTTATTTCTTTACCAATGCATACCGAATTAGAAGACGATCAAATTGAATTTATTACAACAAAGATTAAAGAATTTATAGCAAATAATTAGGGCGTTACCCATAAAGGGTCGGGCTTTCGCAAGTCGCAATCAAAGATGTGCTCCAACAATTGCTCAATCCCTAACGCACATTCCAGCCAATGAAGGTACTAGTAACAGGAGGATTAGGATTTATCGGATCACATACCGTAGTCGAGCTTCAAAACAAAGGTTTTGAAGTCGTTATAATTGATAATTTATCAAATTCATCAATAAAAGTATTAGACGGTATTGTAAACATCACAGGTAAAGCACCAATTTTTGAAAATCTAGATTTAAAAGAAAAATCCAAAGTCCAAAAATTCTTTTTAAAACATCAAGATATTGTTGGTGTTATTCATTTTGCAGCAAGTAAAGCAGTTGGAGAAAGTGTAGAACAACCACTAATGTATTATGAAAATAATATAAACACTTTGGTTTATGTGTTGCAAGAAATAACAAAATTAGAGCAATCTAATTTCATCTTTAGTTCGTCTTGTACCGTTTATGGGCAAGCAGATGAGTTACCAATTTCAGAAAACGCGCCAACAAAACCTGCAGAATCACCTTACGGTAATACCAAACAAATAGGAGAAGAAATTATTAAAGACACCTGTAAAGTCACACCAAATTTAAACGCAATAGCTTTACGTTATTTTAATCCTATTGGCGCGCATCCAACAGCAAAAATAGGAGAGTTACCAATTGGTGTGCCGCAAAACTTAGTGCCATTTATAACACAAACAGGTGTTGGAATATGCGAACAACTATCTGTTTTTGGTGACGACTATCCAACACCAGATGGGACGTGTATAAGAGATTATATTCATGTGGTAGACATTGCTAAAGCACACGTTGTTGCTTTGCAACGCTTGTTAGAATCTAATAATACAAGTAATTACGAGTATTTTAATTTAGGAACAGGTAAAGGAAGTAGCGTGTTAGAAGTCATTCAGTCTTTTGAGCGTGTTTCAGGTGAAAAATTGAATTATAAGATTGCTAATAGAAGAGAAGGAGATGTGATTTCTGCGTATGCAGATACTAAAAAAGCCAACCAAATTCTAGGTTGGAAAGCAGAATCAACTCTTGATGATGCTATGAAATCTGCTTGGAAGTGGCAAAAAAGCCTAAATTCAGATTAAAATATTATAAATTATTCGGTGTTAAATTGTCAAATACGTAAGTATTACACTAAATCGTTAAATATATTTTATTAATTACCTGATTAACAATATTTTAATGTTTAAAATTCGTGATTGGTCAATATTCTTACTTTCTTTGTAGCTAATGCAAATGATACAACAATGAAACTGATTACTGTCAAAAGACAAACAAAACACGAAGATAGATTTACACCAAAAATGGGTAAATTAACTGCAAAAGTAACCTATATTAAAAAACACTTATTAGGTATTCCTTTTAAAACATTACACAAATATCGCGAAACGTACTACGGAGAAGTTAAAGATTGCGCAGATTGCAACTTAGCTAGATAGCATAAAAAAAGCCTCGAAATTTTCGAGGCTTTTTTATATAATTTTAAGCTTCTTTTTTCTTTTTAAAGCTACCAACAATTAAACAACCCATTCCAACCATTACAGAAACATCCGCAAGGTTAAAAATCCCAGTTCTTAGCATACCACCAAAATCTAAATGTAAAAAGTCGGTTACAGATCCGTAAACAATTCGGTCATACACATTTGCAATTCCGCCACCAATGATACAACAAAAACCAACTAATGTAAACATATTCATAGTTTTGTCTTTAATAATGTGCCTAAGCACAAAAGCTAAGACTAGTATTGGTAAAATTAATAAAAGTGTAATACGTAAAGCAGGACTAAAGTCGCTTCCCATACCTAAAAAAGCACCTTTGTTTTCAACATTATGTAGGGTAAAAACATCTCCTATAATTTCACTAACACTACCTTTTCCAACTTCAGCTCTAACTATAAATTTAGAGATTTGGTCAAGAGCAATGTTTAGAAAAACTAATGCTGTAATAAGTATGTTTCTTGCGCTCATTATTCTTCTGTACTAATTGTTGCAGATTCAGTTTCAGCAGATCTATCAATCTTTTTAACTAAGCCTTGTAAAACTTTACCTGGACCAACTTCGGTAAATAAAGTAGCGCCATCGGCAATCATTTGCTGTACAGATTGTGTCCAACGTACAGGCGCTGTTAATTGCGAAATTAAGTTAGCTTTAATTTCACTTTCATCTATAATAGCACTAGCTGTTACGTTTTGATATATTGGACAATTAGGTTTGCTAAAAGTTGTGTTTTCTATAGCAGCAGCTAATTCTTCTCTAGCAGGTTCCATCATTGGAGAGTGAAATGCGCCACCAACAGGTAACACCAAAGCACGTCTTGCGCCAGCTTCTTTCATAGCTTCACAAGCACGATTAATAGCGTCTACTTCTCCAGATATTACTAATTGTCCTGGACAATTGTAGTTAGCTGCAACAACAACACCTTCGGTTTTTGCGCAAATATCTTCAACTAATTTGTCTTCTAAACCTAAAACAGCCGCCATAGTACTTGGCTGGATTTCGCAAGCTTTTTGCATAGCCATAGCACGTTGAGATACTAATTTTAAACCATCTTCAAAGCTTAATGCTCCGTTTGCTACTAATGCAGAAAACTCACCTAAAGAGTGACCAGCTACCATATCAGGTTTAAAGCTATCACCTAAAGTTTTTGCTAAAATTACCGAGTGTAAAAAGATAGCAGGTTGTGTTACTTTAGTTTCTTTTAATTGGTCTGCTGTACCTTCAAACATGATATCTGTGATGTTAAACCCTAAAATAGAGTTGGCATCTTCAAATAAAAGTTGAGCTTCTGGAGCGTTTTCGTATAGATCAAGTCCCATACCAGTAAACTGAGCTCCTTGACCAGGAAAAATATATGCTTTCATTAAATTTAGTTTCTTAATTATTAAGCAAAAATAGGAATAAAATATTAAAGAAAACTATTGCTTTAAAGCTTCTCGATACAATTTGTTCATACTTCACAAATCACTCAAAGTGACGAAAAATTAATAACTACATGACGTCAGTTCGAGTGACGCGACGATAGAAGCGTTGTATCGAGAATTATGTTAAATTGATTTAAAATATTAGAACAAATCTAGGTTCTTGTCTCTATGCTCTTTTGTCTATGTTCTTGATTCTATAATTCACAAATTCCCAGTAGCAGCTTCAGCACAGCGTTCACCATCCATAGCTGCGCTAATAATTCCGCCAGCATAACCAGCGCCTTCACCGCAAGGATATAAATTGGTGATTTCTGGATGATGTAATTGGTCTGTTCTTGGAATACTAACTGGCGATGAGGTACGCGATTCTACACCAATAATATTAGCTTCTTCGGTGTAATAGCCTTTCATTTTATCACCAAAAGCTTTAAACCCTTTACGCAAAGAACTGCCTATAATTTTTGGAAATAAACTATGTAAAGGCGCACTTTTTATACCTGGTTGGTAGGATGTTTCGTTTAAAGTTGAAGATAATCTACCTTCAACAAAATCTGTCATACGTTGTGCAGGTGCTGTTTGGTCTCGGTTTCCAGCAGTAAAAGCTAATTTTTCTAGATCTTTTTGAAATTCTAATGCTTTTAAAGCTCCAAATTGCTCGTATTTATGTAAATCTTTGTCCGCATTAATTTCAACAATAATCCCAGAATTTGCAAATTTATTATTTCGTCTAGAAGGCGACATACCATTAACTACAACTTCACCATTTGCTGTTGCTGCAGGAACAATAAATCCGCCTGGACACATACAAAAACTGTATACGCCTCGTCCATTTACTTGCTGCACTAAACTGTATGAAGCAGCTGGTAATAATGGATGTCTTTCGCCAGAACAATGGTATTGAATGTTATCAATAATCTGCTGCGGATGTTCTGCACGTACACCCATTGCAAAACTTTTAGCTTCAATTGCTATATTTTTTCTGTCTAATAAATAAAAAATATCTCTCGCAGAATGACCTGTTGCTAGAATTACTTTTTCGGTAGTTAATTCGTTACCATTGTTAAGTTGAAGAGCAACTATTTTTTCGTTTTTTATAATGAAATCGGTAACGCGAGTATTAAAATGAATTTCGCCACCAAAATCTAAAATAGTTTGTCTAATATTTTGAACGACTTTTGGTAGTTTATTAGTCCCAATATGTGGATGAGCATCGACCAGAATCTGATCTGTAGCACCATGAAAAACAAGATTTTCAAAAATACGACGTACATCACCACGTTTTAAACTACGTGTGTATAGTTTTCCGTCAGAATATGTACCTGCGCCACCTTCGCCAAAACAGTAATTAGAATCTTCATTTACAAAATGATCTTGATTTATGGCTTTTAGATCGCGACGTCTGTCTTGCACATTAGCACCACGTTCTAAAACTATAGGTTTATAACCTAGTTCTACACAGCGCAACGCTGCATACATACCAGCAGGACCAAAACCAATAATATGAACAGGTTTGGAATTAGAAACGTCTTTGTATTCAAAGTGATAATCTGAAGTTTCTGGAACTGGTTCTTTTATAAAGACAGACACTTTATAGTTGAAGATAATTTTAGGTTTACGTGCATCGATAGATTTACGTAGTATTTTAATGCCTGAAATGTCTTCACGCGGTATAGACAACCATTCCGCAGATTTAATTAATAATATATCTGGGATTTCCTCTTCTTTAAGAGAAACACGAAGTTGAATGTCTTTTACCATACTGCGAAATTAGGTAAAATTTAGTTGAAAGTAATTTTTTACTTTTCGTTTTAAATAAAAAAAGCATAAGAAACCTTATGCTTTTTTTAATGTGTATTTTAAATTTTAATTAAAACTCTAAATCTGCAACGATATCAAATTCGTCATAAATAGCTTTGTCTTTTAAACCATCAAAGAAGCTAGTAGAACCATATCTAACATCAAATTTAGTTCTGTCAATTTTTAAAGCAGCATTAGCTTTATTGCCATAAACAGAAAGGTCAAAAGTGATAGATTCTGTTTTTCCTTTAATAGTAATATCTCCTGTTACTTTGTAAGCGTTTTTACTTACAGATTTTACTTTAGTAAATTTTAAAGTTGCAGTTGGGTATTTTTCTACTCCAAAAAAGTCGTCAGATTTTAAGTGACCTTCTAATTTTCCTTTATATTCTCCTTCTAAGTCTGTGTTAGATAGGGTTGTCATATCTATTGTAAACTCGCCACCTGTTAAAACATCTTCACTAAAGTTTAAGAAACCAGATTTGATGTCTATTGTTCCTTCATGAGATCCAGTTACTTTGTAACCTTTCCATACTACTTTACTGTCTCCTGTTTTGATTTCTTTTTTACCATCAATTGTGGTGAATGATAATAATACTAATGCTATAAGCGTAATTCCTGTTAATTTTTTCATGTGTTTTGTTTTTTAAGTTTATTATTGTTTATCCTGCGTAGTAAAATTTTTCTTTTACAATTTTACCGTCTTTCCAGTCTTGTACTGCTACTTGAGTGTAGTTTCTAATTCCCCAATCTTTGTGTGTATAATCAAAATGCCACTCGACCATAGTTGTGTTTTCTCCAACAGTTACTTTTAAAGGTTTTGCACCTCTAAAGTCTGTAATTGCTCCAAAAAACTCTTCTTCGCGTTTACGGTTAGCGTCTTTTCCAACTACTTCTGGGTTTTCATTTTCTTGCATTACTACATCGTCATGGTAGTATTCTTCAAAAGCTTCCATAGCTTTTCCTTGAAGAATCATATCATTTATAGAGCTGATTTTTTCTAAAAGTGTATTCATTTTTTCTGTTTTTAAATTTGTTGATACAAAGGTCTAAAACAGATAAGAGGTAAAAAATGAAGTAGTTTATTAAATGAAGTTAAACTAGATTAACTTTTATTGCTCGTTGATAAGTTGACTTTTAATTTTGCTTAAAAACTCTTTGGTAATTCCTAGGTAAGAAGCAATCATATATTGCGGTACACGTTGGTCTATTTTAGGATATGTTTTTTTAAAAATAACATAACGTTCTTTTGCGGTAAGACTAAAGTTTCTAATGACTCTTTTTTGTGAAGCAACAAAAGCACGTTCTACAATTTTTCTAAAAAGACGCTCTAATTTTGGGATTTGTGTGTAGAGTTTTTCTAGGTTTTCATAAGTAAATTGAACTACGGTTGTATTTTCTATACACTGTACATTAAAATCTGCTGGTTTTTGAGCAATAAAGCTTCCAAGGTCTGATGTCCACCAGTCTTCAATAGAAAACATCACTACATGTTCTTGTCCATCTGCACCCATATAAAATGTTTTTGTACATCCAGAAATAATAAAATTAGAACTGTTACAAATATCGCCTTGTTGTACTATGTATTGGTCTTTCAAATACGTGCGAACAACAATGTTAGAAAGTAATATAGCTTCTTCTTCAGTAGTAAGCTTGATATATTTTTTTGTGTACTGAAGGAATGCGCTGTTTTTCATTTTAATTTAGCGAAGTCTTTTTGATTTGAAACTTTATGCTAAAATATTTAAAAAAGATTAAAAGGTGTGTTGAAAATTTGATTTCTACTCAATTAAATCCAAAACGTATTTTAGTGCTTCGGTAGACTTTACTTCTATATTAGGTTTGACGCCTTTGTTATCAATTCTTTCTCCAGAATATGTTATATAGTCGTTGAGAGGTATTGTGAGTTCAAAGATGTTTTCAATAACAAATTGTTTAGCAGATAGCATTGCTCCAGCTGTGTTTTCACCTATTACTGTTGCAAATTTATGATGTTTAAGGCCAAAAACTAATGGTTCGCAAGTGCTTGCTGTATTAGTATTAGTTAAGATGTATACTTGACCATTAAAATGGATTTTTGATGGGTTTACTTTGTAGTATGCGCCATAATTTTCTGACGCTTTCTTGTACCATTGGTCTAGTGTGCCTCCAGTAAATTCAGTGAATTTTGAGTAATCATCTTTGGTTGGTAATTTTTTAAAATCCTCATACCAATTTTTATTAGGAAATACACCAGCAATAATAGGGTGGTCTATTATAAATTCAGCTAAAGGAAAAGCAGCTTCTAAATCTCCACCTTGATTGTCTCTTAAATCAATAATTAAATTTTTATAGTTTTTATTGTTTATAATTTTAATTAGACTATCCATTTCCTTTTTAGATCCATAAAAACCGTCAATTTTTAAGATGCATGTTTTTGTGTTTACATGTTTGAGATTTGCAAATCCAGAAAAACCATTAGCATTGTTAGTAGTTTCTTTATGTTTGCCTAAATAATAATGAGAAAAAGGGAACTTTCTAGCAAATGCATAAAAGGCAATTTGTAGCTCATAATCATCATTAATACTTTTGCTAAGTTTATTCATTTGTTTTTTGAACTTCTTCCAGTCTTTTGACTCAATAAACAAAGGATTGTAAATGTTATCTTCTGTAAGTTTAAAAATTGATTTAAAAGTTTCTTTATAGTTTCTTAAGGGTTTAATTTTTTCAACTTTTTTCGCTTTTATAAAACTTTTAGCTCCATTTTTATTTTGAATATGTATTATCAAAGAGTCTTTAGTAATTTTAGCTTTAAAATTTGATTGATCAAATAGATTTTGAAACTCACCTTCATAGTAAGAGTTATTAAGTAATCCTTTGAAATGAATAATTTCAGGATGTTTAATACTTGTAGTAGATTTTATTAAAGAAAAATTTAATCCTCCAATAATTTCTTTTAAAGCTTTAGGTCTTGAGTACCCAACAAGAGTGTTCTTCTCCACTTTAGTTGTAATGTAAAAATCAAAACCATTAGGATTTTTTACGAGCCAATTATTTTGACTAAATAAGAAGTTTGCAGTAAAAAAAAATAGAAAAAAATAAAGTGTTTTATTAGTTAGTAACATAAAAGTGATTTTTATTTATGCTCAAATTAATAAAGAAAAGTGTTGGTTTTGTTAAGATTGTGATTAAAGACTATTTTTTTTGACCAAATAATATAGTAGAAGTTGTTTAGTCTTTTGTTAGATTTATTTTGCTTATTATTTTATTGTAATAGGTTTTAGAAAGAGGAATATCTAGATCACTATTTTTTAAAATAATTTTTGCGTTTTGAGAGTTTCCTCTAACTTCATTTATCAGTTTTGTATTAACTAAGTATGACCTATGGCACTTTTCTAAAAAACTAATTTGAGAATGTATTTTAGATAGTGTATGTCTAAATGTTTTTACTTGCAACTTGTTTTCTAAGTTTAAAAAAGTAATATCAATATAGTTTTCATTGGCTTTGATGAAAAGCAAATTATCTTTTAGAAGTTTTAGTTTTTCATCTTGATTTTTACCATAAATAGTTATTGTTTTCTCAGAGTTTTTGGGTTTGATTTTTCCTAATCTGAATCTTAAGAACAAAAGAAAAGGAGAGAAAATAGGAATAAAGTTTATAACTATCTGTTTAAAATATATCCAATGAGTTTTAAGGCTATAAGTATCTCCGTTAACAATATTATTATTGTATAAAAAAAGAGAACTACCAACTATAATGTAAAATGTTAAAATTGAAATAATCTCTAATGTGAAATTCCAATAACCTATTCTTTTATAAAGTAAGTTCTCTAGACGAGAGTATGTTATATAAGTCAGGAAAAAAACGATACCAAAACCAAATAAAAGAAGCGTTTTATATTTATGCTGAAATTGATTTGTGTTATATGGCTCGAGAAAAATAATTATAAATGAAAGAAGTAACCCTAAAACTAACCCTATAATTATGCTTTCTCTAAAAGTTGCTACAAAAGGTATTCGTTTTTTAAAAAAGCTAAACAATATTTCAGGATTTAAAACTTAAACTAAATTCTCTCAAAAGTTAAAAACGAAAACTCATAGTCGTGATGCTCGTCTTTTTTATGAAATGTATTGGCTGTTTCTTTAAATTCAGCTGTATTAATTTCAGGGAAAAACGTATCGGCTTCAGGAAACTTTGCATGCACACGCGTAATTTCAATTTTACTAGCGTAAGGCATGGCTTGTTTATAGATTTCGCCGCCACCAATAATAAAAGGTTGTGTGTCTTTTTTAGCAATATTTATAGCATCTTCAAGACTATTAACTACAATTACGCCATCTGGAACTTTATAATGCGCTTGTCTTGTAATAACAACGTGAGTACGGTTTGGTAATGGTTTAGGAAAACTTTCAAAAGTTTTACGTCCCATGATAATATGGTGACCAGAGGTTAATGTTTTAAAACGTTTAAGATCATCACGAAGATGCCAAATTAGGTCGTTGTCTTTTCCTATTTCGTTATTTTCTCCAGCAGCAACAATCATGGTTAGGTTATTAATTACTTTGTTGTTTTTTTGATTGTATAATTGGCTTTCGACAATAGTTAAATCTTCTTTTTCTAATTGCGATTTTAGTTTTTCTATACGTACTTTTTGTTTTTCAACTAGCTTTGCTAATTGTTGTTCTTCCCAGTCTTTACCCATAAATTTATGAGTAACAAACACATTAAATAAGTGAAAGACAAATAAGAATAACCAAACTATAATGGCGATAACAAACCAATCTTGACCAAATATTTTAAGGTCTTGACCGATACCTAAAACAGTGTTAGCTAAGATTAAGAATAAAGCACCAATTAAAAAAATAACAAAGTGATAGTATAAGCGTTTTTTTTGTTTAACACGTTGTTGAGCATTTTTTATTAATTCTAATTGCTCTTTATCAATCTGTGGTTTTTGTTTTTTTTTGCCGAACATTGGTAAAGCGTTTGTAAGTTAAATTATAACCATTTTAAAAGAAATTTAAAGTCATTTGAAGGCTAAAAGGCATATTTGTTGGTAATCCGTTTATGGTTCCTGGTTGTTTAAATTTAGGTAATTTATTTACTAATTTTATAATTTCGTTTGCAATTTCTTGTTTTTCTATGTCTGTTTTTATGTTTTCTATTTCCCCTTTTTTATTAATCATAAAATCTAACTTAAATGGTATAGGTTCTACATTTTGAAAAAAACCTTTTTCCTCTTTATTTATAAAAAGTTTTTTTGCCTTTTTATAGTTAAATTTTTTATGGATGTGCTCAATTATTTTTTCTTCAGTACGATAATCTAATTCTTTATTGGTTAAAAACTCTTCACATCCTTTAAATACAGGGTTTTTTGTTTCTATATTTTTATCTTTTTCTAAATATATTTTAAATGGAATTGAAAACGCTACAGTTACAGGTTTTCCTTTATGTATTCCTGGCTTCAATTGAGGCATTAGTTTGAAAACACGTTTAACTTCGTTTTTTACAGTTTCATCAGAAATATTTGTTCTAATATCTGTTATACTACCTTCTTGATTAACTTTAAAGTTTACTAATACTCTATATATACCAGATTTTAAGGTTGAGTTATTTGGAATTGTAGAGTTGAAATTTGCCTTGAAATGTTCACCTATTTTTTGTTGCAAACATTTCTTTTTTAATGCATTGCCTTCCAAATTTTCACAACCTTTATAAACAGGAACGTTTTCAACAATTTCAAAAGGTCTAATGCTTTTATTATCAAAAATACTATCTGAAATAGTAGGGTTGCTAATAACAATTTCCTGAGATAAAGCAACTATATTAAATAATAAAGCAGTGATTAAAGTTAATTTTTTCATATTTGTTTTTTTACATTTTAAACTGCAACTGCTCCTTTAATATGTGGATGCGGATTGTAATTTTCTAATGTAAAATCTTCAAATTTAAAATCAAAAATATCTTTAACGTCAGGGTTTAGTTTCATTGTTGGTAATGGTCTGCAGTCTCTAGATAATTGCAGTTCCAATTGCTCTAAATGGTTATTGTAAATATGGGCATCTCCGAAAGTGTGGATAAATTCACCAGCTTCATAACCACAAACTTGTGCCATCATCATTGTAAATAAAGCATAAGACGCGATGTTAAAAGGAACACCTAAAAAGATGTCTGCACTACGTTGATATAATTGGCAAGATAATTTACCGTTAGCCACATAAAACTGAAAAAACGCATGACATGGTGGTAACGCTGCTTTGCCATTAGCTACATTGTCGCTAAAGCTTTTTGATGTATCTGGCATTACAGAAGGATTCCAAGCAGAAACCAACATACGTCTACTATCTGGATTGTTTTTTAGTGTATCTATAACTTCTTTTATTTGGTCAATCTCGTCACTATTCCAGTTTCTCCATTGATGCCCGTAAACAGGACCAAGGTCTCCGTTTTCGTCAGCCCATTCGTTCCAGATTCTTACACCATTTTCTTGTAAATAGTTAATGTTGGTATCGCCTTTTAAAAACCAAAGTAATTCATAGATAATAGATTTTAAGTGAAGTTTTTTTGTGGTTACCATTGGGAAACCTTCACTTAAATCAAATCTCATTTGGTAACCAAAAACACTTTTGGTACCTGTTCCTGTACGGTCTTCTTTTGCGTTGCCGTGTTCTAAAACGTGCTTTACAAGGTCGTGATATTGCTTCATAATACTATTTCTGCGAAAGCAGAAATCTCATTTTTAGTTATAAAAATAGCTAGTTATTTTGAAATAAGGAATAGCTGAAAACGAAAATAAATAAAAATCAATGTAGTTAATTAGTTAATTGATTTTAAGATATTAAAAGTTATCAACTACTATTTTTAAATGAAAAAGTTACGTCTTAGATTTAAAGATTTCTGCTTTCGCAGAAATTGTTTTAACCAATAATCATTCCTGCTATTGTTGCTGAAATTAGCGAAGCAATTGTTCCTCCAATTAAAGCTTTTATACCAAATTGTGATAAGGTTTTACGTTGTCCAGGCGCTAATGAACCAATACCGCCTATTTGGATACCGATAGAAGCAAAATTTGCAAATCCACATAACATATAAGTTGCCATAATTATAGACTTTTCATATTTTAAATGTGTTGGATTTGCTATGTTTTTTAAATCTGCTAATTGAATGTATCCAATAAATTCTGATGCAGCTAATTTAATTCCTAAAAGTTGCCCCATTAAAGCCATATCTTCTTTAGCAACACCAATTAACCACATAAGAGGCGAGAAGATGTAACCTAAGATTAATTCTAAAGAAAGACTCTCGTAAGGCGTGTTACCAGCAACCCAAGAGTTAAATGTGGTAACGTCTCCAACCCAACCTAAAATCCCATTTACCATAGCGATAAAAGCAACAAATACTAAAAGCATTGCTCCAACATTAACAGCAAGTCTTAAACCTTCGGTTGTACCATTTGCGATAGCATCTAAAATATTTGAACCAATTTTTTCTTGAGAAACAGTAACATCTGTATTTACTTTTTCGGTTTGTGGATATAATATTTTTGAAATGACAATAGCACCTGGCGCAGCCATAACAGAAGCTGCTAATAGATGTTTTGCATAGAACAGGCGTAAAGCTTCATCTTCACCACCTAAAAACCCGATATATGCCGCAAGTACAGCGCCAGCAACGGTTGCCATACCACCAATCATCACCAAAAGCATTTCGGATTTGTTCATTTTTTCTAAATATGCCTTAATTAATAAAGGTGCTTCGGTTTGGCCTAAAAAGATATTTCCAGCAACCGATAAACTTTCTGCTCCAGAAATTTTTAAAGCTTTAGATAATAACCAAGCCATTCCTTTTACTACTTTTTGAATAATACCTAAGTAGAAAAGAACAGATGTTAATGCTGAAAAGAAAATAATAGTTGGTAATACTTGAAAGGCAAAAATGAAACCAAAAGTATCCATGTCTACTACTAAACCTTCAAATAAAAATTTACTTCCAGCTCTAGTAAAATCTAAAACGCTTACAAAAAGTCCACCAATAAATTCAAAAGCATTTTTGATAAAATCAACTTTTAAAACACCAATTGCAATTAGTAGTTGAAAAGCGAGTCCGATACCAACAATTTTCCAGTCAATTGCCTTGCGGTTACTACTAAATAGAAATGCAATAATGATTAAAGAAATCATGCCCAAAGCACCACGCCATAAGCTAGTAAAAGAAAATCCTTGATTTGGGATAATTTGATCTGCTTCTGCAACTGCGGTTTGAGCTTCAGTTTGTGGTTTTACAACAAAATTGTAAATATTCTCTTTTTGAGATAGTACTAATGTTGAATCTGTTAGGGTTTTTACTTTAAACTTTTTTACAACTTCATAAGGCTGGTCATAATAAAATACCAAAAGATTGTTTTGAAAAAGGTAATCTCCAGAAGTTGTATTAAGCTTAAAAGCACCTTTGTTTAATGATAAAATTTCGTCTTTTAAAATTTTTGTTGCAGTACTATCTGAAGCAATAGTATTACTTGTGTCTAACAACCAATCTTTGCTAATGTCTTGCCCAAAACTAGAGGTTAATGCAAGTAAGATGGTCGCTGTAACTAGTAAAAAGTTTTTCATCTGTAAAAAGGGTAAATTATCTTTTAGATATTTCGTCTCTTAATTTTGCTGCTTTTTCGTAGTCTTCGTTGTTAACAGCTTCATCTAAAAGTTTATGAAGTTCTTCTAAGCTTTTCGACTTTAATTCGTCTTCAGAAGAAGAGGTTTCTAATTCTAATTCTTCGTTAATTATTTCATTAACTAATACGTCATCTTCGTCTTCATTTTCGTCTTTAGGTTCTACTTTTAAGTAGATTCCAGCTTTATCTAAAATGTTTTTGTAAGTGAAAATTGGAGCTTGAAAACGAAGTGCTAATGCAATAGCATCACTGGTTCTTGCATCAATAATTTCTTCAATTTTATCGCGTTCGCAGATTAATGACGAGTAGAAAACACCATCTACCAACTTGTGAATAATGACTTGTTTGACAACAATGTCAAAACGGTCTGCAAAATTTTTAAATAAATCGTGGGTAAGTGGTCTTGGTGGTTTAATTTCTTTTTCTAAAGCAATAGCTATAGATTGTGCTTCAAAAGCACCAATAACGATAGGTAATTTACGGTCGCCGTCTACCTCGTTTAAGATAAGCGCGTAGGCGCCATTTTGGGTTTGGCTGTACGAAATTCCTTTAATATTTAGTCTTACTAAACTCATGCAATCAAAAACACAAAGAACTGTTTAAATTAGGACTTTACCAAACCGTAAGGGTTAGTTTTTTGTGCAAAATTTAAACAGTCCTTATTATATCAGACTTAAAGTTAAAAAAAATTAAGCGTTTGCTGCTTTAAAAGCTTTTAATTTTTCTATAAGTTGAGGTACGACTTCAAAAGCATCACCAACAACACCATAATCTGCCGCTTTAAAGAAAGGTGCTTCAGGATCTGTGTTGATTACTACTTTCACCTTAGAGGCATTAATACCAGCTAAATGTTGGATGGCACCACTAATACCAATAGCAATGTAAAGGTTAGAAGCGACAGGTTTTCCTGTTTGTCCAACGTGTTCGCTATGAGGTCTCCAGCCTAAGTCAGAAACTGGTTTAGAGCATGCTGTTGCTGCACCTAAAACGTCTGCTAATTCTTCAACCATTCCCCAGTTTTCAGGTCCTTTTAGACCACGACCAGCAGATACTACTATTTCTGCATCTGCAATAGTTACTTTATCTGTAACTTTATCTACAGACTCAACAGTAACACCAGATATAGCGATTTCTGGAGAGAAATCTTCAGAAGAAGCACTTGCGCTGTTTTCAACTAAACCAAAAGAGTTGTTTGATACACCAACAATTTTCACATCTGTATCTATAGTTGTAAAGTTGAATGCTTTATTTGTAAAAGCAGTACGTTTTACTGTAAAAGGAGACGTAGATGTTGGAACAGCTACTACATTAGATGCATATCCTGCGTCTAATCCTACAGATAATAATGGTGCTAAATATTTACTGTCTGCACTTTGACTAAGCACAACTACTTTAGATCCTTCTTGCTTTGCAGCTTGAGATAAAACTGAAGCATAAGATTTTGCGTTAAACTTAGCTAAACCATCGTTAGATACGTTAAGCACTTTGTCTACACCATATTTACCTAACTCTGAAGTGTCATTTACATTAACTGCAACAGCAGTAACGCTTGTACCCATTTGGTCTGCAACTGCTTTAGCGTAAGATGCAACCTCAAAAGCAGCTTTTTTTAAAGTTCCGTTTTCTGATTCTGTATATACTAAAATTGACATGTTTTTTAAATTTTTAATTTCTGAAACTAAATTCCTAATCTAACTATATGATATGGTTAGATTACTTTAGCTTCGTTGTGTAAAAGATTAACTAATTCGTCTAAGTTATCAGGAGCAACTAAAGTTACTTCACCTTTTGGAGCTGGTTTTTCAAACTTAACAGATCCAGTTTCTGTACTTGCTCCAACAGGTTCAAGGACGTTTAAAGGTTTTTTTCTAGCCATCATGATACCTCTCATATTAGGTATACGTAAATCGCTTTCTTCTACTAATCCTTTTTGTCCACCAATTACTAAAGGTAATGTTGTAGATACACTTTCTTTACCACCATCAATTTCTCTTGTAGCTTTAGCGTTAGTGCCATCTACTTCAAGGCTAATGCAGTTAGTAACAAAGTTGGCGTCAACCATTTCTGCTAACATACCTGGTACCATTGCACCGTTATAGTCAATAGATTCACGACCAGCAATTACTAAATCGTAACCACCATCTTTTACCACTTTAGCTAATTCTTTAGCAACTTGATAACCATCTTTAGCTTCGGCATTTACTCTAATAGCAGTATCTGCACCAATAGCTAATGCTTTTCTTAAAGTAGGCTCGGTTTCTGGTCCACCAACGTTAACAACGTCTACAGAAGCGCCTTGTTTTTCTTTAAACCACATCGCTCTGGTTAAACCAAATTCGTCATTAGGATTAATTACAAATTGAACACCGTTAGTGTCAAATTTTGTGTCTCCATCAGTAAAATTAATTTTTGAAGTAGTGTCTGGTACGTGACTAATACACACTAAAATTTTCATATTTTTTAATTTATTTAGTTTTTAAATGAATGCTTTTAAACCTACTAAAACGTTGTAGTAACGTAGGCTGAACAGCAATTTTTTATAAAATTTCAAAGCAAAAAACGCTCTAAAATCTTGTGGTTACGAAGATATGGAAATATTTTTAAAATTTACTATGCGTGCATAATAAATTTTAAAGAATTCTTTTACTGTAAGTTTTTTATTAATTCTTATTTTTGCAATTCAAATAGATATTTTAATGAAAACAATACAGTTTAGAGAAGCTATTGCTGAAGCCATGAGCGAAGAAATGCGTCGTGACGAAAGCATCTACCTTATGGGTGAAGAAGTAGCAGAATATAATGGTGCTTATAAAGAATCTAAAGGTATGTTGGACGAGTTTGGTCCAAAACGTGTTATTGATACACCAATTGCAGAGCTTGGTTTTGCTGGTGTGGCTATTGGGTCTACCATGACTGGTAATAGACCGATAGTAGAATATATGACCTTTAACTTCTCTTTAGTTGGTATTGACCAAATTATAAATAACGCTGCAAAAATTAGACAAATGTCCGGTGGACAATTTAAATGTCCAATTGTTTTTAGAGGTCCAACAGCTTCTGCAGGACAATTAGCAGCTACACATAGTCAAGCTTTTGAAAGCTGGTTTGCTAATACACCAGGTTTAAAAGTGGTAGTGCCTTCTAACCCATATGATGCAAAAGGTTTATTAAAATCTGCAATACGTGATGACGATCCAGTTATTTTTATGGAGTCTGAACAAATGTATGGTGATAAAGGTGAAGTGCCAGAAGGAGAATACACTATACCATTAGGTGTGGCAGATATTAAGCGTGAAGGAACAGATGTAACCATCGTTTCTTTTGGAAAAATTATAAAAGAAGCTTACAAAGCTGCAGACGAACTTGAAAAAGAAGGAATCTCTGTTGAAATTATAGATCTTCGTACAGTTAGACCAATGGACAGAAAAGCTATTTTAGAATCTGTAAAGAAAACAAACCGTTTAGTAGTTTTAGAAGAAGCTTGGCCATTTGGTAACGTAGCAACTGAAATTACTTACCTTGTACAAAGCGAAGCATTTGACTTTTTAGATGCACCAATTGTAAAAATAAACACTGCAGATACACCAGCACCTTACAGTCCAGTATTGTTAGAAGAGTGGTTACCAAACCATAACGATGTGATAAAGGCTGTTAAAAAAGTGATGTACAAATAAAAAATTATTATTTTCGTTATATCAAAACTTCATTAGCACGATTGTTGATGAAGTTTTTTTGTTTATAAATCAAAATTAATGAATAAACTTTTTTCTGCCCTTTTTTTTCTTTTTAGCATCATTTCTGCGTTAGCACAAACCAAAGTTAGTGGTCAAGTTTTTGACGCATCAAATAATCCGGTGCCTTTTGCAAATGTAATTTTTAAAGGTTCTTCAATAGGAGTAATAACTAATGAAGAAGGTACCTTTTATATTGAAGACGAAAATAATTGGGACGTATTAAAAATATCTTTCATTGGTTTTGAAACTCAAGAAATTCAACTTGAAAAAAGAGTAACTTATCAGTTAAAGGTGACGCTTCAAGAAGAAGCTGCTGCATTAGATGAAGTGGTTATTGTCTCTGGTAAACAACCTAAAAAGAACAATCCTGCAATTGATATTTTAAGAAAAATATGGGCAAATAAACGTAGTAACGGACTTAAACAGTACAAACAATATCAATACGATAAATACGAAAAAGTTGAATTTGACCTTAACACCATAGATAGCTCGCTTATAGAAAGTAAGTTGTTTAAGGGTATGGAGTTTGTTTTTAATCAGGTAGATACTTCTAAAGTGACTGGTAAAACGTATTTACCAATGTTTATTAACGAAGCTGCTAGCGAGGTTTACGGTGATAATGTAATAAACGAAAAACGAGAAATTTTAAAAGGAAATAAAAACTCAGGGTTTAGTAATAATCAAGTAATTATTGACTTTGTAGACGATTTGTATTCAGATTACGATGTCTATGATAACTATTTAAAGTTTTTTGATAAAAGTTTTGTTAGCCCAATCTCACGTACCGGAATTCAAACCTATAACTATGTGCTTTCAGACAGTACATATATAGATAATAAATGGTGCTACAATATTATTTATTATCCAAGACGTAAAAACGAACTTACTTTTAAAGGCGATTTTTGGGTGGCAGATACCACATTTGCATTAAAAAATATCAATATGCAAGCGTCTAAAAGCGCTAATATAAATTGGGTGAAAGAAATTTATATAGAGCAAGATTTTGAAGTGTTAAACGATTCTGTCTTTTTAATAAAACGCGATTATTTTATGTCAGATTTTGCCTTTAATAAAAAGGAAAAATCTAGAGGAATCTATGGAAAACGTACCACACTTTACGATAATTACAAGTTTAACGAAGAGAAAGACCCTAAATTTTACAAAGAAAAAGTATACAGCTTTGATGAAGATATTTATAATCAAGACGATAGTTTTTGGGATAAAAACCGCATGGAGTCTTTGAGTAAAGATGAAAAAGGTGTGTACACCATGTTAGACTCTTTAAAACAAACAAAGAAATTTAAAAGACTTTACAACTTAGGAAGCATTCTAGCATCTGGTTATATCGAGTTTGATGATTTAAACTTAGACTACGGACCCATATTTTCAACCTTTGGTTATAATGAAGTTGAAGGCGTAAGACTTCGTGCTGGTGGACGTACCTATTTTGGGCAAAATGATTTATGGCGTATCGAAGGATTTACAGCATACGGTTTTAGAGACGATAAGTTTAAATATGGTATTTCAGGAAAATGGCTATTAGATAAAAAAAGTAGATTAATAATTTCCGGAGGAAACCGTCGCGATGTCGAGCAAATAGGTGCAAGTCTGACTAATAGCACAGATGTTTTAGGACGTAGTTTAGCAAGTTCATCAGTAGTAGGAACCGGAACAAATGATAAACTAACTAGTATAAATCTTAGCACTTTAGCGATAGAAGCAGAGCCTTTTAGAAATTTTGTAACACGCTTAAGCGGAAGCTATCGTACGTTAGAGTCGGCATCAAAAACATTTAGTTTAGATTATTATACAGACGCATCACAAACAACAACAAAATCTGAAGTTAAACAATACGAAACTGCAATCTCACTTTCTTATTTTCCGAAAAGAGAAATGACAGGTTTTGGAGTAGAACGAAGAACAAAAAATGATGATTTCGCAAGGCTTTTTGTACAAGTTTCGATTGGAGATCAAAGTGTTTTAAATAGTGATTTTGATTATACTAAAGTTCAGTTTTCTTACACGCAACCTTGGGCAATAGGAGGTTTTGGAAGACTCTACACAACTATAGAAGCAGGTAAAACTTTTGGCGAAGTTCCTTTAGGTTTGTTAAGTGTTGTGCCTGGTAATCAAAGTTATTTTTCAATTTATAACACC
Source organism: Mesoflavibacter sp. CH_XMU1404-2 (assembly GCF_037029465.1). Taxonomy (NCBI): domain Bacteria; kingdom Pseudomonadati; phylum Bacteroidota; class Flavobacteriia; order Flavobacteriales; family Flavobacteriaceae; genus Mesoflavibacter; species Mesoflavibacter sp. CH_XMU1404-2. Next base: position 215,080 of record NZ_JAYMEM010000001.1, on the reverse strand, counting down.
TTTTCAAATCTTGATTTTTACGAGTTCGTTACCGATGAATACGCAACACTTCACATAGAACATAATTTTAACGGAAGATTATTTTCTCGTATTCCATTCTTAAAAAAATACAATTTAAGAGCTATAATTGGTGCAAGAGGAGTTATAGGAAATATATCACAAGAGAATAGAAATATTAATGCATCAGGATTAATTTACGAAGCTCCAAACCGAGAGCCTTACTACGAATATAGTTTTGGTGTAGGAAACATTTTCAAAGTCTTTAGAATAGATTTCAACTTTAGAGGGAATTACACAGACGCGGTTTTATATCCTGATGCTAGAAAATTTGGGGTAACAGGTAGTTTTGGCTTCTATTTTTAAAATCAACAGTTTATAACTTAGTTTGCTATATTAATTTTACAAAGTCAAACTCTTTTCTCTTGCCTAAACCTAAATAATCTCTTACTTTTGCAACCCTTATTTTTAAATAGTTATTAATAAATAGCGCTATTAGCGTATAAAATAGTTTAGATGAGCCCAAAAGGAGAAACAACATTTGATGCTTTAGTAGAAATACCTAAAGGAAGTAGAAACAAGTACGAATATGACTTTGAATTAAAAAAAATACGTTTTGACCGTATGTTATTCTCTTCGATGATGTATCCAGGAGATTACGGATTTATCCCACAAACACTAGCTTTAGATGGTGATCCGTTAGACGTATTAATTTTAGGACATGAGCCAACGTTTCCTATGTGTGTTGTTGAGGTAAAACCAATCGGAGTTTTCCATATGGCTGATGAAAAAGGTCCAGACGAAAAAATAGTTTGTGTACCAGTATCTGATCCAATTTGGAGTACAAAAAATGATATAGCAGATATTAATCCGCACCGTTTAGATGAAATTACTCACTTCTTCCAAGTATATAAAGACTTAGAAAAAAAGAAAGTAGATGTTGGCAGTTGGGGAGACGCAAAAGAAGCTTACGAAATTGTAAGCAAATGTGTAGACAGATACGAAAACAGTGAGCACAAAGCTAACGGCGATTTCTTAATTTAATTAAAATCAATATTTTAAATATTTATAACCCTTACATATTGCGTGTAAGGGTTTTTGTATTAGCTTCCATTTTGTTACATTTACGATAATTAATACTAACAAATCAAAATAAATATGGAATCAAATATGATTTATGTGCCAATAGCATTGGCAGTTCTTGGACTTGTATTTATGTTCGTTAAAATGGCTTGGGTAAAAAAGCAAGCTGCTGGTAACGAGAAAATGCAAGGTATTTCTAAATCTATTAAAGAAGGAGCTTTAGCTTTTTTAAATGCAGAATATAGGTTGCTAGCCATATTCGTAGTAATCGCTTCAATTGCACTTTTTGGGATATCTCAAGTTGTAGCAACAACTAGTTGGATGATTATTCCTGCATTTATTATCGGAGCTGTTTTTTCTGCTTTAGCAGGAAATATAGGAATGCGAATTGCAACAGATGCTAACGCACGTACTGCCGAAGCTGCAAAAACAAGTTTACCACAAGCATTAAAAGTGTCTTTTGGAGGAGGAACCGTAATGGGACTTGGTGTCGCTAGTTTAGCAGTTTTAGGACTTAGTTTATTATTCTTATTGTTCTTAGGACAATTTATGGGTAATGAAGGTTCTTTTTATAAAAATATGACTATCGTTTTAGAAACCTTAGCTGGTTTTTCTTTAGGTGCAGAATCTATCGCACTTTTTGCTCGTGTTGGTGGTGGTATCTACACAAAAGCAGCTGACGTTGGAGCCGATTTAGTAGGTAAAGTTGAAGCCGGTATACCAGAAGATGATCCTCGTAACCCAGCAACAATTGCTGATAATGTAGGTGATAATGTTGGTGATGTTGCAGGTATGGGAGCAGATTTATTTGGTAGCTATGTAGCAACAGTTTTAGCTGCTATGGTATTGGGTAACTATATCATCAAAGATATGGCAGATGCAGGTACAATGTTAGAGTCTTTTAACGGTATGGGACCAATATTATTACCAATAGTAATTGCAGGAGTAGGTATTTTAGCTTCTATCTTAGGAACATTTTTAGTAAGAATTTCTTCAAACGATGCAAAAGAGCCTCAAGTACAAAAAGCATTAGATTTAGGAAACTGGGTTGCTATCATTTTAACTTTAGTAGCTAGCTGGTTTTTAATTCGTTGGATGTTACCAGAAACATTACAAATGAGCTTCTTCGGAGAAGGTGTAAAGGCTATTCCGTCAAGGCACGTATTTTATGCTGCAATGATTGGATTAGCAGTAGGAGCATTAATCTCGATGGTTACGGCGCACTATACAAGTTTAGGTAAAAAACCAGTTTTAGATATTGTGAAAAATAGTTCTACAGGTGCAGCAACAAATATTATTGCAGGTTTAGCTGTAGGTATGAAATCTACTTTTGCTTCTGTAGTATTATTTGCAGCAGCAATTTATGGGTCATATGCATTAGCAGGATTTTACGGCGTTGCTTTAGCAGCTTCTGCAATGATGGCAACTACTGCAATGCAGTTGGCTATTGATGCATTTGGACCAATTGCAGATAACGCAGGTGGAGTAGCAGAAATGAGCGAACTTGAGCCACACGTAAGAGAACGTACAGATATTTTAGATTCTGTAGGTAATACAACAGCAGCAGTAGGTAAAGGATTCGCAATTGCATCTGCAGCCTTAACAGCTTTAGCATTATTTGCGGCTTATGTAACTTTTACAGGTATTGATGGGATAAACATTTTTAAAGCAGATGTATTAGCAATGCTATTTGTTGGAGGTATGATTCCTGTAATTTTCTCGGCATTAGCTATGCAATCTGTTGGTAAAGCCGCAATGGAAATGGTGCAAGAAGTACGTCGCCAGTTTAAAGAAATTCCTGGAATTATGGAAGGAACTGGTACACCAGAATATGCTAAATGTGTTGATATTTCAACTAAAGCAGCATTAAAAGAAATGATTTTACCTGGATTAATCACTATTATTACTCCGATAATTATCGGACTAGTTTTTGGAGCAGAACCATTAGGAGGTTATATGGCTGGTGTTTGTGTATCTGGTGTCATGTGGGCAATTTTCCAAAATAATGCTGGTGGAGCATGGGACAACGCTAAAAAATCTTTTGAAGCTGGTGTTGAGATTAATGGTAAAATGGAATATAAAGGAAGTGATGCACACAAAGCTGCAGTAACTGGTGATACTGTTGGTGATCCTTTTAAAGATACATCTGGTCCATCTATGAATATTTTAATTAAATTAACCTGTTTAGTAGGATTAGTAATTGCTCCAATTTTAGGAAATCATGATGCTGAAGAAGGTATGGCAATGACTAAAGAAGTTGAAGTTATTATGGGCGATAACTTGGCAAAAGACCAAAAAGAGGTTAAAGTAAAAGTAATCATGCAAGACAATAATGATGGTACAGTTACAGCTAATGTAACGTCAACAACTTTTGAAAACGGAACATCTACAGTAAAAAAGCATGTGTTTACAGGAACAGAAGAAGAAGTTAATGCAAAAATAAATGCTTTAGAAAATGTTAAAGTAAACGTAGAAAAAGAAATAGAAGTTACTAAAGAAGACATTAAAAACTTACCACAAGCCTAATACTTTAGACTTTATAAAATTAAAAACCTGCTATTATTTTTAGCAGGTTTTTTTTGTGTTATATTTGAATCTACTATGAGCTGGTTTAAAAAAGATCCGTTACAAATAATTTCGTTTTTAAGTTATGGTACCCAAAACCATTTCTATATACGTGGTCGCGCATTGGAAGATGAAACTATTAATTTAGAAGAAAAAAGCTTGTGGAGTCTTATTCTTAATACTTGGAAACGTTTTGAAACGGATGAAATTAAAAACACCAAACTCAAAATTACCTTACCAGATAATAGTGTTTATTATGCAAAAACAGATCGCGACGGATATTATAAAATAGACACAAAAATTGAAAACTTAGAGGTTTTAATAAATGAAGAAGGTTGGCTAAATTTTGAACTCTCTTACGATGAGCCTAACATAAAACGTACTATTCAAAAAGAAAACCGTTTTAAAGGTGAAATGCTAATACCAGCGCAAAATGCCGATTTTGGAGTAATAAGCGATATTGATGATACGATTATTCATACTGGTGTAGCTTCATTTTTAAAATGGCGTGTTATTTTTAATACCTTTTTAAAGCACGTACAAAGTAGAACACCGTTAGAAGGCGCAGCCGAATTTTATCACCTTTTACATCGTGGTTCTAGCGGTAAAAATGCAAATCCAATTTTTTATGTAAGTCATAGTCCATGGAATTTATACAGATATTTAGAGTTCTTTTTAAAAACTAATAATTTTCCTAAAGGACCTATTTTATTGCGCAGTTTCAGAACTATTTTTAAGAAGAAAACAGCAACGTGTAAGCCTCAAAAGCAGTTAGAGATTACCAATATTTTAAATACCTATCCAGACTTAACTTTTGTGCTTATTGGTGATAGTGGTGAGCATGACCCAGATATTTATCTTGAGTTGGTAAATACGTTTCCTAATCGTATTAAAGCAGTGTATTTACGTAGTGTGTTACACAAGCAAAAAATGCAACGTGTTAAAGGCTTGTTAGCAGATTATAGTATACCTGTTATGTTATTAGACAATAGTAAAGAAGCTATTGCGCATGCTAAAGGTTTAGGTATTATTAAGTGATCCCGTACTTCGACTACGCTCAGTATAAACTCTAATCAGACCAGATAGGCTAACGCTAAAAAAACTAAAACAATCCGTTAATTTGTGCGTCTATCTTGTTAATGATGTTTCCTAAGTCTTCAGGATTTGCGACAAAATCTAAATTATCTACATCAATAATTAGTAAGTTACCTTTATCATAATTATGTATCCAAGCTTCGTAACGCTCATTAAGTCTACTTAAGTAGTCAATACTAATTGAGTTTTCATAATCACGACCACGTTTATGAATTTGAGCTACCAAATTTTGAATAGAACTACGTAAATAGATCAATAAATCCGGACCAGGTACAAAGGTTTGCATCAAATCAAACAAAGCTTTGTAATTTTCATAATCACGATTAGTCATTAATCCCATAGCATGAAGATTGGGTGCAAAAATGTGGGCATCTTCATAAATGGTACGGTCTTGAATAATGTCTTTTCCGCTTTCTTTAATTTGGGTAACTTGTCTAAAACGGCTATTTAAAAAGTATACTTGAAGATTAAAACTCCAACGTTCCATTTGGTTATAAAAATCGTCTAAATATGGGTTGTCTACAACATCTTCTAATTGGGCTTCCCAGTTAAAGTGTTTAGCTAATAATTTGGTTAGCGTAGTCTTTCCTGCGCCTATGTTTCCTGCTATAGCAACGTGCATAATTAGTCGGTTTTAAGTTGAAATTTAGATAGCGTTTTAAGGGTGTAAATATACAGGATTTGATTGGTTACAAAAAACTGATTTATTAACATATTTGAAGTTTTAATAGCTTTTTGTGTCTGGTCTTTTGAGCTGTAATAGATTAGCCCATCTTTTCCTTTTATGATTAAGTTTTCTTTTGTGGCTTGTAAATTTGTAAAACCTGAATTTGGTAATTTATAAACCACGCTACCAAAGTAGTTGTAGCAATACAAAAAATTCTCAGTTAGTAACCAGCAGTAGTTGTAATTACTGGTTAAATCTAAAACTTTCGAACTAACAGGAATAGTTTTATAACGCGTTTTTTTGGTTTGATAATCATACAATTCTAAATACTGAAAATCTTGATTGTAAATCCAAATAGTATTGTCAAAACCAGTGGTTACATGGGTAATGTTTTTATAGTTTTCAGTTGAATTAAAATCTATTTTAGCAACTTCAGCCAGTCTGTTATCAAGAATAATTACTGTATTAAAATCAGAATAAAACAAATTAATTTTTAAAGGATTAAAAGCGTTTGCACTGCTAATTTGCCCTAATTGAAAGTTGCTGTAATTTAAAGTATCATTTACAGTAGCTTTTTTTATAGCGTTGTTTTTTATAAAATAAGTAGCTTCAAAATTATCTATAGAAACTAATTTATCGGCATTTAAAGTTTTTGTTTCAACTAATTCAGTAGAAATTTCTTCTTGCGAAAAACAAGAAATTGAAAAGAAGGTAAATAAAATTAAAAGCTGTTTCATTGGATTACAATGTACAAATTTCATGTCATATTTGTAACAAAACCAGCATTTTTGCTACTAATTTTTTATTAGTAAATAATTAACATTTGCCAATTAAACTATTGGCTAATTTGAAGGTCTAATCAAAGATTAGAATTTAATATTTAAAATTTTTAAAATGAATTTAAAAACTACCCTAAAAACCTTATCAGCAAGCTTTATCATGCTAATTGCTTTTGGTTTAAATGCTCAAAACGATTTTCAAGGAGAAGCAGTTTACATGTCAAAAACAACAGTAGACTTAGATAATTTTGGAGGAAGAGAGCTTAGTCCAGAGCGTAAAAAAATGATTATGGAACGTATGAAGTCTATGTTAGAAAAAACATTTGTTCTTACGTTTAACAAAACAGAATCGATGTATAAAGAGGATGAAGCTTTAGAGTCGCCAGCACAAGGAGGAATGCGTATGATGGGCGGAATGGGAAGCAATGGTCCAGTATATAAAAATGTAAAAACAAACGAATATTTACAAGACCAAGAGTTTTTTGGAAAGCAATTTTTAATTAACGATAGTCTGCCAAAATACGAATGGAAAATGACAGGCGAAACCAAACAAATTGGTCAATACATGTGTTTTAAAGCCACTACAGTTAAAAAAGTAGATGCTGCAGATTGGACAAATATGCGTCGTAGAGATAGAGATGAAAACAAGAAAAAAGACGATGAAAAAGAAAACGCAGAAGTAGAAAAGGATAGTACAAAAAAAGAAGAATTTAAAGATCCTTTTGATGAAATAGAAATCCCTGAAGAAATAGAAATTACAGCATGGTATACTATGCAAATACCAGTAAGTGCTGGTCCAGGAGAATATTGGGGATTACCAGGTTTAATTCTTGAAGTTAATTCTGGAAGAACAACAATTTTATGTTCTAAAATCACTTTAAATCCTGAAAATAAAAAGGAAATCAAAAAACCAACAAAAGGTAAAGAAGTTGGCAGAGAAGAGTACCAAGAGATTGTAAAAAAGAAAATGGAAGAAATGCGTGAAATGTTTAGAGCCAGAAGAGCTAGAGGTGGCGGCGGAAGACACTAGTCCATTTCTTTTTAACTAATCAAAAATCAAATAATGAAAAACGTAATAAAACTGCTAATAATCTTATTAGCAAGTACATCTTTTGCTCAAGTAACGTTTCAAGGTGTAATTAAAGATAGTACAGGTGTTGGTTTAGAGTTAGCCAATGTTGTAGCCATAAACCAAGCAACAAAAAATTTAGATTCTTACGGAATTACTAACGATAAAGGACGCTTTAAGTTGAATTTAGAAGAAAATTCAACCTATACAATTACCGTGAGCTATATCGGTATGAAATCGTTATCTGAAACAATTGAAACAAAAGAAGCAAATGTAGAAAAAGACTTTACAATGTCTTTTGATGACAGTTTAGATGAAGTGGAATTAACTTATGAAATGCCTGTAACTATTAGTGGTGACACGATAGTTTACAATGCAGATTCATTTAAAAACGGAACCGAAAGAAAACTTGGTGACGTCTTAGAAAAATTACCAGGTGTTGAGGTTAATGATGAAGGTGAAATTGAAGTAGAAGGTAAAGCTGTTGGAAAAGTGATGGTTGATGGTAAAGACTTTTTTGATGGCGATTCTAAATTAGCAACTAAAAATATTCCTGCTAATGCAGTAGATAAAGTACAGGTGTTAAAAAACTATTCAGAAGTTGGTCAATTAAGTGGTGTAACTAATAATCAAGATAATATTGCTATAAATATTAAGTTAAAAGAAGGAAAGAAAAACTTTTGGTTTGGAACCATTACTGGCGGTATTGGTGACTCGCCAGACAAAACATTATACCTTGCTCAGCCTAAACTGTTTTATTACAGTCCAAATAAAAGTATCAACTTTATTGGTGATTTAAATAATGTTGGCGAATTAGCTTTAACACGTCGTGATATTTTTAACTTTTCTGGTGGTTTCCAAATGCCAAGTCAACAAAGTGGAACCAATATCAGTCTAGGAAATAACAACCTAAGTTTCCTTCAACTACAAAATAACCAAGCCAAAGATATTAATACTAAGTTTGGTGCTGCAAACTTCAGTTTTTCACCTAAAAAGACTTTAGATTTAAGTGGTTTTGGTATTTTTTCTAGCAGTCGTATAGATATGCAAGAAAATCAAAATGTAATTTATACAGATGAAAGTTTGAATATTCCTAACGAGCAAACTTCAACAAACACGCATCAAAAAAGTGATTTAGGGATGATTAAATTAAGTGCTAAATACAAGCCAAACACTAATAATCAATTAGATTACGATATTGTTGGACGTACATCTAAAGAGTCTCAAGATCAAATGGTGCTATCTTCTGTAGTAGGCGGTATAGACGAAAACCAAAACTCAAACCCATACAGTATAAATCAGAATTTAAATTATTACTACACGCATGACGAGAATAATATTTTTGCATTATCTGCTCAGCATTTAATTCAAGATGAAGATCCTTTTTATAAAGCGGTATTAGAGAATGATCCAACAAACAATGCAGATGCAGATAATGATGCTTTTGATAATACTGCATTTGCTTTAGGATTGAATACAGATCAAATGTTTTATGATGTTAATCAAGAAAAACGTGTTAAATCCAATCAGTTAGATGCTAAATTAGATTACTGGAATATTTTAAATAAGAAAAGCGATATTAATTTTACCATTGGTACTATTTACAGTAAACAACAGTTTAACTCTAATATTTTTCAAGTATTAGATAATGCTAATGAGTTAGATACAACGCCAATTGCAGGTGTAACAGATATAAATGATACAGATTATACATTTAGCGATGTATATTTAGGTATGCATTACCGTTGGAAAACAGGTAAATTTACTATTAGTCCAGGTGTTTCAGCTCATGCTTACAGTGCAATAAATACACAGTTTGGAGAAGAAACTAAAGATAACTTTTTCAGATTATTACCAGATTTAAATGTTCGTGTTCAGCTTAAACAATCAGAAAATTTAAATTTCAATTATAGAATGCAAACGCAGTTTACAGACATCAATCAGTTTGCAAGAGGATTGGTTTTAAATAATTACAACTCGACTTTTATCGGTAATCCAGATCTAGAAAGTGCGTTGTCGCATAACTTAAATTTAAGTTATTTCAGCTTTAATATGTTTAATTATACCAATGTGTTTGCTATGTTAAACTATACAAAAAGCATTGATAATATTAGAACAAGATCGGTGTTTCAAGATGGATCTGTAATTAGAAGTAGTACACCTTTCAATTCTGGTTTTGAAGATGAATCTTTTACAGCTAGTGGACGTTTTCAAAGACGTTTTGGTAAACTACAAGGAAGCGTAAGAGGAAGCTTTGCCTACACAAAATTCAACCAGTTAATTAACGATATTGTTTCGGTTAACGAAAACTATAATCAAACTTACACAACAAGTATACGTTCTAACTTTTTAGAAGCGCCTAATTTTGAAGTAAGTTACCGTTACAGCATTCAAGATAGTGATCAAGGAAGTACAAGAACTAAGTTTTATACCAATGCGCCAACTATTGAATTTGATGCGTTAATTTTTAAGAAATTAACCTTCAGAACAGATTATACTTACAGTAATTTAAGAAATGAAGATGAAACCATAAACTCTTTTGATTTATGGAACGCTTCTTTAGCCTATCGTAAAACAAATGATAGCAAATGGGAATATGAACTTAAAGCAACAAACCTGTTAGATACAGCTACAAGAAATCAAACCAATAACGGTACATTTTCTGTAAGTACAAGTGAGTATTTTATACAACCAAGGTTTTTAACACTAAGAGTTATATATAATTTATGATATTAAGAATTTTAGTCATTTTAAAAAGCGCTTTGAAAAAGGCGCTTTTTTTATTACCACTCATTAATTCTATTAGAATCTAATTTGATAAAAATGAATAATAAAATGGTAAATCCCCAAAGTCCAGATCCACCATAACTAAAAAACGGAAGCGGTATACCAATGGTTGGAATTAATCCCATAACCATACCAATATTAATATTAAAGTGAATAAACAGAATACCAGCAACAGCATATCCGTACATGCGGCTAAATTGGTTTTTTTGTCGCTCTGCCAAAATAATCACTCTAATTATTAAGAGCACAAAAACCAAAACGGTTAGTGCGCTACCAATAAATCCCCATTCTTCACCAACGGTTGTGAAGATATAATCTGTGTGTTGCTCTGGAACAAAATTTCCAGTAGTACGCGTACCTTGTAAAAACCCTTTTCCTTTAAAACCGCCATTACTTATTGCTTTTTCAGATTCATTTAAATTATAGGCTATAGTTTGTTTCATTTGCTTCAACTTAACAGGATCTTTCTCTAAACTTAGCCAAATGGTAATACGATCTTTTTGGTGGACAGGTAAAAAGTTTTGATAAATAAATCTAACGGTAAAAGCTAATGCTCCAGAAATTAAAATAACCATTAAAGGTTGAAAAAATGAAGGTCTTTTTTTTCTGGTGAAATGATAAGTAAGTACGATAAAAGCGGTAACTAGCAATGTAATAATTAGTCCAAATTTTAAAGCAGAAATAGAAAGTAAAACTACTAAAATGGCAATAATTAAATAAATTTGAGGTAAACCTTCTCTATATAAAACAAAGAAAAAAGCACTATAAACTAAAGTACTACCAGCATCTTTTTGAAGTAAAATTAATAACGCTGGTAAGATGATAATCCCAAAGAGTTTTAATTGGTCTGAAAAGTTTTTAATATCTGTATTTAAGTCACTTAAATACTTAGCTACTGCTAACGCGGTTGCTGTTTTTGCAAACTCACTAGGTTGAAGCGTCATAGAGCCAATGGCGTACCAAGATGTAGCTCCGTTTATGTTTTTACCAAAAATGAATAAACCAATTAAAGAAACAATTGAGATGAGGTAAAATATACTTGAAAACCGTTCATAAAACTTGGCTTCTAAGGATAAAATAAAGATAATTAGTACAACCGAGAGTCCAATAAATAGAAGCTGTTTGCTGTATGAATGACTAAAATTAAACAACTCAATAGCTTCTCCAGAATGCGACGCAGACAGAATGTTTACCCAACCAAAACCTACTAATAAAAAGAATAGTAGTATGGTTAGCCAATCAAATTTATAATGTCTGTCGGTTTCTCTTAGCATTTAGTTAAGCTGATTTAACTTTTGTTTAAGTTTGTTAAACTCTTCTGGCGGAATGACTTGCAACTCTGTTTGTCCATTAATTTTAAAAGGTTTGCCAGAATAAGGTTTTGCGTATTCGTTTTCAAGACTATGTGAAAGCAGCCAATCTTCTAAATCTGTTCTTGTGATTTCTCCTTTTAAATGTTTTTCAATCATTAAACTGGCAACTTTTCCTGCAAATCTACTTCCCCAATAACCATTTTCAACAAAAACAGCAATAGCAATCTTTGGGTCATCTTTTGGTGCAAATGCTACAAAAATAGAATGGTCAGTAAGCTGTGTTCTTACACTATCAATTCTGGTAAAGTTTTCTACGGTACCCGTTTTTCCGCAGATTTCAATATCTTTTATTTTAAGACCGCTAGCGGTACCTGTTTTGTATACTTGATGCATACCTTCTATAACTGGTTCAAAATTTTCTTTGCTTATAGACGTATATTTAGGCGTTTTAAAATCTTCAGGAATAGTATCTCCTTCAATAGATTTTATAATATGAGGTGTGTAATAATAGCCTCTATTAGCTATTGCTGCAACCATGTTTGCTAATTGTATTGGTGTTGTTGCTACTTCACCTTGACCAATTGCATTAGATACCGTATAAGTAGAATAGAAGGTGTTTGGATATTGATATTGATAATAATCTCTATCTGGTATTCTACCTTTTTGTCCAACAAAAAGATCGTTGTTTAAGTAATTACCTAAACCAAAACTTTTTACATGTTCACTCCATTTGTCAATACCTATTGATGCATTTTCGTATTTATCTAATATACGTCTGTAAGCTGTTAAAAAGTAAGCGTTACATGACTCTTCAATACCTTCAATCATGTCATTTCTTTTCCCAGAAGGACAATGACAACCCATAAAACTATTACCGTATTTTATACCGTGATAGCAAGTTACTTTTTCGTTTGGAGACATTACATCTTCTTCTAAAGCAATAAGAGCATTCATTAATTTAAAAGGTGAACCAGGCTCATAAACACCTTGTAAACTCCTATTAAATAATGGTTTTGCTATTGAATCATTAAATAATTTAGTGAAGTTTTTACTCCTATTTCTACCCACTAAACTATTTGGGTTATAAGTTGGTGCAGAAATCATAGCAAGAATTTCACCTGTTTTAGGTTCTATAGCTATAACACCACCGCGTTTATTAGTCATTAGTAATTCGCCATAAGCTTGTAAATCAGCATCGATGGTAATTTTAATGTCCTTTCCTGCTTTAGGAAGTGTGTCGTACTTACCATTTTTGTATGGACCAATATCTTGGTTGTGTATGTCTTTTTGAATGAATTTTATCCCTTTTTGACCGCGTAAGATGTCTTCGTAAGAAGCCTCAACACCTTGTTTTCCTATTAAATCACCACTATGGTAATAATTGTCATTTGTGATTTCTCTATTATTAACTTCACCGATATCACCCAAAACGTTTGCGCCAATGTTGGTTTCGTATTTTCTTAGAGATCTTTTTTGAATATAAAATCCTTTGTATTTTCTCATTTTTTCTTGAAGAATGGCATAATCTTCCTTTGCTAAATGAGAAACAAAAACAGACGGTAATCTTGGTGAATAATGTTTGGCTTTATTGTATTTTTCTAAGAATTGAGTTTTATCAATTTTTAGAAGTGAGCAAAACTCTAAAGTATCTAAAGGCTCAACTTCTCTAGGAATGACCATAACGTCATACGATGGTTGATTAGATACTAATAGCTGACCATTACGATCGTAAACAAAACCACGTTTTGGATAGTTAAAAACCTTTCTAATAGCATTATCATCATAAATACTTTGCACATTGCTGTTAAACACTTGTAAGTACAACAATCTGCCTATAAATATAATGCCAACAATAATTACAAAAAAGAAAAGTATGTATTTTCTCATTTAGTTTGTTTGCTAAAAATAGTGGTTATTAAGATACTGAGTAGTATAGTAAAAATGCTAGATAATAACGTGTTTTTTAAGATTAAAATTATTTTAGAAATGTTAAAAAACTCCATCAAAAAGAAAAAGAAATGATGAATAACAATCAAGATACTAAAATAAGCCAGTTTTTGAATAAAGTTAGTGTTGTTAAACTTTAATACGTTATGTTCATAAACCGCACCAAAACTAAACTTTAACACAGCAGGTCTAATAAATGCTATAATTAGTGAAGCTGTTGCGTTAACACCACCAGAATCCATAAAAAAGTCAATAATTAAACCCAATAAAAAGCTTAAAAATAAAAACAACATTCGGTTGTTCTTTACAGGATATAGTGCTATAAAAAGAATGTAGATATACGGATTGATATAACCTAAAAAATCAATATGACTAAATAATAACACTTGAAAAAGTATTAGTAAAACAAACCTTAGCGTATGTACAGATAATAGGTTATTCATTGTTTAATAACGCTTCAATTAATGATTTGTCTTTGTTTTCTATAACCAAAACGTGTTCTAAATTGGTCATGTCGTTAAACAAAGTAATATTGATTTCGTAAAAATTCTCGGTAACGTCTAACTTAAAATCTTTAATCGTCCCAATAAGAATTCCTTTAGGAAAAATTGCCGATCTACCAGAAGTAATTACAGTATCTCCAACTTTTACTGGTGCATTTTTTTGAATATCTGTCAACTGAATAACTTTTGGAGACTTCCCATTCCAGCTTAAAGTTCCAAAGTGATTTGTTTTTTCTAATTGAGCACTAATACGACTTGTAGTATTTAAAATTGAAATAACAGTTGCGTATTTTGAATTGTAATTAGCAGTAATACCTATAATTTTATTGTTGTCAATAACCGCTAAATCTTGTTTTATGCTATCGTTTTCACCCTTATTTATTAAAAGAATATTTTGCTGTTTTGAATAGCTGTTTTTTATAACTCTAGCAGGTGTAAACTTAAAAGTACTTTCAAAAGTTGTAGTGTCTATATAGCTAACACTTTCTTTTTTGGTGTCTCCAATTAAGGTTTTAAGTCTTGCGTTTTCTTCGTTAAGTTTTTGATTTTCTTCTTCTAAATTGAAATAACTAGAGACAGAATTACTAGCATCATAAAGTCCGCCAGTTAAAAAGTTAGCCGAATTTATAAACTTACTTCTGTGATAAGAGTGTGATTGAATTGTAAGTGAAACCGAAATAAACAATAGCAACAAGAAAAACAAAAACGATTTGTTTCTTAAGATGAAATTTACAATTTGTTGCATAGTGTTTTATCCTACTTGATCAATACGCCTTTAAATCTGCTTATGTTTTTTAGCGTAATGCCTGTTCCTCTAACTACAGCACGTAATGGGTCTTCTGCAATGTAAACAGGTAAATCTGTTTTTTGAGAAAGACGCTTGTCTAAACCACGTAACATAGATCCTCCACCAGCTAAGTAAATACCAGTATTGTAAATATCGGCTGCTAATTCTGGAGGCGTTTGTGATAATGTTTCCATTACCGCATCTTCAATACGCAAAATAGACTTGTCTAATGCCTTAGCTATTTCTCTATACGAAATTTGTACCTGTTTTGGTTTACCTGTTAACAAATCTCTACCTTGAACACTCATGTCTTCTGGTGGTAAATCTAAATCTTCGGTAGCAGCACCAATTTGAATTTTAATTTTTTCAGCAGTACGCTCTCCAACATAAAGGTTGTGTTGTGTACGCATGTAGTATATAATATCGTTTGTAAAAACGTCTCCTGCAATTTTTACAGATTTATCACAAACAATACCACCAAGCGCAATAACCGCAATTTCTGTTGTTCCTCCACCTATGTCAACAATCATGTTTCCTTTAGGTTGCATAATATCTACACCAATACCAATTGCTGCAGCCATAGGCTCATGGATTAGGTAAACTTCTTTACCGTTAACACGTTCTGCACTTTCTTTTACGGCACGCATTTCAACTTCTGTAATTCCTGAAGGAATACAAATAACCATTGTTAAAGCTGGTGTAAATAGCTTTTTCTTTAACGCAGGTATGTTTTTAATAAACATACTAATCATTTGCTCAGACGCATCAAAATCTGCAATTACACCATCTTTTAGAGGTCTAATAGTTTTAATGTTTTCATGCGTTTTACCTTGCATCATGTTAGCTTCTTGACCAACAGCAATGATTTTTCCAGAAACTCTATCTCTGGCAACTATGGAAGGTGCATCAACCACAACCTTATCGTTATGAATAATAAGTGTGTTTGCTGTCCCTAAATCTATTGCGATTTCTTCAGTTAAAAAGTCAAAAAAACCCATGCGCTACGTGTAATTATTTGCTATTAGTATATAATGGTGTAAAAGTAAGAAAAATGCTGAAATTATTATGAATTTAATAATTTACTTACTACTTAATTTTATTAAGATATAAATTCCTTTTCAAGTAACAGATTTTTTTATGTTTTATTTTATTGAAGTTGAAATTATTTGCATAAAAAAAGCTTCAGTGTTTAACTGAAGCTTTTTGAATATATTTTAAATGAAATTAGTGTTTAAAATGACGTGTCCCAGTCATTACCATTGAAATATTATTATCGTTACAATAATCAATGCTTAATTGATCTTTTATAGATCCACCAGGTTGAATAACACTTGTTATACCAGCGTTTCCTGCAATTTCTACACAGTCAGGAAATGGGAAAAATGCATCACTAGCCATTACGCTTCCTTTTAAATCAAAATTGAAAGACGTTGCTTTATGAATGGCTTGATTTAAAGCATCTACACGACTAGTTTGACCTGTTCCGCTAGCACAAAGTTGCTTGTCTTTTACTAAAACAATAGTGTTAGATTTTGTGTGTTTACAAATCTTTGAAGCGAAGATTAAATCTTCAATTTCTGCATCTGTTGGTTTTGTGTTTGTTGCATAAGTAAAATCTTCTACAACATCTGTTTTATTGTCTTTATCTTGAACTAAAACACCGTTTAAACATGTTCTTACAGTCTTAGCAGATAATCCTGTGTCTTTTAAAATTAAAAGAATACGGTTTTTCTTTCCTTTTAAAATCTCTAATGCTTCATCTGAAAATGAAGGTGCAATTACAACTTCACAGAACAAATTATGAATATCAGCAGCAGTGTCTGCATCAATTTCAACATTAGAAATTAAAATACCTCCAAAAGCAGAAACAGGATCTCCTGCTAACGCATCTGCGTAAGCTTGTTTTATAGTGCTACGTTGTGCAAAACCACAAGCATTATTATGTTTTAAAATGGCAAAAGTTGGAGCTTCGCCTTTAAATTCGTTAATTAAATTTACAGCAGCATCTACGTCTAAAAGGTTATTATAACTTAATTCTTTACCGTGTAATTTTGTAAACATAGCATCAAAATCACCAAAGAAGAAACCTTCTTGATGCGGGTTTTCACCATATCTTAAAACTTGACCTTTTGTTTCGCTTAATTTGTAAGCCGGAATATTTTCAGTGGTATTGAAATAATTGAAGATTGCCGAGTCGTAATGCGATGATACATTAAAAGCTTTTGCAGCAAAACGTTTGCGATCGTCTTCACTTAAATTTCCTTTTTTATCTGTAATTAGCTCTAAAAATTCAGCATAATCATCTACAGAAGATACGCAAATAACATCTGCATAATTTTTAGCAGCAGCACGTATCAATGAAATTCCTCCAATATCAATTTTTTCAATAATATCTTGGTTTGTTGCGCCAGAAGCTACTGTTTTTTCAAACGGATAAAGGTCTACGATTACAACATCTATTTGTGGTATTTCAAAGTCTTTCATTTCTTTAACATCGCCATCATGGTTTTGACGATTTAAAATACCACCAAATACTTTTGGGTGTAATGTTTTAACGCGACCACCTAAAATAGAAGGATAAGATGTTACATCTTCTACAGGAATGACGTTAATACCTAAATCTTTAATGAATTTTTCTGTACCACCAGTAGAGTAGATGGTTACACCTTGTTTATCAAGTTCTTTAACAATTGGCTCTAAACCGTCTTTGCTAAATACTGAAATTAATGCAGATTTAATTGTTTTGTTGCTCATTATAGTTGTGTTAATAAGCTGTCAAATGTAATGAATTTCACGATTTTATCAAGGTGAAATTAGCTTGTTTTTTCAACTAAATAAAGCAAGTTGTTAACAGAAATTACTGCTATTAATTTTGTTTTTAAAGAATTACAGCCACTTGCTCGCAAACAAACTCTAAAAAGCGCTCATCAGCTTCTGTAAAAGGATCTGGTGTGTTAGAGTCGATGTCTATTTGACCAATATTTTCACCATTAATAAAAATAGGAATTACAATTTCAGCTTTTACGGTGATGCTACATGCAATATAATTGTCTTGAGCAGACACATCTGGCACGACAAAATTTTTGTTGCTTACCGCTACTTGACCACAAATACCTTTGCCAAAAGGAATGATTGTGTGATCTGTAGGCGCACCAACATAAGGGCCTAATTTAAGCTCGTTTTTATCACCATTTTTAAAGTAAAATCCAACCCAATTATAATATTCTATATTGGTTTCTAGAAGTTTACAGATGTCTAAAAGTTTTTCGTCTTTAGATAAAGAAGAATTTGTAATAATAGCTTCAACTTGAGGTTTTAGTGTCTCAAAATTCATTTTCATAAAATTTTTGGTAAAAGTATTTAAAAAGACGTAATTTCAACCTTTATAAAATCAATTTTTTTCTATTTCATCATTTGAAATCTTTATTAAAACAATATAAGCCTGTTATTAAATTTATAGCCACTTTTTTATTGGTTTATGGTGTGTTAAGCTTGGCGTATAGTTATTATTTAGATGTATCAAAAGGTACTGTTTATTATCCCGATTATGTGACCAATTTGGTAGCAAATCAATCTGAAATTTTATTAGATAGTTTTGGTTACGATAGTCAAGTTTTACCGCATCCTGATGAGCCTTCAATGAAACTTTTAGTTAATGGGAAGTATGTGGCTAGAGTGATAGAAGGTTGTAACGGAACAAGCGTTATTATTTTGTTTATTGCTTTTGTTGTGGCTTTTGCAGGTCGAGCAAAAACTACCTTTTTTTATATTTTGTCTGGCAGTGTTTTGATTTATACGGTCAATCTTTTTAGGATAGTAATTTTAGCTATTGGGTTGTATCATTATCCTTGGCGAAAAGAAATTTTACACTCTGTAGTTTTTCCTGGAATGATTTACGGAATGGTGTTTTTACTTTGGATGTTTTGGGTGAATCGTTTTTCTAAAATCAAAAAGACAAATGGGTAAATTCACTAAATATATATGGATAGGTTTGCTGTTTTGCTTATTAGCTTTAGTGCGATTTTTTGAAAACGAATTGTTTTATGACCCATATTTAGTGTTTTTTCAAAATGACTATTTGTATTTAGACTCGCCAAGACGCGAAGTTGCAAAATTGGTAGCTTCTACAACATTACGATATGTGATTAATACCGTTATTTCATTAGGTGTTTTATACCTGTTTTTTAAAGATAAAAGTGTTGTGAAGTTTTCGGTGATAGTTTATGCGATTTCGTATGTTATTTTAATTGCACTTTTCTTGTATTTTATGTTGAATCCAAAACAAGAAGATTACTACGTGTTTTTTAATATTAGACGCTTTTTAATTCAACCTTTAATATTGTTATTGTTATTACCTGCTTATTATTATCAACGGTTGAAAGTATAAAAAAACCACTTCAATTTAGAAGTGGCTTTTTTTAGTATTATTTACATGATGTTATTACATCATTCCTGGCATACCTCCGCCCATTCCGCCTGGCATTCCTCCAGATGGATTTTCTTCTTTAATGTCTACTAAAGCACATTCGGTAGTTAAGATCATTCCAGAAACAGATGCTGCGTTTTCCAATGCTACACGAGTTACTTTTTTAGGATCTATAATACCTGCTTTAAGCATGTCTACATAAGCTTCAGATTTTGCATCGTAACCAAAGTCTTTTTTACCTTCAATGACTTTTGCTACAACAACACTACCTTCTCCGCCAGCGTTTTCAACAATAGTTCTTAAAGGTGCTTCGATAGCTCTAGCTACAATTTGAATACCAGTAGTTTCGTCTAAATTATCTGTCGTAATTTTTTCTAAAACAGATTTTGCCCTAACTAAAGCAACACCTCCACCAGCAACAATACCTTCTTCTACAGCTGCACGAGTTGCATGTAAAGCATCATCTACACGGTCTTTCTTTTCTTTCATTTCTACTTCACTAGCAGCACCAACATAAAGTACAGCAACACCACCAGCTAATTTAGCTAAACGTTCTTGTAGTTTTTCTTTATCATAGTCGCTAGTTGTTGTTTCAATCTGTGCTTTTATTTGGTTAACTCTGTTTTTGATTAAGTCTTTATCTCCAGAACCATTTACAATAGTTGTATTGTCTTTGTCAATTGTAACACGTTCTGCAGTACCTAACATGTCTAAAGTTGTGTTTTCTAGAGTGTAACCTCTTTCTTCACTTACAACAGTACCACCAGTTAAGATTGCGATGTCTTCTAGCATAGCTTTACGACGATCTCCAAATCCTGGTGCTTTTACAGCAGCAATTTTTAAAGAACCACGTAATTTATTAACAACTAAAGTTGCTAAAGCTTCACCATCTACATCTTCAGCAATGATTAATAAAGGTTTACCAGACTGAGCAACAGGCTCTAATACTGGTAATAAATCCTTCATTGTAGATACTTTTTTATCGTATAATAAGATGTAAGGATTCTCTAAATCGGTAATCATTTTTTCGCTATCTGTAACGAAGTAAGGTGATAAATAACCTCTGTCAAATTGCATACCTTCTACAACGTCTACGTAAGTATCTGTTCCTTTAGCTTCTTCTACAGTAATTACACCTTCTTTACCTACTTTACTAAAAGCTTTTGCAATTAAATCTCCGATAACATCATCGTTATTTGCAGAGATTGAAGCTACTTGCTTAATTTTTTCTGAAGAATCTCCAACTTCTTTAGCTTGCTTACCTAAATCGGTTACAATAGCTTCTACAGCTTTATCGATACCGCGTTTTAAGTCCATTGGGTTGGCTCCAGCTGCTACGTTTTTTAATCCTTCTTTTACAATTGCTTGTGCTAAAACGGTAGCGGTAGTTGTACCATCACCAGCAAGATCGTTGGTTTTTGAAGCAACTTCTTTTACCATTTGTGCGCCCATATTTTCTAGAGCGTCTTCTAATTCTACTTCTTTAGCAACACTAACACCGTCTTTAGTTACTACTGGTGCGCCAAAAGAACGACTGATGGTTACATTTCTACCTTTTGGTCCTAATGTTACTTTTACTGCATTTGCTAAAGCGTCTACACCACGTTTTAATCCGTCGCGAGCTTCAATATCAAATTTTATATCTTTTGCCATTTTTATTTAATTTAATGTTTTTGGAATTGTTAATAGTGAATGTTCTAATCCTTAATTTTTGGTTTAGAATACTCTTAAATAATTGCCATGATGTCGTCTTCACGCATCATTAAATAGTCCTTACCATCTAATTTGATTTCAGAACCAGAGTATTTACCGTAAAGTACAGTATCACCAACTTTAACGGTTAAAGGTTCGTCTTTTTTACCGTTTCCAACTGCAACTACAGTTCCTTTGTGTTGCTTTTCTTGTGCTGTATCTGGAATGTATAAACCAGACGCTGTTTGTGTTTCGGCAGGAAGCGGTTCTACAAGAACACGATCTGCAAGTGGTTTAATGTTTAGTTTACTCATTGTATATTTTTTTAGATTATTAAGTTTGATGTTTAGCTTTAAGCCAAAAATGTGCCAATGACATAGGACTGACAAACTTGCAGAAAACAAAAAATGCCAACTGTTTAAGTTGGCATTTTTAATGTAAATTTTATATTGTTAACTACTCACTAAAAGTAGAATCTACTGGAGTAGAAGTGTTATCTGTTGCAGGAGTTTCTGTTGGAGCAGGTAACTCGATGTTGTCATTTTCTAAGATTTTAGAATCTGAAGTTACACCTTGTCTTGGTATTGCTAAACTAGATGTTAAGATTAACACTAATAATGCAACTGCTAACGTCCAAGTACTTTTGTCTAAAAAGTCTGTCGTTTTCTTAACACCACCTAATTGTTGGTTGCTTCCTCCACCAAAAGTAGAAGATAATCCGCCACCTTTTGGATTTTGTACCATAATTACAACTACTAAAAAGAAAGCTACTGCTATGATTAGTATTAAGAAGATTAAAAATGTGTTCATTATATTATAATTTTATTCTTGTAATTGTTCTATTGCTTTAATTTGGTCTGCAAAGAAACCACTTTTTTCTGGATATTTCAAACTTAAAATTTTATAAGATTGAATTGCCTTCTTATAATTTTTTTGTTCGACGTAAATTCTTGCCAAAGTTTCGGTCATTAACGCTTCTGGTTGTATCATGCGTTCTTTGGCTAAGTTTTGTTTTTTGCCGCTAGTTTTAGCCGGTTCAAGCTTAGGATTGTTAGCTATAAACTTGTCTATTAACTCAAACTTTTTGTCTCTATCAATTTCTGAAACATCATCAATTTTTTCTTCTTTTTTAGAGTTGTTTTCATTTCTCTCAATAGGAGTAAAAGTTGTTAATTTAAGCCATTCGTTAAAACTATGGGTTTCGGTTTTATCAAAATCTAAGGGTTTACCAATATTTAAAACCTTTTCTGGAGTTTCATCCTTTGGGTCTTCAGTTTCAACTTCATCTTTATTGAAACTTGCTATTTCTTTAATTTCAATTTTAGGTTGAAATAAATCTGGATTAATAATTTCTTTTGTGGCTTTTATATGAGTTTCTAAATCATCATCAAAAGTCACGCTTTTGTTAACCGAAATATCTTCTACAGTGACATCTAAGTTGTTAATGTAAGCGGTGTTTTGTTTGATGTAATCTGAAATTTCGTTTTGATTAAAGCTTTCTGAAGTTATAAAATCAAACAAAATACTACGGTCTGTTGTGTATGCTGCAGTTATTTTTAATGCTTGGTTGTATTTAAAACTTTCTTTGTTTTTTAATCCTTTTAAATAGACAGCTCTTGCCGATTGAAAATAAGGAAATTCTTCTATAATACCACTTAACGCATCGGTTTGCTCGTTGCTAACGGTTTGCGGTTGTTGTAAGATTTGTATAAAGTCTTGAGTGGTCATAAAATTGTTTTACCAGTTAGCTAATGAGGCGTTAATAATGTCTTGTGTTAAACGCTGAAAAATTTCTTCAAAAGCTGTGTCTTTTGTAGCGCCGGATAATAGTTGGCTACCTGTATAATCATAGAAGAAAGAAAAACTTTTTTCAAAATTTTCTTCTTCGTTTAATCTATTTGTAAATCTAACATTAACGCCAATAGTTAAACGGTTTTGTGCTGCAGTACTGTTTGCTGTTGCTGTTGTTGGAGATATACGATATTGTGTAATTTCTCCTTCGTAAACTAAATCTCCGTTAGAATTTACTAAGCTAAGACTACTTAAGTTTTGAATTTGGTCTTGCAAAGCAATTGTAAAATCTCTGTCTAAACCTGGTTCTATAAGGTTAGCAGTATTCTGAAAGTAATTAACTTGAAAGGTTTCTGCGTTAGTTTCGATACCAGTAAACGAGTAGATGCCACAACCAAAAAAGAGTAGTGGTAAAATAGCAACTAATATATGTTTGTATAATTTCATTTTAATTTTTTTTGAAAGTAACGCTTTTTTTACAAATCGTATTGCTTAATCTTTCTATATAATGTACGTTCGCTTATGCCTAACTCTTCTGCTGCAAGTTTACGTTTACCGTTGTGACGCTCTAAAGATTTTTTGATTAACTCTAATTCTTTATCTTGAAGTGATAATGTTTCTTCTTCTTCAATTTCTTCTGCAAAATGATATTTGTCTTCTATGTTAGAAGTTGTGTTTTCTGAAGTTTCAGGAATTGATAAAATCTCTAAATCATGTACTTGTTCTTCAAACTCGGCATCGCTTTCATTCTCACCGTAGATTTTTTGTATCAAACCTTCGTTGTTTTTTTGTACGTCTTTGGCGTTTCCGTTTTTCATCAGTTCCATGGTAAGCTTCTTTAAATCATTTAAATCGGCTTTCATATCAAAAAGAACTTTGTATAAAATTTCGCGCTCGCTACTAAAGTCGCTTTCAGACTTTGTATTATTGACTACTGCAGGAAGGTTACTTGCTCCAGACGGTAAATATGTTTGTAAAGTTTGTGCGCTAATGGTACGATTTTGTTCTAGTACAGATATTTGTTCTGCAACATTACGTAGTTGTCTAATATTTCCGCTCCAGCGATATCTTAACAGCATATTTATAGCATCGTCTGTTAATTTAACGGTTGGCATTTTATATTTTAATGCGAAGTCACTAGCAAATTTTCTGAATAATATATGAATATCTTCCTGTCTATCTCTTAAGGGTGGTAAGTGAATATCTACAGTGCTTAAACGATAATATAAGTCTTCTCTAAACTTTTCTTTTTTAATCGCTTCAAACATGTTTACATTAGTAGCAGCAACGATACGTACATTGGTTTTTTGTACTTTACTGGAACCTACTTTAATAAACTCGCCATTTTCTAAAACACGTAATAAACGTACTTGTGTGGTAAGTGGTAACTCGCCAACTTCATCTAAAAAAATGGTCCCACCATCTGCGACTTCAAAATAACCACTACGGGTTTGTGTTGCTCCTGTAAACGCGCCTTTTTCGTGACCGAAAAGTTCGCTATCTATTGTGCCTTCTGGTATCGCGCCACAGTTAACTGCAATATATTTACCGTGTTTGCGATGTGATAATTGATGAATTATCTTAGGAATACTCTCTTTACCAACACCACTTTCTCCGGTGACTAGCACAGAAATATCTGTTGGCGCTACTTGTATAGCTTTTTCTATAGCGCGATTTAATCCAGCACTATTACCTATAATCCCGAAACGTTGTTTTATTGATTGAACTGATTCCATATAAAGAGGAATTTAAGCGATTGGTTTAGTTTAAATAATTAAAGTTTTCGTTTATCGAAATTGAAAGTTCTGGTCCGTAATTGTATGAAATCTCTCTAGATTGAATTCTGTTAGCAGCATTATACTGTAAATTGAAGTTGAAAGTCGATCCATCTACAGTAACACTATTCCAGTTTTTAGTCGAATGAAATTGAGCAATTAAACCACCAATTTCATCAGAATAATCATCTGCTAAAAAGTTAAGTAAATAGCTTTCATCATAAACCACTTTTAAAGGGTTTTCAAAATTATCGTAAGCGTAAGTAGCTGTATTATTGCTTTCTCCAGTAGTTGTGCTGCTTATAATGTTGCCTTCACTATTATAAGTTACTTCTTCTGCTAGTATAGAAGTACCACTATCAAAAGCTTCTTTTTTTACTAATTTGTCATTGCTGTTTAATGTAAACTCAATAGTGATTGAAGAGCCAACTTCGGTTCTTGTAATTACATTACCGCTGTATGTGTAATTATAGACGTGGCTTTCGTTGTAGCTTGGGTCTTCGTAATCGTAATAATTGTACTCTATTTGAGTAATGTTATTACCACTATAAGTAACAAAATATTCGTTGGTGTTTTGACCAGATTCATTTACGCTTATGTCACTAATTACTTGTCCGCTTGAGTTTCTTGTAATTGTTTGATTTTCGGTAACAAAAGGACTGTCATTAGCAGATAATTCAATAGAACTTGAAACGATCAAATCATTAGAAATATTAATATCGCTATTAGTAATTGTTGTAATAGGAAATCCAAAAAATGAAATTGATAAATCAATATCTAGCTCATAAACCGAAAGCGTTAAATCGTCACTATCACTATTATTGTTGCCGCCAGAGTTGCCGCCACCAGGATTGTTGTTTGGGTTTTCAAAACCAGATAAACCATTATCTATAGGTTCGTTTTCACAAGCAGTAAATAGGCTTAATGAAATTAATATTAAAAGTAATTTTTTCATAGTCAATTTATTAATTGTTTTTAGATAACCCAACAGCTTCACCTATTAGTGTTGCTTTAGTGCAATCTGTTACTTTTACATTTACAAAATCTCCAACATTATAATTTTCTTTAGGAAAAACAGCTACAATATTATGTTCTGTTCTACCTGACCAATGTTGGTTAGATTTTTTAGATTCTTTTTCGATTAAAACTTCTACAGTTGTGTTTAAAAACTGTTTGGTTCTAAAGGCGCTATGTTTTAGTTGAAGTTCAATAATTTCGGCAAGTCTTCTGCTTTTTACCTCTTCAGGTATATCATCTTCTAGTTTTCTTTCAGCAAGCGTACCTGGTCTTTCAGAATATGTAAACATATAACCAAAATTATATTTTACATACTCCATTAAACTTAGTGTATCTTGATGGTCTTCTTCAGTTTCTGTAGGAAAACCAGCAATCATGTCTTGGCTTATAGCACAATTTGGAATAATCCCTCTGATGTTATCTATTAAAGTGAAATACTCTTCACGTGTATGTAAACGATTCATCGCTTTTAAAATACGATCACTACCGCTTTGTACAGGCAAATGAATATGGTTACAAATATTATCATATTTAGCCATCGTTTTAATAACATCAAGATGCATATCTTGCGGATTAGACGTGCTAAAACGAATTCGCATTTTTGGTTGTGCTTTTGCACAAAGTTCTAAAAGTTTAGCAAAGTCTGTAGCAGTTGCTTTTTGCATATCGCTAGCTTTGTCAAAATCTTTTTTAAGTCCGCCGCCATACCAAAGATAACTGTCTACGTTTTGACCCAGTAAAGTAATCTCTTTGTAGCCTTTTGCCCATAAGTCGTTAACTTCTTCAATAATACTTTGCGGATCACGACTACGTTCTCTACCACGTGTAAAAGGTACGACGCAAAACGTACACATATTATCACAACCACGTGTAATACTTACAAAAGCAGTCACACCATTACTATTTAATCGGACTGGTGAAATATCTCCGTAAGTTTCTTCTTTAGATAAGATAACGTTAATTGCATCACGACCTTCGTCAACTTCTGCAATTAAATTAGGTAAATCTTTGTAAGCATCTGGACCAACAACAAGATCTACTATTTTTTCTTCTTCTAAAAATTTACTTTTTAAACGCTCTGCCATGCAGCCTAAAACACCAACTTTCATTTTAGGGTTGATGCGTTTTACAGCATTATATTTTTCAAGGCGTTTTCTAACTGTTTGTTCTGCTTTGTCACGTATAGAGCAGGTGTTAACCAATACTAAATCGGCTTCTTCTAGATGAGGTGTTGTGTTAAAGCCTTCATTTTGAAGGATTGAAGCAACAATTTCACTGTCGCTAAAATTCATAGAACAACCGTAACTCTCTATAAAAAGTTTCTTGCTATTTTCTGATTTAGAAGGTATAACTAATGTTTCGCCTTGTTTCTTTTCGTCTATTGTCTTTTCCATATATAATATTGAAATACTGCTACTCAATAAGCATGCAAAGGTACGATTAATTTAAAATTATGACAATCTGACAGCTAGTTAAATTTTGCTAAAAGTTATAAAATTAGGAAGATAAATTTTTTTTGATTTACCTTTGCACTCACAAAAATCAAAGAATGGCGAAGAATTTAGTAATAGTAGAGTCACCTGCAAAAGCAAAAACTATTGAAAAATTTCTAGGAAAAGATTTTAAAGTAGAATCTAGTTTTGGGCATATTGCAGACTTACCTTCAAAGGAATTAGGTGTTGATGTTGATGGCGATTTTGAGCCAAAATATCAAGTGTCTTCCGATAAAAAAGCGGTAGTAAAAAAATTAAAAGACTTAGCTAAAAAAGCCGAAACGGTTTGGTTAGCAAGTGATGAGGACCGCGAAGGAGAAGCTATTGCTTGGCATCTTGCTGAAACATTAGGTTTGGATAAAGAAAAAACCAAGCGTATTGTGTTTCATGAGATTACTAAATCTGCCATTATGAAAGCGGTTGAAAATCCGCGTAAAATAGATTACGATTTAGTAGATGCACAACAAGCAAGACGTGTTTTAGATAGAATTGTAGGTTACGAATTATCTCCAGTGTTATGGCGAAAAGTAAAAGGTGGTTTATCTGCTGGTCGTGTACAATCTGTTTCAGTACGTTTAATTGTAGAGCGTGAGCGAGAAATTCAAGAATTTCAACCTGAAGCATCTTATAGAATAGATGCCGAGTTTTCTAACGAGGAAGGACAATCTTTTAAAGCTAAATTGCCTAAAACTTTTTCGACTAAAGAAGAAGCTTTAGCCTTTTTAGAAAAAAATGCGACTGCTAATTTTAAAGTTGCTGACTTAACAAAAAAGCCAGCAAAAAAATCGCCTGCAGCACCATTTACGACATCTACATTACAGCAGGAAGCATCACGTAAATTATATTTTTCAGTAAGTAAAACCATGACTATGGCGCAACGTTTATACGAAGCCGGTTTGATTACTTACATGAGAACAGATAGTGTAAATTTATCTGACGAAGCAAGAAAAGGAGCAGAGAAAGAAATTGTAGATGCCTACGGTAAAGAATATAGTAAAGAAAGAAATTTTACAGGGAAAACTAAAGGTGCGCAAGAGGCTCACGAAGCGATACGACCTACAGATTTTTCAAGACATAGCGTTAATATTGATCGTGATCAAGCACGTTTATACGAATTGATTTGGAAGCGTGCAATTGCATCACAAATGAGTGAAGCGCAGCTAGAACGTACAAACGTTAAAATTGAGGCAGATACACATGACCAAACGTTTACAGCAAATGGAGAGGTAATTAAATTTGATGGTTTTCTTAAGGTGTACTTAGAAGGGACAGATGATGAAGATACAGAGCAAGACGGAATGTTGCCAGCAATGAAGGTAAACGAAACCTTATTAAATAAATATATTACCGCAACTCAACGTTATACACGTCCGCCTTACCGTTACACAGAAGCTTCGTTAGTTAAAAAGTTAGAAGAGTTAGGTATTGGTAGACCATCTACATATGCGCCAACAATTTCTACTATTCAAAATAGAAATTATATAGAAAAGGGAACGGTTGAAGGTGTAGAAAGAGAATACACGCAATTAACCTTAACAGAAGGAAAAGTTGAAGATAAAAAACTAACCGAAAAAGTTGGATCTGATAAAGGAAAATTAGTGCCAACAGATATTGGTATGATAGTTACCGACTTTCTGGTTAATCACTTTGAGAGTATCTTAGATTATAACTTTACAGCAAAAGTAGAAGACCAGTTTGATGATATAGCAGAAGGAAAAGAAGATTGGAAAAAGATGATGAAAACTTTTTACGATAAGTTTCATCCAGTAGTAGAAGATGTTCAAGAAAATGCAGATAGAGAATCAGGAGAGCGTATTCTTGGTGAAGATCCAAAAACAGGAAAACAAGTAAGTGTACGTTTAGGTAAATTTGGACCTATGGTACAAATGGGTACTGTAGATGACGAAGAAAAACCAACCTTTGCAAGCCTAGGACCAGATCAACAATTAAATACAATAACTTTTGAAGAGGCTATGGATTTATTCAAGCTTCCAAAAGAATTAGGTAAATATAAAGGAGAAGTTGTAGAGGTAAATAACGGACGTTACGGACCATATGTGAAATTTGGTAAAAAGTACATTTCTTTAGCAGCAGGACAAGACCCTTTAAACGTCGAACTTGATGAAGCGGTGGAGTTAATTAAAGAAAAAGAAAAAGCAGATGCTCCTATATATACCTATAAAGGTAAAGATGTAACTAAAGGAAAAGGACGTTTTGGACCATTTATAAAATGGGACGATATGTTTATAAACGTCAACAAAAAATACGATTGGGATAATTTAACTACAGAAGATATCGAAACACTTATTGATGAAAAAATTCAAAAAGAAATTGATAAAGTAGTACATAATTGGGAAGAAGAAGGAATACGTGTAGAAAAAGCACGTTGGGGCAGACACAATATCATTAAAGGTAAAACCAAAATAGAATTAGCAAAAACAGTAGATGCAGCTGCGCTAACTTTAGAAGAGGTAAAAGATCTGATAGAAAAGAATGCGCCAAAGAAAAAAGCAACAAAAAAGAAAACTACCAAGAAAAAAACATCAGCAAAAAAGAAATAATATATAATGAATTTTAACTTTCTTTCTCCGGTTCCAGATACTGTTTTAGCGCACAACCAATTACTAGCGCCTCTTAGTTTAGGAAGGAAAATTAAAATTCACTCAGAGCAAAACGGAATTCCTGATTTAGAAAACGTCAACATTGTAATACTTGGTGTTTTAGAAAACAGAAATGATGTTAATTATATAGGAGAAGATTTCAATTTAAATGAAATTAGAAAATCTCTATATTCACTCTTTCCTGGAAGTTGGTCTACAAATATTGCAGATTTAGGAGATATTCAAAAAGGCGAAAGTGTAGAAGATACTTACTTCGCACTACAAGAAACACTCTCAATACTTATTCAAAAAAGAATCATACCTATAATAATAGGAGGAAGTCAAGATTTAACATACGCAAATTATCGTGCTTATGATAGTTTGATGCCAATGGTTAATGTGGTTAATGTAGATCGTGCGTTTGATTTAGGAGATTCAGCTAAGCCAATTAAAAATAATAGCTTTTTAGGTAAAGTAATAATAGATCAGCCATACAATTTATTTAATTATGCTGCTATAGGCTATCAAACCTATTTTAATAGTCAAGAAGAAATTGACTTGATGGAGCGTCTGCATTTTGAATCCTATCGATTAGGAGAGGTTTCAAATGATATTACATTAGTAGAACCAGTGATGAGAGATGCTAACATAGTATCTGTAGACTTAGGAGTTTTAAAAGCTGCAGAAGTTAGCTTAAGACAAAAAGTGTCTCCAAATGGATTAGATGGCAAAGAAATATGCGCTGTTTCAAGGTATGCAGGAATAAGTAATAAAGTAAGTAGTTTTGGAATTTACGAATATAAACCTTCTACAGATGACGAAATAACGTCAATGCTAATCTCTCAAATGATTTGGTATTTTATTGAAGGAGTTAATTGCAGAGTGCAAGATGATAACTTTGCAGATGATAAAAGTCATCAAAAATTTATTACCTTAGCGGACTCTCATGAGTTAATCTTTTACAAAAGTGTTAAAACTGGGCGATGGTGGATAGAAATTCCATTTTTATCAAATGTTAATAATAAATTAAAAAAGCATACGTTATTACCATGCACGCATCAAGATTATTTAGATGCTTGTAATGATAAAATTCCAGACCGTTGGTTCAAGGCTTATTATAAGAATAGCGTTTAAATGAGTAAAAAATCGGATTAAGTGCAATTTTATACCGTTCAAATGTTAAATTTTAACGATAAAACGTGATATTTTTACAGTAAATAGTTGTTTTTTAAAAAATATATAAATATGTTTACGCTCTTAAAATTTTAAGAGTATAAAATTAACCTCGAGTTTTCTATGAATATGAAGAAGTTTGTATTATTAACAGCGGTTTTCGCACTATTAGCAAGTTGTGGATCTAAAGACCAAGGACAGCTAGTTGGTGTTAAAGGAAAAAAATGGCATCCAGAGAAGCCTTACGGTATGACTTTAATACCTGGTGGGGCTTTTATTATGGGTAAAGCCGATGATGATTTGGCAGGTATCCAAGATGCTCCTGCTAAAACTGTAACTGTTGCATCTTATTATATGGATGAAACAGAAATAACTAATAGTGAGTATCGCCAGTTTGTAGAATGGGTACGTGACTCGACTATCCGTACTAAATTAGCAATCTTAGCTGATGAGGTTGGTGCAACTCCAGGAGATGGAGGTATTGGTGATTTCGCTTTTAAAGACACAGAAGAAGGTGATATGACTCCGTACGAACAATATATGTATGTTAACTACAGTGGTTTAGGTGAAACTGGTTACGAAGGAAGAAAGCTTAATCACGATATAGATTTAATATTTGATACTGCAGAATATCCTGACGAATATTATGTTGAGGTTATGGATACTATGTACTTACCATTAGAAGAGTCTTACAACGGACAAAGAACTTGGGATGTAACTAAGTTTAAATTCCAATACTCTTACATGGATATTGCAAAAGCTGCAAAAAACAAAAACTTAAGACGTAAAGACGTAATAGTAAAAGAAGAAGTAGAAATTTATCCAGATACAACAGTTTGGATTAGAGACTTCGCTTACTCTTATAACGAGCCAATGCATAATGACTATTTCTGGCATGATGCTTACAGTGATTACCCTGTAGTTGGTGTGTCTTGGCAACAAGCTAAAGCGTTTTGTGAATGGAGAACGTTATGGCACAATCAAGCACGTAAAGAAAGAGGTAAACATTTTGTTAGTAGATATAGATTACCATCTGAAGCACAATGGGAATATGCAGCTAGAGGTGGTTTACAAGCAGCTACTTTTCCTTGGGGAGGACCTTATGCTAAAAACGATAGAGGTTGTTTTATGGCAAACTTCAAGCCTTTAAGAGGAGATTATGCAGCTGACCAGGCATTATACACAGTAGAAGCTGATGCTTATGAGCCAAATGACTTTAATTTATATAACATGGCTGGAAACGTATCAGAATGGGTAGATTCATCTTACGATCCAGGTTCTTATGAGTATGCATCAACAATTAATCCAAGTGTTAATGATCCAAACAACAAACGTAAAGTTGTTAGAGGTGGTTCTTGGAAAGATGTTGCTTACTTCTTACAAGTAAGTTCAAGAGATTACGAATATGCAGATTCTGCAAGAAGTTATATTGGTTTCAGAACTGTTCAGGATTATATGGGAACAGATGTAACAGCTAATGCAAGACAATAATAATTAAACAACTTAACTAAATTATAACAACCTACTACCACAGTAGAAAAAACTAAAACTTAGAAATTATGGCACAAAAAGGAAAAATCTCAACAATGAATATGGTCTACGGACTAGGAGCTGCAATTGTAATTATTGGAGCGTTATTCAAAATTCAACACTGGCCTTATGGTTCGTTAATCTTAGCAATTGGTATGATTGTAGAAGCTATTGTATTTATAATTTCTGCATTCGAAAAATCTCAAGCAGATTTAGATTGGTCATTAGTTTATCCAGAATTAGCAGGAGGACAATCAACTGGTAAGAAAGCAAAAACTGAAGAGCCTAAAGATGCAGAAGGTTTATTATCTAAAAAATTAGATAACTTATTAAAAGAAGCTAAAATTGACGGTGAGTTAATGGCTAGCTTAGGAGAAAGCATTAAAAACTTTGAAGGTGCTGCAAAAGGTATCGCTCCAACAGTAGATTCTGTTGCTGCAACTAAAAAATACGGTGAAGAAATGTCTTTAGCTGCTGCTCAAATGGAGTCTTTAAACAGCTTATATAAAGTTCAAATGGAAGCTGCTAGTCGTCAAGCTTCAATTAACGAAGAGACTGTAGAAAATGCTGCTAAATTAAAAGAGCAAATGCAATCTTTAGCATCTAACTTATCTTCATTAAATGGAGTTTACGGTGGAATGTTATCTGCAATGTCAAAAAACTAATTAGTAATTAGTCTCAATTTATTTAATAATTAAAAAAGAAAAAACTAATTAGAAATGGCAGGAGGAAAATTATCTGCAAGGCAGAAAATGATTAACTTGATGTACTTAGTATTCATCTCGATGATTGCAATGACAATGTCGAAAGAGGTACTATCTGCATTCGGGTTAATGGATCAAAAATTTGATAGAGCTAATGAGTTAGCTGCAAATTCAAACGATGGTATTTTAAGACAGTTAGAAACACAAGCTGAAGAAAAGCCAGAACAATTTGCTGCACCTAACGAGAAAGCTAAACAAATCAGTATTATATCAGACGAGTTTTACAAGTTTTTAGATGATGTAAAAGCTAGAGACATTGTAAAATTAGGTCAATACGAAATGGAAAATGGTCAATTACCTTACGAAGAAATGGATAAGGGAGACAAACTTGATGAGCATTGGTTTACTGGAGACAGATTAACTAAAAGAGGTCAAGAGATCGTTGACAGAATAGAAAAGTACAAAGCAGACATTAAAGCTGTTATTCCTAACGAAGGAAAATGGCAACCAGTTATTACTAGCTTTGAAGAGCGTTTTAGCACAGCTAAAGTAGAAAACAATGATGGTAAAAAAGTTGATTGGTTAAACTATCACTTTCAAGGTTTCCCAGCTATTGCTTCTTACACAAAGTTAACAGCTATGCAAAATGATGTTAAAGCTACTGAAACTAACATTTATAATGGGTTTTTAGGTAACTTAGTTAGTGATGCTACATCATTAAAGAATTATCAAGCAATTGTATTAGCAGATAAATCAGCTTTCTTTGCTGGTGAAAAATTCCAAGGACGTGTAGTTTTAGGAAAGTATGCTAATGTTGTTCCAACTAAAATGACAGTTTCTGGTCAAGAAATAGATTTATCAAACGCTATCGACTCTACAGGAGCTGCTAGATTAGACTTTAATGTAGGTAATGTTGGTGAGCACGAAATTGATGGTAAATTTACTTTCTTAGAAGATGGTAAACCATTAGAAATTGACATCAAAGGAAACTATGTTGTTGTACCAAGACCTAACTCTGCAACTATATCTGCAGACAAAATGAATGTTGTTTACCGTGGTGTACCAAACCCAATGACAATTTCATTTGCTGGTGTGCCAGATAACAAAGTAAAAGCCTCAGGTAATGGTCTTTCTAAAACTTCAGGTGTTGGTAAATATGTTATGAGTCCAGGTGGAGGTAAAGAAGTAACTATTAATGTTACAGCTACCTTAGACGATGGTTCTTCAGCTAGAGATAGTAAAACGTTTAGAATTAAAGATATACCTAAGCCAACTGGTAAGATCGCAGGTATGTCTTCTGGTTCTTTACCAAGAAACAACGTAGAAATAGGTACTATTAAAGCAGAATTAGAAGACTTTGATTTTGATTTACCGTTAACAGTAACTGGTTTCAAATTTAAAGTTCCAGGTGAAGCTACAGTAAGAGTATCTGGTAATAAATTAAACGGACAAGCTAAAGCGGCGTTAAGAAAAGCTAAGCGTGGTGAAGCTATCCAAATATTTGACATTTCGTCAAAAGCTAATTCAAGCGTAAAAATTAAGCCGGCAACAGCTATCGTAATTGAGTTAGCAAACTAATCATAATTGATTAACATTTTAAAATTTTTCAGATGAATTATAAATCTTTATTAGCAATCGTATTCGGAGTAGTTTTTACTGCTCAAGTAAATGCACAAGCTAACATTCTTAATGCAAAAGATCCAGATCAAATTGGGTTTAGAACAGAAGAACAAAAAGCTTTAGATAACGACAAACCTTTGGAATACGGTTATGTTGATGATAGAGATATTATGTTTGCTAAAATGACTTGGGAAAAAGTGGTTTTAGATGAGCGTGTAAACTTTCCATTATACTATCCAGTAGATACAAATAATATTGGTAGTGATAGACGTTCTTTATTTGATGCATTAATGAAAGCTGTAGACGAAAATAAAATTGAAGACGTTTATACAGACTCTTATTTTACTTCAAAGAAGACTAAAAAAGAGATTGCTCAAATCAGAACATCTATTGATACAATGGATATTGGTTACGATCAGTTAAATGCAGATGGTTACGTAGATCCAGAATACATTATTAAAAGAACAATTTCTGCTTACAATGTATCTGCTTACTTAATCAAAGGATTATGGTACTTTGACAAGCGTCAAGGCGAATTAAAATATCGTATTCTTGCAATTGCACCAGCTGCTCCAGATGTTAACTTTATCGACTCTGACGATCCTGCTAACAACGAGCCAATTCCATTATTCTGGATTTTCTATCCAGATGCAAGAGATGTTTTACACGAAGCAAAAGCATTCAACACAAAAAACAGTGCTATGCCTTTTACTTTTGATCATATCTTAAATTCTAGACGTTTTAATGGTATTATCTACAAAGAAGAAAACGTTTATGGAGATAGAGAAGTAAAAGAATACATTGCAGAAAATGCATTAATGCAACTTTTAGAATCTGAAAGAATTAAAGAAAAAATTAGAAACTTTGAGTTAGACATGTGGTCTTACTAATAAGTAACTAAATAATATTTAAAAACGCTCACTATTTTAGTGAGCGTTTTTTTATACCCTTTATTACCTTTGCACTATGGAAGTAGATTACATAATTGTTGGTTGTGGTTTAGCGGGAATAGCTTTTTGCGAGCAACTATATTCTAACCAAAAGTCATTTGTTGTTTTTGATGATCAAAGTCAGCAATCATCATTAGTTGCTGGCGGATTGTATAATCCAGTTGTTTTAAAACGATTCTCAAAAGTTTGGAAAAGTAAGGAGCAATTAGATTTAGCTATCCCAGCCTATCAAAATATTGAAGATAGACTTGATGTGAAATTAGATTATAAAATACCTGTAAGAAGACGTTTCACTTCATTAGAAGAGCAAAACAATTGGTTTGAAGCTTCAGATAAAGAAGGATTAAAACCTTTTTTAAACACTAATTTAATTACTAATGAAAATGATGCAATTGATGCTGATTTTAAATTAGGTGAAGTTTTAGAAACCGGAAAAATAGATACCAATACGTTAATTGATAACTACAAAGATTGGTTGAAAAAACTAAATAGTTATTATCCTGAAAGTTTTAATCATAATCAATTAGAAGTAAAATCAACTGGTATACATTATAAAACTATAAAAGCGAAGCAAATTGTCTTTGCCGAAGGTTTTGGCTTAAAACAAAATCCGTATTTCAATTTTCTACCACTTAACGGGACTAAAGGAGAGCTTCTAATTATAAAAGCTCCAAAATTAAAGTTGGATTACGTATTAAAATCTAGTGCGTTTTTAATTCCTTTAAAAGAAAAGGATCAATACATTGTTGGTGCTACTTATGAGTGGAAAGATAAAACCAACACAGTAACACAAAAAGCTAAAGAAGAGCTTTTAAATAAGCTTAAAACCTTTTTAAAATACGATTTTGAAGTTGTAGATCAAGTGGCAGGAATACGACCAACGGTTAAAGATAGAAGACCTTTAGTTGGTGCTCATCCAGAACATAAAAATATGTTTGTGCTTAATGGTTTAGGAACAAGAGGCGTCATGATTGGACCTTACATTGCAAAACAGCTTTTTAACCACATTGAAAATGAAATGCCTCTAGATGATGAGATTAATATTATCAGATTTACTAATCTATAGCTGATAGTTGCGTTAGCGGTAGTAACGGCATCCTTTTTTATAGCTCACTGAGCGTAGTCGAAGTGATCTATAAAAAAGATATAGTGGATAACGCGACCTTTATACTAAACACTTTTAGGATTAAGGTAACGCCCAAAAATCAATTCTTTTTAGCTAAATTTTTATCGTAACTCATAAAAATATTAATCCAAATATTTCTAGAAAGCCTTACAATTACTGGGTAAAAAACAATTAAAGCACCAACAATAGCAATAAAAGCGCTTTTTAAAGACGTGCCAATAAAAAGGTAGCTAATTACAAAAGCAGCTACGCCAAAAGCAATACCAACAGCGTAACTTACATACATAGCACCGTAAAAAAATGACGGCTCGATTTTGTATTTAGTATTACAATTGCTGCAACGCTCATGCATACTAAACAATTTTGAAACATTGTAAGGATTAGAATCTTCATACATAGATTCTTCTTGACATTTAGGGCAAGTCCCTGTAATAATCGAGTATAATTTAGAGCCTTTTTTAAACATAATAATTGTGTACTTTTGCAATTGCTTTAAGAAATGCAAAATTAAAGTTTCTTGGTAAAAATATAAGTAACAAAAGTCACAAATCTATGCTCAATATTCATAATTTATCTATTTCTTTTCAAGGAGAATTCCTTTTTGAAGACATTACCTTTAAACTTAACGGAGGTGATAGAGTAGGTCTTATTGGTAAAAACGGAGCAGGAAAATCGACTATGCTTAAAATTTTATCTAAAGAAATGCAGCCAGATTCTGGTCAAATAGCTACAGATAAAGACTTAAAAATTGGTTTTTTAAAGCAAGATATAGACTTTGTTTTTGGTAGAACGGTATTGGAAGAATCCTATCAAGCTTTTGAAGAAATAAAAACTTTAGAAGCTAAGATGGCAACCATTAATACGCAATTAGCAGAGCGTACCGATTATGAAAGCGAAAGCTATCATGATTTAATGGTCGAGCTAAACGAAGTTCAACACCAATACGAAATTATAGGAGGTTACAATTATCAAGGTGATACCGAAAAGATATTGCAAGGACTAGGATTTAAACGTGAAGATTTTAATAAACTCACCGATACATTTTCTGGTGGTTGGCGTATGCGTATTGAACTTGCGAAACTTCTACTTCAAAACAACGATATTTTGTTATTAGATGAGCCTACAAACCACTTAGATATCGAGTCTATTATTTGGCTAGAAGGTTTTTTAAAAAACTATTCCGGAGCTGTTGTTATTGTGTCTCACGATAAAATGTTTCTAGATAATGTAACCAATCGTACTATCGAAATTTCTTTAGGTAGAATTTACGATTATCCAAAACCATACAGTAAATATTTAGTCTTGCGAGATGAGATTAAAACACAACAATTAGCCGCTCAAAAAAATCAGCAAAAGCAAATAGAGCAAACCGAAAAGCTAATAGAAAAATTCCGTGCTAAAGCTAGTAAAGCAACAATGGCACAGTCTTTAATCAAAAAGCTAGACCGCATGGATATTATTGAGGTTGATGAAGATGATAATAGTGTCATGACCTTAAATTTCCCCGTATCGGTAACGCCAGGTAAAGTTGTAGTAGAGGCTAACAGCGTATCTAAAAGCTACGGGAAAAAGCAAGTTTTAAGTGAAGTAGACTTGTTAATCGAAAGAGATGCTAAAACCGCTTTTGTTGGACAAAACGGACAAGGTAAATCTACGTTAGCTAAAATAATTGTTGGTGATCTTGAACACGATGGAAACCTAAAACTAGGTCACAACGTACAAATAGGCTACTTTGCCCAAAATCAAGCAGAGTATCTTGACGGAAGTAAAACCGTATTAGATACTATGATTGATGCAGCAAACGAATCTAACCGTAGTAAAGTACGTGATATTTTAGGGTCGTTTTTATTTAGAGGCGAAGAAGTAGATAAGTACGTACGAGTACTTTCTGGAGGCGAACGTAATCGTCTTGCTTTAGCAAAACTAATGCTTCAGCCTTTTAACGTATTAGTGATGGATGAGCCAACCAACCATTTAGATATTAAATCTAAAAACGTCCTAAAAGATGCGCTACAACGTTTTGAAGGTACATTAATATTGGTGTCTCATGATAGAGATTTTCTTCAAGGTTTGACCAATACAGTTTTCGAATTTAAAGATCAACACATCAAAGAATATTTAGGTGATATCGATTTTTATTTAGAACAACGTAATGTTGAAAATTTACGTGAAGTCGAAAAACGTACCGTAGAAAAAGAATCGCCAAAAGCAAGTAATAAGCAATCTTACGAAGACCAAAAGAAACTAAAATCTTTAAATAATAAACTGAGTAATACAGAAGCTAAAATCAATCAATTAGAAAAAGAAATTAAAGAAATTGATGTAGAGTTAGCAACAAATTATGATGAAGTTATTGCGCAGCCAAACTTCTTTGATAAC
Organism: Mesoflavibacter sp. CH_XMU1404-2; assembly: GCF_037029465.1. NCBI lineage: Bacteria > Pseudomonadati > Bacteroidota > Flavobacteriia > Flavobacteriales > Flavobacteriaceae > Mesoflavibacter > Mesoflavibacter sp. CH_XMU1404-2. The sequence goes on along the minus strand of NZ_JAYMEM010000001.1, from coordinate 176,212 downwards.
TACCAAGCAAAAAAAGATCAATTATCAGAACTTATGGAAACTTGGGAAGCTATTACCATTGAATTAGAGTCGCTTAGTTAGTCTCTTTTTAAGAAATTTTTAAGAAAGTTACATCTATCTAAAAGCTAGTTTTGTAGTTTTAAGATTTATAACTTTCTAACCATGCGAAAATTATACTTAGCATACTTGGTTTAGCTTTAATTGCAGTAACTTTTTTTGGAGCAAAAACACTAGTAGATAATAAGAACAAGCCAAAACCAGTAGTGCCTAAAGTGGTAAAAACTGTATTAACAGATACCGTTAAAAATACTACTGTTCCTATTGTTATTCAAGCCAACGGAAACTTAACAGCAAAGCAAAGAGTCGAGTTATACTCAGAAGTACAAGGTATTTTTAAAACTGGGAATAAGTTATTTAAACCAGGACAAAAGTATAATCAAGGAGAAACTTTAATTCGTATTGATGCTTCAGAATATTATGCTAGCGTACAATCTGCAAAAAGTAATTTATATAATAGCATTGCTGCGATTATGCCAGATTTACGTTTAGATTTTCCAGATGTTTTCCCAAAGTGGCAATCGTATTTAAATGGTTTTGATTTAAACAAGACAACACCAAAACTTCCAGAAATTTCAAATGAAAAAGAAAATTATTTCATCACCGGAAGAGGTATTGTTAGTGCTTATTACAACGTTAAAAACTTAGAGCAACGGTTAGCAAAATATCGCATTACTGCACCGTTTTCAGGAATTTTAACCGAAGCTTTAGTAACCGAAGGTACCTTGGTGCGTAATGGACAAAAATTAGCAGAGTTTATAAATCCTTCAGTTTACGAAATGGAAGTTGCAGTGAGTAAATCTTTTGCAAGTGTTTTAAAAGAAGGTGAAAATGTTAGTCTTTCTAACTTAGAAAAAACTGAAAACTACACAGGAACAGTATCTCGTGTAAATGGTAATATTGATGCGACCACGCAAACCATAACTGTATTTATAGAAGTAAAACATCCGGATTTAAAAGAAGGCATGTATCTAGAAGCAAATTTAGATGCAGAAAAAGTAGACAACGCTATAGAAATAGACAGAAACTTGCTTTTAGATAGTCAAGAAATTTATGTGGTTAAAGATAGTTTATTGGATGTAATACCTGCAAAGCCAATTCATTTTTCTGAGACAAAAGTAATTTTAAAAGACGTGCCAAATGGTACAATTATATTACGTAAACCAGTACCTGGCGCTTATGCAGGTATGCGTGTAAAATCATCAAGTAGTACTACAGCAACAACTAAAGATTCAATTAAATAATGAAAAAGATAATTGAATATTTTATAAGGTATCACGTTGCAGTAAACATTTTTATTATTGCCTTTATCGTATTTGGTATACTTGGTATTTTATCATTAAAATCGTCATTTTTTCCTTTAACCGAATCCAAAATTATCAATGTAGCCATTACCTATCCAGGTGCATCACCACAAGAAATAGAAGAAGGTATTGTACTTCAAATTGAAGATAATTTAAAAGGATTGAAAGGTGTAGACCGTGTGACTTCGGTATCTAGAGAAAATAGCGGATCAATTACTGTTGAAATCGAAAAAGGCGAAAGTCTTGACTTTATGCTTTTAGAAGTAAAAAATGCAGTAGATAGAGTACCGTCTTTCCCTACAGGAATGGAACCTTTGGTGGTTTCTAAACAAGAAGCGGTAAGAGAAACTATTTCTTTCGCTTTAAGCGGAAACAACGTGCCATTAGTTACTTTAAAACAATTAGCACGTCAAGTAGAAACCGATCTACGTGCATTAGAAGGTATATCGCAAATTGAAATTTCTGGTTTTCCTGAAGAAGAAATTGAAATAGCAGTAAACGAGCTTGATTTATTAGCTTATAATTTAACCTTTAACGAGGTTGCACAAGCGGTTAGTAACGCCAATATTTTAGTCACTGGTGGAAATGTAAAAACAGAAGCCGAAGAGTATTTAATTAGAGCTAATAATCGTGAATATTACGGTAAAGAGCTATCTAATATTGTAGTTAGAGCTTCGGTAGACGGTAAAGTTATTAGGTTAAAAGATGTAGCTATAATAAGAGATCGTTTTTCAGAAACACCAAATGCAACGTATTTTAATCAAGATTTAGCAGTTAATGTAACAATTACAAGTACTAATAATGAAGATTTAATTTCTTCAGCAGATAAAGTAAAAGCCTACATAGAAGATTATAATCAAAAGTATGATAACGTTAGATTAAATGTTATTAGAGATTTGTCTATTACATTAAACCAACGTACAGAATTACTAGTAGAAAATGCAGTTGTAGGTATGATTTTAGTGTTAGTATTTTTATCTATTTTCTTAAATACAAGATTAGCACTTTGGGTAGCTTTTGGGTTACCAATTTCGTTTTTTGGGATGTTTGCTTTTGCAGGTCAGTTTGATGTAACCATAAATGTATTGTCACTATTTGGGATGATTATTGTTATTGGTATTTTGGTAGATGATGGTATTGTTATTGCCGAAAACATATATCAAAATTACGAAAAAGGTAAAAAACCTATCCAGGCAGCAATAGATGGAACTTTAGAAGTGATTCCGCCAGTAGTTTCAGCAATAGCAACAACACTTTTAGCGTTTTCATTATTCTTCTTTTTAGAAAGTCGTATTGGCGAATTTTTTAGCGAAGTATCCGTTATTGTTATTCTCACGCTAGTAGTTTCTTTAGTAGAAGCATTAATAATCCTACCTGCTCATTTAGCACATTCTAAAGCATTAAGAATAAAAAAGGAAGAGCTACACGCTAAACAATCTAAAGGTTTTTTTGCTGTAATGCGCGGTATTAATAAAGCAGGAGATAACTTTATGGCATACTTAAGGGATAAAGTATATACACCAGCTTTAAAGTTTGTATTAAGTTATAAGGTGTTGTCATTAGGTATTTTTGTGTCTTTATTAGTGATTACTTTTGGATCTATTGGTGGCGGAATTATAAAAACATCATTCTTCCCAAGAATAGCAAGTGACTCTGCTAATATCGAGTTGGTAATGCCAGCAGGAACTAACGTAAAGATTACAGATTCTATCATTTCCATGATAGAAGAAAAGTCATTTATTGTTAATCAAGAGCTTACAGAAAAATATTTAAAAGGTACAGGAAAGCAACTGTTTGAAAACACAATAGTTAATATTAGTAGTAGCTCTAGCGCAACTTTAAGGATTAATTTATTGCCAGGTGAAGAACGTCCTGATGAAATCCAATCCTTTTTAATAACCAATAGATTAGAAGAATTAGTTGGACCTGTAATAGGAACAGAACGATTAATTTATGGTTCTGGAGGAAATTTTGGTGGTAGTCCAGTTTCAGTATCATTATTGAGTAATAATATTGAAGAGCTTAAAGCATCAAAAAAAGAGCTTAAAAAGTATTTAGAATCTAATCCTTTACTTAAAGATATAGGAGATAATGACCCTGCCGGAATAAAAGAAATTAGATTACAACTTAAAGATAACGCCTATTTACTTGGTTTAGATTTAAGGACAGTAATGTCTCAAGTTAGAGCTGGTTTTTTTGGTGCACAAGCACAACGTTTTCAACGTGGTCAAGACGAGATTAGAGTTTGGGTACGTTACGATAAAAACAACAGAAGCTCTATAAACGATCTAGACGCTATGCGTATTGTAACACCAACCGGCGAGCGTGTTACTTTAAAAGACATTGCAGAATATGATATTGTTCGTGGTGACGTGGCAATTAACCATTTAGAAGGAAAGCGCGAAATACAAGTCTATGCAGATTTAAAAGATCCTAGTACAAGTCCAAATGATATTTTGGATGATATAAAAGATAATTTTATACCAAATTTACAATCAAAATATCCAACAATTAATGCCTCTTTTGAAGGTCAAAATAGAGAGTTTAGTAAACTAGGAAGATCTTTAAAAGCAGCAGGAATACCTATATTACTGCTAATTTACATTACAATAGCTTTCACTTTTAGAAGTTATTCTCAACCATTATTGCTATTGCTTTTAATACCTTTTAGTTTAACAGCAGTAGCTTGGGGACATTGGATTTCTGGTTTTCCTGTAAATATTTTATCGCTTTTAGGTATTATCGCTTTAATAGGAATTATGGTTAATGACGGTTTGGTCTTGATTGGTAAATTTAATAGTAATTTAAAAGAAGGAATGCCATTTGAAATCGCATTATCTGAAGCTGGTAAATCGCGTTTTAGAGCCATTTTCTTAACCTCTTTAACAACTATTGCAGGTTTAGCTCCTTTACTTTTAGAACAAAGTAGACAAGCGCAATTTTTAAAACCTATGGCAATCTCTATTTCTTATGGTATAGGTTATGCTACCATATTAACATTATTGGTATTACCTCTATTTTTATCGTTTAGCAATACCATTAAACAAAAAGGAAAATGGTTAGTAACAGGTAATAATGTAACCAAAGAAGAAGTAGAACGTGCAATAATAGAACAACATGAAACAGATGAAGAAGAGTAATTTTGCATTTTTAATATGCATTTCTATTATGTTTTGCATTAATAATTTGAATGCACAACAAATGTTGACTAAAAAGGAAGCTGTAAAATTAGCTTTAGACAATAATTACGATATAAAAATTGCAAATAACAATGTTCAAGTTGCCGAAAATAATACAAGTGTTTTAAACTCTGGATATTTACCGACAGTAACAGGTACTGCTGGTGCAACTTATAATTTAGACAATACAGAAGCAGAATTTTCTAACGGAAATACAACCGTTTTAAACGGAGCAGAAAGTAGCAGGTATAATGCAGGTGTAAGTTTAAACTATACCATTTTTGATGGTTTAGGAAGACATTATAATTACAAGCGTCTAAAAGAACAATATCAATTAAGTGAATTGCAGGCAAGAGAAACCATTGAGAATACAATTGTACAGTTGTTTTCTGTGTATTACAATGTGGCTCAACTCTCAGAAAATTTAGAAACTTTAGATGAAACGCTTTTGGTAACAAAAGACCGATTAGTAAGAGCAGAATATCAATTTGATTACGGACAAAATACTAAATTAGAAGTACTTAATGCAGAAGTAGATATAAATACAGATAGCATTAATATCATAAACACAAAACAAGATTTAAAAATAGCAAAACGAGATTTAAAACTGGTTTTAGGCGAAACGTTTACCGAAGATTTTAACGTAGAAACAGAAGTTGATTTTTTACTTCAGTTTAAAAAAGATAGCTTATTTGAAAAGGCAAAACAGCGTAATGTAGCTTTACTTCAAACAGAAAAAAATATAGCTATTAGTCAGTTAGATATTAAATCAGGTAAATCTGCATATTTGCCAACGTTAGGATTAACAGGAAGTTATGGTTGGAATAAAAACAATAACAACGCAGCATCTTTTGTGACTGTATCTACAAATACAGTACTGTCTGGCGGACTTAATTTAAGCTGGAATTTATTTGATGGCGGAGCAACTATGACGCGTGTAAGAAATGCAAAAGTAAATTTAGAAACACAGCAACTTCAAAAAGAAAATATTTTATTATCAATCCAAAGAGATTTTGATAATGCTTGGGACGATTATATGAATAAATTGGAGATATATAATATCCAAGAAAAAAACATCATCACTGCCCAAAATAACTTTGATCGTACTCAAGAGAAGTTTAAAATAGGACAAGTTAATTCTATCGAATTTAGACAAGCACAGCTTAACTTATTAAACACAGAATTAAGCAGAAATCAAGCTAAATATGCCGCAAAATTAGCCGAATTACAATTACTTCAAATTAGTGGAGAATTATTAAATGTTGAATTTTAGTAAAATGCTGTTTAACAGTGTTTTTAGTCGATAAACGTAGAATATAATGTTTAAATTCAAGTAAATATCCGATGAAATGCGTCTTTTTCCGAAATGAATGTTAAAATTTTATGCATTTAATCGAAAGAATTTGTCATTCACCTTCTTTTAAGTTAGTTTTAATATGAAATCAGAAACCAAATCTATAATTCACCATGAAACACTTAAAATTAACCATCGTTTTCTTTTTAACTGCAATGTTATCTTTTGCAGAAGTTTCAAATTCAGAAAAAGAAGCTTTAGTAGCACTTTACAATAGTACTAACGGAGCTAGTTGGAACACAACTTGGGATTTAGAAGCGCCAATAAATACTTGGCATGGTGTAACTGTTCAAGATTCTAAAGTAGTTGGATTAAATCTTTCTTTCAATAATTTAAAAGGGCAATTACCTACAGAAATAGGAAATTTAATTCACTTAAAATCAATTAATTTAGGTTTCAATAAAATCAACGGGACATTACCAGAATCAATTTCTAAACTTAAATCTTTAGAGAATTTAGAACTGTTTTTAAATCAGTTTGAAGGAAATATTCCTTCTTGGATAGGAGAATTAAAGAATTTAGAAATTGTAGCGCTTTACAGTAATAAGTTTACTGGAGAAATTCCTGAATCAATAACAAACTTAACAGCTTTAAAAAGTTTAGAATTAGGTAGTAATTATTTAGAAGGAAATATTCCTTTTTCAATCAATAAATTAACACAACTTAAAAAGTTAAGTTTATTAGATAACAAGTTAGTAGGAGAAATTCCTGAAACTATCTCGCAATTAACGAATTTAGAAGAGTTAGTTTTGTCTAATAATCAATTGTCTGGTGCTTTACCATTTCAATTATCTCAGTTAGAAAACTTATCTTTAGTAATGTTAAGTGATAATAACCTTAATAATGAATATGTTACTATTGTAGATAATAACCCTTCAAAATCAAGCTTATTTTTAGAAGATAAAACGGTAGTTGATAATGATTAGTAATTCGTAAAATATTTATATATTAAGTCAGCTTTTAAGCTGACTTTTTTTATTTATAACCTTTACTATGTTAGAACATTTTTTTACTTGTCCATACTGTTGGGAAACGATATCTATGTTGTTAGATGTAAGTGCAAGAAAACAAACTTATGTAGAGGATTGTGAAGTATGTTGTAATCCTATTCAAATAACTCCAATATTTGATGAATCAGAACTAGTTAGTTTTGAAGCGATTAATATAGAACAATAATTTTTTTACTAATTATACTTGTTAAATGTAAAAAGGGTTGTATATTTGCAGTCCAATATCGCGGGATAGAGCAGTAGGTAGCTCGTCGGGCTCATAACCCGAAGGTCACAGGTTCGAGTCCTGTTCCCGCTACTAGATAAAAAGTCTTTCAATATTTGAAAGGCTTTTTTTATATCTTAAAAATAAATCCGTCGTCTACTTTTTTCTTGTATTTGCTTTCATCAAAGGTGTATAAAAAAGACCCTTTTCTAGAAGAATTCATATCCTTTTCATCAAGCTTAACAAGTATATCTAAAGTATTAATTTTACTAGCAAAGTTTCGTTTATCAAGTTTGGTTCTTAAAATAGATTCGTATAATTTTTGAAGTTGTTTCATGGTAAATTTTTCAGGTAACAATTCAAAACCAATAGGTTTGTGTGTAGCACGATATCTTAATCTGTTTAATGCATGCCTTACCATTATATCGTGGTCAAAAATTAGCTTTGGGATTTTGTCTAAAGCAAACCATTTGGCAGAATATTCTTCTTCTAAAGCACTATGGGTTTCTATATTGATTAATGCATAATAACTTACAGAAATAGTTCTATCTACAGGATCACGATCTACTTCACTATAAGTATTAAATTGTTCCATGTAAATATCATCATAACCTGTTAGGTGTTTAAGAACTCTATTTCCGGCTTGATTTAAAGTTTCATCTTTTTTTAAAAATCCGCCAATTAGAGACCATTTTCCTTTTTCAGGTTCAAAATCTCTTTTTATTAATAAGATTTTTAGTTTGTTTTTTTCAAAACCAAAAATGATACAGTCTACTGCAAGTAAAACCTTATCTTCTTTAGAATAGTTATTAAGCATTTGTAAGAATTGAGGAATAAAGATATTTATTCTAGTTAAACAAAACAATGTAAAGGTATTTAATTTTAATTATAAATGTATAAAATACAATTATTAATTATTGAATTTGATAGGTGTTATAATGTTAAATCGTTAAAAATTAGTGTTAAAATTTGGTTAATTAAAAAAAATGTACTTCTTTTGATAAGTGTAAAAAAAACACTTATAAATTTTTTCAACTAAAAACTAACAAATATGATAACGACTAATTGTAGTTATGGTAATCATTTGAAAAAGAAAATGAGAAGATCATTACTTTTAATGATTGCTTTTGTTTTTTCATTAAGTATTTATGCTCAAGAAAAAACAATTACAGGGCAAGTAACGTCCTCAACAGACGGAATGGGTTTACCTAGTGTAAACGTTGTAATTAAAGGAACATCAAAAGGAGTGTCTACAGATTTTGATGGTAATTACTCAATTGAAGCATCTGCAGAAGATGTTTTAGAATTTAGTTTTATAGGATTTAAGACTAAAGATGTTGTAGTAGGAGCTCAATCTACAGTAAATGTAACTTTAGAAGAAGATATTTCTAATCTTGATGAAGTTGTAGTTGTAGGTTATGGTACAAAAAAGAAGTCAGACTTAACTGGTTCTGTTAGTGTTGTAAATGTAGAAGATGCTAAAAAAACCGTTACTTATGATGTGGCTAAAATGCTTCAAGGTCAAGCGCCAGGTGTGCAAGTTAAGTCTAACGGAACTCCAGGTGGTTTTGTAGATATTAAAATTAGAGGTATTACTTCTTTTAGAAACAGTAATCCCTTATTTGTTATAGACGGTGTAATTACAGATTCGCCTTATGATTTTGCAACGGGAGATATAGAGTCTATTCAAGTGCTTAAAGATGCGTCTTCAGCAGCTATTTATGGTGCTCGTGGAGCGAATGGTGTTGTGATTATTACAACAAAAAAAGGTAAAGAGGGCAAACTTAATGTGTCTTATCAATCTTTAATAGGTTTTCAAAGTGTGCCAAAATCAAGATGGTATTCTTTAGCAAATAGAGAGCAATATCAAGAGCTTGTAAGAGTAGCAGAAACTAATGCGGGTGTAACACCTTCTTTAGCAAATTATCCAGATGATCCTGCGTATATTGATGATGTAGATACAAATTGGCAAGAAGAAGCTTTTAGAACAGGAGTAATTCAAAATCATTCGTTAACATTTAATGGAGGTAATCAGGCAGTAAACTATAATTTTAACTTAGATTATTTTAACAATACGGCTTATTTTGAAACTCCTCAAGATTATGATAGGTATGCTCTTAATTTAAATTTAGGTGGTCAGAAAGGTAAGTTTAAATATGGGGCAAAAGTTGCATACACTCAATCAGATAAACAAAATTTTAATGAATATCTTCCTGGTACTTCTTCTATAATAAGTCTTTTACAAGCTATACCAACAATGCCTGTTTATGATTCAAGCCGTAAAGGTGGTTATGGTGGTACTACAGAGTTAGCACAAAGGGCTATTTCTTTAAATGTGATTGGTTTTAATAATTTAATTACAAATACAAATCAAAGAAATAGATTTTTAGGTAACGTTTGGGGAGAGTTTGAAATTTTAAAAGGATTAAAATATAAAATTAATGTTAGTGCAGATAAATTAATTTGGAATGACAGGTACTATAATCCTCCAAGCAATTTAGGTTGGTATTATGTTACAGAAAATGCAGAAGCTAGAATGAGTTTAAATAATGGTAATGTGACAAGAACAATCTTAAACAATACTTTAACTTACGAAACAACAATTGCAGATAAACATAAGATAGATGTGTTAGTTGGTATGTTAGATGAAAGAAGTGACTTACATCGCGTAATAACAAACTCTCAAGGTTTTGAAGATGGATAGATACCTATTATACAAAATGGAGATAATATTACTGGAGAAGAAAGAAAAGAAGTAGAAACTTATAAGTCTTTAATTAGTAGATTAAATTATACGTTTGATGATAAGTATTTACTAACTTTTAATTTTAGACAAGATAAATCGTCAAAATTTGCACCAAGAAATAATACAGGAAACTATTTTTCTTTTTCGGCAGGATGGAAATTACATAAAGAAAGCTTTATTAACTTGCCAGATTGGTGGAATACAGCAAAAATTAGAGCGGGTTATGGGCAGTTAGGAAATAACACGATTGGTGTTTATGAATTTGCGCAAACAATAAACCCTTATGCATCATATGGATTTGGGGGAGCAGACGGTACACCTTACACTAGTGGTTCATCTGTAATTAATATAGTAGACCCTGATATTAAATGGGAAGACACTGAATCTACAAACGTAGGTGTAGATTTAGGTATGTTTAATAATAGATTGCAATTTCTATCTTAGTTGTTATTGTTGTAATTGGAGTGATGATTTTCTTCAACGGAAAATAAATAATAAATACTTTCAACTAAAACTAAAAAGAGGTTATTCTTTATTGAATAACCTCTTTTTTTGATTAAAACTTAGCAACAAATCCTCCGTTGGGTTGTAGTTTGATGGTTGTTAAGTTTTTGCTATTAATCATTGACTTATCAAAGGTTTCATTTTTATCAGTAATGATATAACCGTCTTTGTCTTTAATAAAAGATAAATCAAGTTGTAATTCTTTCGGTTTATTTTCACCATTAATACCAACAATAAACCAAGTGTTTTCTTGTCGTCTTGCTATAATAACATCTTTACTTGGATAGCCAGTTATAAATTTAGATTGGTCCCAATTGGTTGGTATTTCTTTTAAATAATCCAAAATAAAATCGGGTTGTTTGTACATGCCAGTTGGTGTTTCGGCAATGTGTTGTATTCCTGATAAAAACAAAACAGGTAAAGCTAACTCAAAAGTTTTGGTTGTTTTTCTTTCAATACCTGGTATGCTATCTAAAACCATTGGCGTAAAATCCATTGGGTCAAATAAGTTTCTGGTAAATGGTAACGTAGCGCAATGACTAGGTTGTAGATCTGCTATATCTTGAAAGAAAGTGATAAATTCTTGCCCTTTTATAGCTTCTACAGTCATTAAATGCGGATAAGTACGATGCCAACCTCTAGGTAAAGTAGCGCCATGAAAATTAACTAGTAATTTATAATCTGCAGCATCTTTTAAAATATTATGATAGTAGGCAATCATAGATTGTCCATCGCCGCCAAAAAAGTCAATTTTTACACCTGAAATCCCTAAATCGTTCATACGTTTAAACTCTCTAACTCGATCTTCGTGAGTTAGTAATTTACTCTTTGGGTGATATGGCGTTGTGTTCCAATCTCCAGAAGAATTATACCAAACAATTAGCTTTACGTCTTTAGTTTTTGCGTAATCGGCAAGTGCTTTCATTTTTTCGTTACCAATGGTTGTGTCCCAGTTCACATCTATTAAGCAATAGCTCCAATGCATTGTAGAAGCATAATCAATAAACTGTTTTGTGGTGTCGTAATTAACAGAATCGTCTTTAAGTAAAGCCCAACTCCAAGATGCTAATCCACTTTTTATAAAAGACGTATCCATGTTAATGGCTTTATCGGCTAAATCTGTACCTAAAGTGCTTTCTGTAATAGTTTTTAAATCGCCAATAGCAATAACACGCCAAGGTGTTAACCAAGGTGTTTTTGACTCTGGATTTAGTGCGCTATCTGTAAAAATTTCCTCTTTTTGAGGAAATGTTATCTTCAACGCTTCATCTGTATTGTTGTATTGTAATCTACTTCCACAGTAATTAGAGTTTAAACCAGTTTCGGTAATCGCAATCCAAGTTTGGTTAGTGTTAAATAACGCAGGAAAAACCCAACCTTCTTTAATAGATGAAGGTTTATTTACGGGAATTTCCATATCATAATGTTCTTCATAAGAAGGATTAGTATGTTCCCAACCTGTTTTTGCTTTAGACATAGGTTGTAAAAAACTTTTGGTGTTTTTATTAAAATTGAACGTTGTTTTTTCGTCTTTAATTTTAAAAATACTGTCAGAAGTTTCAGGGAATTCATATCTAAAAGCAACACCATCGTCAGATAAATTAAAAATGATATTTAGCTTTTTATTGTCTTCATTTTTTAATGATATGGTATATTGTTGGGCTTCGTAGATTATTTCTTTTTGCTTACCATGAAATAAACTGTATTGATCTGTTATAGTTTTGGCTTCAGAAACATTTAAAACAGATAAGTTGCTATAAAAATTGCTGTCGTTTCTGTCAATACCTAAATAAGATGTGTCTAAAATTGTATTGTTTTTGTGACTAATTGTATAAAAAGGACGTTGGTTTTTATCCAAATTAAAGGTTAAGGAAATAGTTTTGTCTTTGTTTTCAAAAACATGATTTTGTTTAGTTTGTTTACATCCAAAAAGCGTAAACGCTAGTAGAATAGTAGTTAGTAGTAAGTTTTTCATTTATAAGTGTTTGTTTTACACTTTTAAATTACTCATTTTTTTTCATATAGAAATGCTTAAGAAAAAGAAAAACAAGAATTGATTTATAGAAATTACAAATCGCATTAAATAACCTATTTTTGCACTATGATTGATAATTTTGAAAACGAATTTTTTGGCATTGGTATCCTTAACGGAAAAACACCAGAAAACCTTGGTGTATTATGGCGATCTGCACAAAATTTAGGCGCTAGTTTTATTTTTACCATAGGTAATCGTTACGCCAAACAAGCTTGCGATACGCATAATGCTGTAAAATCTATGCCTTATTTTCATTATGAAAATTTTGAAGAGTTTTATAAAAATCTTCCTAAAGGCGCAAGATTAGTTGGTGTTGAATTAACCGAGAGTGCACAACCTTTAGAAACCTTTAATCACCCAAGACGCTGTGTTTATTTACTCGGAGCAGAAGATCATGGTTTATCTAACGCAGCAATAGAAAAAAGCCATTTTTTAGTTAAATTTAAGTCGCAATTAAGCTTAAATGTATCGGTTGCAGGAAGTATTGTGATGTATGATAGAGGAATTAACAAACCAAGGTCGTAACTTTGCACTTTAAAATAATAATTACACATGAGTCATAAAGCAGGTTTTGTAAATATAATTGGTAACCCTAATGTGGGTAAATCTACATTAATGAATGCTTTTGTAGGCGAAAAATTATCTATCATCACTTCAAAAGCGCAAACTACAAGACACCGTATTTTAGGAATTGTAAATGGTGAAAATTTTCAAGTGGTACTAAGTGATACACCAGGAATTATAAAACCAGCTTACGAGCTGCAAGCGTCAATGATGGATTTTGTAAAATCTGCTTTTGAAGATGCAGACGTTTTAGTTTACATGGTAGAAATAGGAGAGAAGGAATTAAAAGACGAAGCCTTTTTTAAAAAAATAACCAACTCAAAAATACCTGTATTACTTTTAATCAACAAGATTGATACTTCAAATCAAGAACAATTAGAAGAGCAAGTAAAACTTTGGGCAGACAAAGTGCCAAACGCATTGTTGTATCCAATTTCTGCATTAGAAGGATTTAACGTAAAAGAAGTTTTTGAAAAAATTATCGAGTTACTTCCAGAAAGTCCAGCGTTTTACCCAAAAGATCAATTAACAGATAAACCAGAACGTTTTTTTGTAAATGAAACTATTCGAGAAAAAATTCTTCTAAACTATAAAAAAGAAATTCCTTACGCAGTAGAAGTCGATACCGAAGAGTTTTTTGAAGAAGAAAACATTATTCGTATGCGATCTGTAATTATGGTAGAGCGCGACACTCAAAAAGGAATTATTATTGGTCATAAAGGGAGCGCCTTAAAAAAAGTAGGTGTAGAAGCAAGAAAGGACTTAGAGAAATTTTTTGGCAAGCAAGTACATTTAGAACTTTATGTAAAAGTGAACAAAAATTGGAGAAGTGACCAAAGACAACTTAAACGTTTTGGGTATAATCAAAAGTAGATTATTCGTCTAAAACATTACTCATAAAAGTATAGAGTGCCGTCATTTCATCTTGGTTGGCGTTTTTACTAAAGCTACCAGCAAAGTAAAGCACAAACCACAAAAGTACCATAAATACCATGCCCCAAATTTGCAGGTAATAATCGGTTTTTAAAGCATAATTAGAATATGCCCAAATAGCAAATGCTATAAAAAAACCAGCAACTGCAAAATGAAAAAACATAAACATAGTCCAAACCGTTGGGTTAGGTCCAAAAAGACCGTAAAGTTGGCTTTTATGATCTTCGGTTTCGTTGATTTCTAAATGTAATTGTGGCGTCCAAAAACGTTGTTTAGCTTTTGGGAATTTAATAAAAACATGATCATCAACTCTTGAAACTACAAACTCTTTTTGTGATGTTTTTTTAGCTTCAAAAGCTTTTAAAACAGATGTGTTATCTTTGTTTAATTCAATTTTAAAACGCGGTCTTAAAATTACTTCGTTTAAATTTTCGTTCATAATTAATTCATAATAAACTAAAATACTGTTTTTTATCGAACTAAACACTACCTTTGCACTCGCTTGCAGGATATGTAATGCAGATTAAAACACAAAGATATGAGTAGTATTGTTGCCATAGTAGGAAGACCAAACGTAGGTAAATCCACTTTTTTTAATAGATTAATTCAACGTCGCGAAGCTATCGTAGACGCAGTAAGTGGTGTAACTAGAGATAGACACTACGGAAAAACAGACTGGAATGGTCGTGAGTTTTCATTAATCGATACAGGCGGATATGTGGTTGGTAGTGATGATATTTTTGAAGCTGAAATTGATAAGCAAGTAGAATTGGCTATTGACGAGGCAGATGCTATTATCTTTATGGTAGATGTAGAATCTGGTGTTACCGGAATGGATGAAGATGTTGCACAATTACTTCGTAAGGTTAAAAAACCAGTATTTTTAGTTGTTAATAAAGTAGATAATGCAAAACGTGCCGAAGACGCTGTAGAATTTTACAGTTTAGGACTTGGTGATTATTACACAATTGCCAGTATAAATGGTAGCGGAACAGGTGATTTATTAGACGCTTTAGTCGAAGCGTTACCAGAACCTAAAGAAGACGAAAGAGAAGAAATCTTGCCAAGATTTGCAGTTGTTGGTCGTCCAAATGCTGGTAAATCGTCTTTTATAAATGCGTTAATTGGTGAAGATAGATATATCGTAACCGATATTGCAGGAACAACAAGAGATGCAATTGATACAAAATATAACCGTTTTGGTTTTGAATTTAATCTAGTTGATACCGCAGGAATACGTAAAAAATCTAAAGTAAAAGAAGATTTAGAATTTTACTCTGTAATGCGAAGTGTAAGAGCTATAGAACACTCAGACGTATGTTTATTAGTGGTAGATGCAAACAGAGGATTTGATGGACAAGTTCAAAATATTTTTTGGTTGGCAGAACGTAACCGAAAAGGAATTGTAATCTTGGTCAATAAATGGGATTTAGTAGAAAAAGACCATAAATCAACAGTTCAATTTGAAAAATATATCAGAGAACAAATTGCGCCTTTTACAGATGTACCAATTGTATTTATTTCTGCGTTAACAAAACAGCGTATCTATAAAGCTATAGAAACTGCTGTTGAGGTTTATAATAACCGCACTAAGCGTATAAAAACTAGCGAGCTTAACGAAACGTTACTTCCAATAATTGAGAGTTATCCGCCACCAGCTTACAAAGGTAAGTTTGTAAAGATTAAGTATATCATGCAGTTACCAACGCCGCAACCACAATTTGCATTTTTCTGTAATTTACCACAATATGTGCGTGATCCTTACAAAAGATACTTAGAAAATAAATTAAGAGAAATCTACGATTTTCAAGGTGTCCCAGTAAGTGTATATATGCGTAAAAAGTAAATTTAGCATAACTTTAAGTTTATTTTAAGACCTTAAATACTACAACAAGTATATTTTCGTTTTTTATTTATAATCAAGCACTTCCTAACTAAACGTGCTATCAAATCAATCAAAAAACAACCAATGCGCAAATTACTTTTTGTAGCAGCTATTTTATGTAGCTCACTTTCGTTTAGTCAATCTAAAGACTTTAAAATTTCAGGAACAATTGTAGCCGAAGAAGATAATACACCTTTAGAAGCAGCAACCGTTTATTTAGAACGCGAAAGAGACAGTAGTTTGGTTACTTATACAATTTCAGATAAAGATGGAAGCTTTCAATTAGAAGATAAAACATCAGACCAAAATCTTAACCTTTTGGTGTCTTATGTTGGTTACCAATCCTACAAGCAAAAGGTAGCTATCAATAAAAATAATATAGTGTTAGGTGATATTAAACTAAAGGTAAGCAGTAATGCTTTAGATGAAGTTTTAATTAAGTCTTCAGCACCAGTAACTATAAAAAAGGATACATTAGAATTTAACGTAAAGTCCTTTAAAACCAAAAAAGATGCAACGGTAGAAGATTTATTAAAGCAATTGCCAGGTGTTGAAGTAGATGAAGAAGGAACAATTACCGTAAACGGAAAAGAAGTAAATCAAATATTAGTTAACGGTAAGCCATTTTTTGGAAATGATCCAACAATTACTACTAAAAATTTAACCAAAGAAATTATTGAAAAAATACAAGTAGTAGATACAAAAACAAAAAGTGAAGCTTTTACAGGAGAAGAAGGTGATGCCGAAAATAAAACCATAAACCTTACTATAAAAGAAGAGAATAATAAAGGAGTTTTTGGTCGTGTCGCAGCAGGAGCAGGAACCGATAAACGCTATGAGTTTGCCGGAATGTTTAACCGTTTTGATAACGATCAACGCTTTAGTGTTTTAGTTGGTGGTAACAATATAAATTCACCAGGATTTAGCTTTGGTGAAATAGAAAAAATGTTTGGTAGCGGCGGTAGTCGTTCTTGGAACAGTAATGGCTCTTTTAGTATTAACGGAAGACAATTTGGTGGCGGACAAGGTATTACCACATCAAGATTAGCAGGTGCAAATTTTGCAGATAATTACGGTAAGGCTTTAGAAGCATCTGCAGATTATTTTTACTCTGGAAGTAGCTCAGAAAACGAATCAAATTCTCAAAGAGAAACCATTCTTTCAGATTCAAGATTCTTTACTAATTCAAGTTCAAGATCGACAAGCGAATCCGATTCTCATACCGCTAACGCAGACTTTGAAATTGAGGTAGACACCACATTTATGATTAATGTAAGACCGCGTTTTTCATTCACCAAAACAAATACAGATTATACAAGTAATGACCAAACTTTAGATGAAGATCAAACATTAACAAACCAATCGTCTTTAAATTCATTTGTAGAAAATAAAGTAAAGAATTTTTCAAATGAAATTAGTGCCACTAAAAAGTTTGGAACCAAAGGTGCTTTTTTAAGATTAAATATTGATAATAGTATCAATAATAATGAAAGTGATGATTTTATAAATTCTACAGCTGATGTTTTTGGTGCAACTCCAGAAACTATTATAAGGGATCAATTTACAGATGGTGATAATAGTAGTTCTAATTTAAGAGCAGATTTAGAGTATAGATTACCAATTAAAGCGAAAGAAATTTTTGTGAAGTTTGGCTATCAATATCAAAATAATAAAGACGAAAACAGACAAAGTACCTTCGATTTTAATAATGCAACTAACAGTTATGACGATTTTAATCTTGCATTAAGTACAGATTTTGAATATAGAGATATTAGAAATTCGCCAGGTATCGAGTTTAGTGTTCAAAAAGAAAAATGGTCAGCACGTTTAGGAGCAGATTACGTTGCAAGAACATTAAAAAATAATGACGGATTAAGACCTCAATTTAATGTAGAAAGAGACTTTGAAGCAATCGAGTTAAACTCTAGTTTTAGTTACAGGTTTAGTAAAAATGCTTCAACTTACATAGGTTATAATTTAAGAAACAGACCACCAGCATTAAGACAGCTTCAAGCTTTTGAAGATGTATCTAATCCCTTAAATACAGTAATTGGTAACCCTAATTTAAGTCCAACAAACGAGCATAGTGTTTACGCAAACTTTAACTCGTTTAACTGGCAAGAAAAAACAGGGTTTTTCCTTTATTCAAATATTACCATTACAAATGATGCGATTGTATCTAGAACAACTATTGACCCAGAAACATTAACAAGGGTTACAACTTATGACAACGTAAACGGTAATAAAAGTGGGTACTTTGGTGGTAGTTTTAGAAAGAAATTTAAAATAGACTCGTTAAGAAGTTTTAGAGCAAGAGTAGGAATGTGGGGAAATTTTTCTGAAAATGTAAACTACAATAACGATGTGCAATATTCTAGTAAACGATTAGGTGTAACCCCAAATGTTGGTTTTGATTACATTCATAATAAAGTATTTGAATTTAGACCACGTTATCGTATATCTTTCACAAACAACAAATATGATATTGATGCTTTTGAAGATAGAAACTTTACCTCTCATAACTTAGACTTAAACACTGCATTTTTCTTGCCAAAAGGCTTTGAGTGGAGAAACGATATTGCGTATAATTACAATCCAAATGTGGCTGACGGTTTCCAAAAAGACGCTTGGTTCTGGAATGCAAGTGTCTCTTATTCTGTGCTAAAAGACAAAGGTTTGGTAACCTTAAAAGTTTACGATTTGCTTAACCAAAATACCAACGCAAGGCGAACCGCAACTTTAGATTACATAGAAGACACGCAAAGTACCGTTTTAAGACAGTATTTTATGCTTAACTTTAGTTGGAAGTTTAATAGTTTAGGCGCAAAAGGAGAAAGCGGAGATGGAGGTATGTATTTTATGGATTAAAACTATTTAATAATAGGTAATGTCATTTCGACAGAGCGAAGCATGAGCGACGAGAAATCTCATTAAGCGAAGATTCTTTTCTATTCTCTATTTTAATGATAATGAGTGAGAAATGTAAAATTTTTAAATGAATTATTTGGTTTAAGTAATCAATACCATTTAGTCTTTACAGAATCTAATACCTGTCTTACACCTTGATAGTACAACTGGTTTTTAAAATTTGGAATTAGTGTAGATTCAATTAAATGATAACAAACACTATCAGTTAAAACAGTTTCAGTACCATAACCCGTAGCAAAAGCAACTTGTCTATCACTTTTAGCAATTAAAAGTAATAATCCATTGTTTTTATCTGCTTTCCCTACGCCCAAGTTTTGACCAATATCAGTCGCGTATTTTAGAGCTTTTGTGTTTTCTGGTAAAGAATCTATGCTCATTACACAAATTTCATTAGTAGTTAGTTTTTCATAATTTAAAATGAAATTAGTAAGAGAATCTTCTTCAACTTTAGAAAATATATCAGCATAATCTTGAACAACTGCTTGATTATGTTTTGAGTTTTGCTGAGGTTTTGTTTTACAAGATATACAAAAAACTAAGGCTAATACAAAAATAAAATATTTCATCTAAAAGAATTTATATTGAAATTAAAGAGAATTTTTGCGACTGTTACTTAAAACTATATTTACCAACCACCAGAAGCGCCACCGCCGCCAAAACCGCCGCCACCAAAACCGCCGCCAAAGCCACCAGAACCAAATCCGCCACCAGAAGATCCTCCAAATCCACCACCAAATCCACCAGAGCTACGTCTGTAGCCACCACGACCAGAATTGCTTAAAATAATGGCTTCTAAAATATCACGTGTGCTATTTCCGCCACCACCAAAATGATCGCCATTACCACCATTGCGTTTGTGTTTTGATATTGAAATAAGAATAATTATAAAGATGATAATCAAAAAGAAAATGACACCAACAGGAAAACCACCACCAGAACTTTTTCTTGTGCCTTGATATTCGCCTTGTAAGACTTCAAAAATAGCATCTGCACCACGATTTAAACCGCCATAATAATCATTACGTTTAAAATATGGGATTATGTCTCGCTCTATAATTCTGCGTGACATAGCATCGGTTAGTAAATGTTCTACACCGTAACCAGTAGCAATCATTATTTTGCGATCATCTCTGGCTAATAAAATAAAGACACCATTATCTTCTTTAGCTTGACCAATTCCCCATTTATGCGCCCATTCTGTCGCTAAATAATTGATATATTCACCTTTTGTAGATGCAATTATTGCAACAACAATTTGAGTAGAAGTACTATCAGAGTATTTAACTAGTTTGTTTTCTAGTGTGTTTTTTTCTGATGCAGATAATAAGTTTACGTAATCATAAACACTAGTTTGAAAATCTGGTTTTTTAGGGATTTCAAACTGAGCAAATCCAAAACTAAACGATAATAGTGCTAAAATAAATACACTGTTTTTTATAAACTGTTTACTTATTTTCATCCTTTAGAAATCGTATTGGTTAATTCATTTGTGTCATCATCTTCTATAGGAAAATGTGCTTTTAATGCTTCGCCAGCGTGTATAATGCCATCAACAAGACCTTGTTTAAAGTTACCGTTTCTAAAATGCTTTTGAATGATATCTTTTGTCTCGCCCCAGAAGTTATCAGGCACTACTTTGTTAATACCTTGATCACCGTAAATGCTAAATTTATGATCATCTACAGCGACATAAATTAAGACACCATTTCGGTTTTTGGTGTTGTGCATTTTTAAAACAGAAAACACTTCTAAAGCACGTTCTTCAAGATGTGCATTACAAGTGTTTTCTATATGAACTCGTAATTCTCCAGACGTGTTTTTTTCTGCTAACTTAATAGCATCAACAATGTCTTGTTCTTCACTAGCGGTTAAAAAAGATTCTACGTCTAAAGACATCGCGTTTTATTAAAAATCAAATTCTACATCAGGAGCTTTTTCGCTTCCTTCTTCTGCTTCAAAATAAGCTTTTTTCTCAAAACCAAAAATACCAGCAAGTAGATTGTTAGGGAAAGTTCTTATATGTTTATTATAAGGTTTTACCGTTTCATTAAACCTATCTCTTGCTACATTAATTCTATTTTCGGTACCTTCTAATTGACTTTGTAGTTCTAAAAAATTTTGATTAGCCTTTAAGTCTGGATAACGTTCTACAGTTACTAATAATCTAGATAAAGCACTGCTTAAACCGCTTTGTGCTTGATTGAATTGTTGTAACTGTTCTGGAGTAATATTTGTTGGGTCTATATTTATAGATGTTGCTTTTGCTCTGGCATTAATTACAGACTCTAATGTACTTTTTTCAAAATCTGCTGCACCTTGTACTGTTTTTACAAGGTTGCCAATTAGGTCGCTACGTCTTTGGTAAGAGCTTTCTACCTTAGCCCATGCTTCTTCTACATTTTCTTCTAATCCTATTGTCGAGTTGTATACTCTTACTCCAAAAATAACTGCTAGTGCAATTAAGATAATTGGTACAAGCCATTTTTTCATGATGTGTTGGTTTTAAAGTTGTTCTTTTAGTTTTATAAGTTGGTTTTTTACACTTTCTAATTTAGCGATTATTTCAAAATTATCGAGTGTTTTTTTCTTTTCTTCTTTTAAATGAATTTTTGCTCCTTCCAAAGTATACCCGCGTTCTTTTACCAAATGATAAATAAGCTGAAGGTTTTTCACATCTTCTGGTGTAAATTTACGATTGCCTTTAGCGTTTTTTTTGGGTTTTAAAACTTCAAATTCCTTTTCCCAAAAACGTATTAAAGACGTGTTTACATCAAAAGCTTTGGCAACTTCACCAATAGTGTAATAGCGTTTTTCTGGTAGGTTGATAATCATTAGTCTAAAGATTGGTTTTCTAAAGATGCACGTTCTAACAATTTGCTAAACTCTTCAGGAGTTAAACTACCGTAGTAGAAGTTTATTGGGTTAATACGTTGGTCATCTTTGAAGATTTCATAATGTAAATGAGGTGCTTCACTACGACCAGTACTACCTACAAAACCAATTAAATCTCCGCGTTTTACTTTTTGTTTTTTTTGCACATTGTACTTATATAAATGTGCATAAAGACTAACGTAACCGTAACCATGATCTATTCTAATATGGTTACCGTAACCAGAACTATTACTATCTGCTCTAACAACAACACCATCTCCAGAAGCATAAATTGGCGTGCCTCTTGGTGCTGTAAAGTCCATTCCCCAATGCATTTTACGTTGTTTTGTAAATGGGTCAGAACGCATACCATAACCAGAAGCCATTCGGGTTAAATCTTTATTGTTTACAGGTTGAATTGCAGGAATAGAAGCTAATAATTTTTCTTTTTCTTCAGCTAAAACAGCAATTTCATCTAAAGATTTAGATTGCACTACAATACGTTTTAAAAGTTTATCAATACGTTTGTTGCTATTTATAATTAATTCAGAATTATCAAAACCTTCAAGTTTTTTGTAACGGTTTACACCACCAAAACCAGCTTTGCGTTGTTCTTCTGGTATTGGATTGGCCTCAAAATATAATCTGTAAATGGTATTGTCTCGCTCTTCGATGTTGGCTAAAACAGTTTCGGCTTGACTCATTTTTTTATTCAATAATTCATATTGAAATTCTAAGTTTGCCAACTCACGTTTTAACGCCTTTTCTTTAGGAGATTCTATGTAATGACCTGCTATAAAAACAAGCAAAAAGCTAAATAAAATACTAGCTAAAAGAAACAATAAGATGAACTTAAATGTACGTCTTTTTTTACGCTCTATTTTCTTATATGAAAGCGTTTCAGAATCATAATAATATTTTACCTTACTCATTCCTTAATTTATACTATTTTTGCTGTTAAAAATATGATTTAAGTTGTGCTTTAATCAAAAACAGTAACGAGCAAACTTACAAAAATATTTCAGTTTAAATTTAAGTAAATAAAACTAAAGTCTTTTATTTTGGTGTAAATCGCTTTAAAAAAGACATGTATTAAAATATAAATATGAATTCTCAAGACATTCGTTCTACCTTTTTAGATTTTTTTAAAAACAAAAAGCATAGCATTGTGCCTTCTGCACCAATGGTTTTAAAAGATGATCCAACCTTAATGTTTGTAAACTCAGGTATGGCGCCTTTTAAAGAATATTTTTTGGGAAACGCTCAACCAAAAAATAATCGTATTGCAGATTCTCAAAAATGCTTAAGAGTATCGGGTAAACATAACGATTTAGAAGAAGTTGGTTACGATACCTATCATCATACTTTATTTGAAATGTTAGGTAACTGGTCGTTTGGTGATTACTTTAAAAAAGAAGCAATTGCTTGGGCTTGGGAATTATTAACCGAAGTTTATAAGATAGATAAAGACATACTGTATGTTACTGTTTTTGAAGGTAGCGATGATGCTGATAACCTAAAAATGGACACTGAAGCTTATGATATTTGGAAAGAATATATAAGCGAAGACCGAATTTTAAAAGGAAATAAAAAAGATAACTTTTGGGAAATGGGCGATCAAGGACCATGCGGACCTTGTAGCGAGATTCATGTAGATATTCGTTCTGCTGAAGAAAAAGCAAAAGTAGACGGTAAATCTTTGGTTAACGAAGACCATCCGCAAGTCGTAGAAATCTGGAATCTGGTTTTTATGCAATACAACCGTAAAGCAGACGGAAGCTTAGAAGAACTACCTAACAAACATATCGATACAGGTATGGGATTTGAGCGTTTATGTATGGTTTTACAAAACAAAACTTCAAATTACGATACCGATGTATTTACGCCATTAATTAGAGAAATTGAAACCATAACGCATAAAGATTATGGTAAAGAAGATAAAGTAGATGTTGCTATTCGTGTTATTTCAGATCACGTGCGCGCAGTAGCGTTTTCTATTGCAGATGGGCAATTACCAAGCAATAACGGAGCAGGTTATGTCATTCGACGCATTTTACGTCGTGCAGTACGTTACGGCTTTACTTTTTTAGATAAAAACGAACCTTTTATTTATCGATTAGTTAATGTTTTAGTTGAAAAAATGGGTAAAGCATTCCCAGAACTTAAAGCACAAAAGCAATTAATCGAAAACGTAATTAAAGAAGAAGAAGCATCTTTTTTACGCACATTAGACCAAGGATTAACTATTTTAGACCGTATTGTAGAAACTGCTAAAGGAAAAGAAATTTCTGGATCAAAGGTATTTGAGCTTAAAGATACTTATGGTTTTCCTGAAGATTTAACCGATTTAATTTTACGCGAAAAAGGATTCACTTACAATAAAGAAGAATACAAAAAACGCTTAGAAGAACAACAAAATAGAGGTCGTAAAGCTTCAGAATTAAAATCTGATGATTGGACTGTTCTTTTAGAAGACGAAGAACAAGAGTTTATAGGTTACGATGCTTTAGAAGCAAAAGTAAAAATTACAAGATACCGTAAAGTGACTTCTAAAAAAGATGGCGAGATGTACCAATTGGTATTCAATTTAACGCCATTTTATGCAGAAGGTGGTGGACAAGTTGGTGATAAAGGGTATTTAGAAGACGAACATGGTGACGTAGTTTACATTTTAGATACTAAGAGAGAAAACAATGTCATCATTCACCTAACTAAAAATTTACCAACGCATTTAAATGAGAAATTTAAAGCAGTTGTAGACGCAAAACAACGTAGAAGAACCGAGTGTAATCATACAGCAACACATCTATTGCATCAAGCACTTCGCGAAATTTTAGGCGATCACGTAGAGCAAAAAGGAAGTGCTGTACACAGTAAATATTTACGTTTTGATTTTTCGCATTTTTCAAAAATGACTGTAGAAGAATTACGAGATGTAGAAAACTTTGTAAATGCAAGAATAGAAAGCAAATTACCATTGCAAGAACAACGCAACGTACCTATGGAAAAAGCGTTAGAAGAAGGCGCTATGGCGTTATTTGGTGAAAAATATGGTGATGCAGTACGTACCATAAGATTTGGACAATCTATAGAATTATGTGGTGGAACGCATGTTGAGAATACAGCAGATATTTGGCATTTTAAAATCGTGTCAGAAAGTGCTGTCGCTGCAGGAATACGTCGTATAGAAGCTATAACAAATGATGCCGTAAAAAATTATTTTCACGAAAACAACCGTGCATTTTTTGAAATGAAAGATTTGCTTAATAACGCAAAAGAACCAGTTAAGGCACTTCAAAATTTGCAAGAAGAAAATACAGCGTTAAAAAAACAAATTGAGCAGCTTTTAAAAGATAAAGCACAAAATATAAAAGGTGAATTAAAATCTGAAATTAAAGATGTTAACGGTGTTAACTTCCTAGCTAAAAAATTAGATTTAGATGCATCCGGAATTAAAGATTTATGTTTTGAATTAGGCAGTCAGTTCGATAACCTATTTTTACTTTTTGGAGCAGAAAATGATGGTAAAGCTATTTTATCATGCTACATATCTAAAAATTTAGTCGAAAGTAAAGAACTAAATGCAGGAACTATTGTTAGAGAATTAGGTAAGCACATCCAAGGTGGTGGCGGTGGACAACCATTTTTTGCTACCGCAGGTGGTAAAAATCCTGATGGAATTAAGGATGCTTTAGAGGCTGCAAAAAATTATATTAAATAATTGCTTAGGCTATGAAAAATTATTTTGCTCTTTTATTTATTTTAGCTTTTAGTTGTTATGTAAATGCTCAAAGCTCATCTTTTGATAAGACTTTTGTTAAATGTATAGAAGCAGATGGAACATTAGGCGAAACTGTAGAAGTTGACAAAGTATGGAATCCTTCTAAAAAAACAATTATTAAGATACAACGTCAATTAAATCTTCTTGGTTATCAAGTAAGAGAGGATGGTGTTTACGATGAAAACACAGGGAAACAGATTGAGTTGTTTAATAAAAAAAATAATTTAAAATGCTATTTTGGTTTAAGAAAAATTACTTTAAAATTATTAAAGAAGCAGAGTAGAATTATTAAGAAAAAGAAATAGTTTATTGAAACTCCAAACCAAAATACCACTAAAAAATCAAGACCATAATCAAATAGATTATAACTCTAAAGTGGTATTGTTAGGCTCTTGTTTTGCAGAAAATATTGCCGAAAAGTTTAACTATTATAAGTTTCAACATACAGTTAATCCGTTAGGGATTTTGTTTCATCCTTTAGCGATTGAAACTTTAATAAAAAAAGCATTAACCGACCAGATATTTACAGATAAGGATGTAGTGTTTAATAATGAACAGTTTCATTGTTTTAATGCACATTCTGCTATAAGTAACACATCTAAAGAAGATTTACTTGCTACATTAAATGATAAAATAGTGGAAGCTAGACTTCAACTTAAAGAAGCAACGCATATTATGATTACTTTAGGCACAGCTTGGGTTTATCGTTTTTTAGAAAATCAGCAAATTGTAGCAAATTGTCATAAAATTCCTCAGAAAAACTTCAAAAAAGAATTATTATCACCATTACAAATTGAAAAAAGTCTGCAAAGTCTAGTTTCGTTAATTAGTTTGGTTAATCCAAAAGCACAATTTATTTTTACGGTATCTCCTGTAAGACATATTAAAGACGGTTTTGTTGAAAATACAAGAAGTAAATCGCATTTAATAACTGCTATTCATGAATTTTTAAGCAAAAATCAAGAAACGAAAAAACATAGTTTACATTACTTTCCTTCTTATGAAATTATAATGGACGAATTACGTGATTATAGGTTTTACAATCAAGATATGTTGCATCCAAGTCCGTTAGCAGTAGATTATATTTGGGATAAGTTTTTAAATACTTGGGTTTCTTCTAGTGCAAAATTAACTATGGAAGACGTCGAAGCTATCCAAAAAGGGTTGTCTCATAAACCTTTTAATGAATCTTCAGAAGCGCATCAGAAGTTTTTACTTCAGTTAAAAAAACGTAAAGAAACACTTAAAAAATCTTTCCCTTTTATTGATTTTTACTAAAATACGCCAAATGACGTATTTACATTTTTGTTGTTTTATTTCAATTTTGGATTATAATTTAAAATCGAAATTGAATGAAAAATCTAAAACTATTATTGTTGCTTGTTTTATTGAGTGTATCTACTCAATCTTTTTCTCAAGAAAAATTATCTTCTCCAGATGATGTAACACCTCAATATTTAGAAAACATTTTTAAAAATGCATATATAGATGTATTAGAAGTAAAGGACACTTTTGTAAAAATAAAAGACAACCGAACTATTTATTTAGATATTGATTCTCAAAAAAGATTTATAAGCATAAGTATTCTATATACATTAAAAGAAGGCGCTAAAAAAGATGAAATTTTAGAAGTATTTAATACGATTAATAAAGATGTACTAATGATCAAGTGTCATTATAATGAGTCAGCGCATTCGGTATCTTTTTACTATTATTTTTGGATAGATAATGGTTTTTCTGACAAAACATTTGTAAGTGCCGTAAAGTTATTTCAAACTGGTGTGACTTTAGCAATAAGTAAAGATTCTAATAATACTATATTTTAATAATAAGCTATAATGAAAACAATCAATCTATTTTTATTGCTTTTGTGTGTTCAAATATCTTTTGCGCAAAAAGCAGAGCAACCTAACAACTCTTACGATTTAGGTGCAACAATTAATGAGATGACTTTAACTGTTGGTGGCGTTTTAGTAGTCGCAACTAACGATGGTTTAGTTGGTATAAATCCAGAAACAAGTACACCTACGTTTACATTTAATAATTTTGGAAAATTGACTCCAGAGGAAACTATTTTTGTAGAAGAATCACCTTATATCATAGTATCTCAAGGAGCAACTTCAAAATTTGCAGGGTTATCCAAAACAAAAAGAGCAGTTATTAATTATATTACTGGAAAAGTGATTTTTAACTCAGATGATGATAGTTGGAATCAAGTTTACACATGTGATGTCTTTTTACCAGATAATAAATTAGTGGTTAGCGGAATCCAAAAAGTAGGTACAAAAGCCGAAAAAATAACACCAAAAATAGCCGTATACGATTTAAGTTCTCAAAAATTAGATTATAGTTTTTTCTTAGATAAACCAGGTAGAGTAGGAATAGCAAAAGATTTTAGTGTTACAGGATTACCTTTGTTATTAAAGGATTTTTTAATCATTCCTACTGCGCAAGGCTTAATTGCAAAATCCCATAGCGGTGAAGATTTATGGTCTAATAAAATCAAAGGAGTAACATGGATGGTGTCTGATCCAACCGAAAAAGAAATTTATGGTTTTGAGACTACTACAAACGGAAAAAACACAAGAATACACAAAATAGGAGCAGACGGTAAAGAGCTTTGGCAAGATGATAGAAAAGTAAAAGGAATCGTTTCTAATTTTGAAATTTTACCACAAGGTATTGCTGTTGTTAGTAATAAAAGCGATGGTGGAGATAAAAGCGTATTCTCTCAAAATAATGAATCTGAAATCGCTTTTTTAAGCGCTAGTTCAGGAGAAGATCTTTGGGAAAAAGCACCAAAAACAAAAGGCTATGTGCAGCATTTTTATGTTCAGGATGATGGTATATTATTTGGAATCCAACAAGGAGGAATAAACAAGATTTCTTTTGAAGGTGAAACGTTATTTAAAAAGCCTTTAAAAACAGGAGAGAATATAATGGTTATGGCAAATTCACCACAAGGTCTTATTTATATTACAAGTGAAGATGCTAATATTGTCAACCTGCAAACAGGAGAACAAGTTTGGGATAAACCTTTAAAATATAAAAACTCGTTATCTGTAGCATCAACTTTTGATTCGGCTAATAATAGATATTTAATAGCAGCAGATGGTACTATTTTTAGTATTGATGCTAACTCAGGAGATACAAAAGAATTTGCAAAAGTAAAATTTGACGAAAAAGAAGAAGCAAACCAAATGGAAATTAGAAACGGAAATGTCTACTTAGCTTCGTCTCAAAACATGATGGTTTTAGATAAAGATGGTAACGAAGTATATCATAAATATTACAAATCACCATCAAAAAGTGGCTTTATGAAAGCGTTATCTGGCGTGGTTGCAGTAGCATCTACAGGATTAGCTATGGCACATGCTTACAAAGCAGGAGCAAATAAAACACGTTATGGAAGCGTAAATAATCTAGATAATTACAATGATTATGGTAAAGAAAACAAAAGAGCTGCAGATATGTTTGCATCAATAGCAGACGAGTCTTTTAAGATCATGTCAAAACGTTTTAAAGCAACCGCAGCTACCGAAAATTCACAATTCATCCTAACTAAATTAGATGACGGTGTTGGCTTAGTTAAAGTAAATAAAGACAATGGTAACGTGGATAAAGAAATTATTCTTAAAGACAAAAAGCCAGAATATCAAGTAGATGAAGTAGCTGGAGTGTTATTTTATAAAGCAAATAAAAGCACCATCTATGCATATAAATTATAGTATTAAAAAACACTAAAAACGCGCTATTAATCTGTAAACACCAACAACTAAAATAAGTTTTACTTATAAGTTGGTGTTTATTTTTTTTTAGCTTTTTTTGAAATATAATATTTATCACTTTACTTTATAAGACTAAAACCAACTTACATGAATCGCTTTTTCTTTCTTTTCTTTTTTATAGGATTTAATCTTTTCGCGCAAAACCAAAATACATATATAGACAGTATAAGTGCAGTCATTAAAACTCAAAAACCAGAGCAAGCTTTAAGTAGTATTATAGAAATTCCTTACGGAAGTTTTGTTGCAGAACTAGAAAAGTCAGAGCAATTATTTAACAAAGGAATAGAACTTTCTAAAAGCATAAACGATAGTATTGCTTTAGGTGAAATTATGTTTAAATATGGGTTGTTAAAAGCATATCAAAATAAGTTTGACCAAGGGTTAGAATACACGTTACAAGCGATAAGAATTTTTGAAAATCAAAAAAACAATACCAAAGCAGGAATTGCTTATGGCGGTTTAGGCTACAATTTAAAAACCAGAGATTTAGAAAAAGGGTTTTATTACATGAGAAAAGGAATAAAACTTCTAGAAATTGAAAATGATTTAGAAGGATTAAATCCAGTATATGATAATTACGGCGTGTTGTTAAGTATGGACAAAAAGCTGGATAGTGCCTTATATTATCAATATAAATCTTTAGCCATAAAAAAGCAGTTAAAAGATAGCATAGGGCTTGGTTACAGCTACGCAAATATAGCTAATACGTTTGCCGAAAAACAAAATTATGACTTAGCAAAAACCTATGTAGATAGCTCTTCAGTTATAAGAAATAAAATTGCAGATAATTATGGGATTACTGTAAACTACGTGCACGTCGCTGAAATTTTTCAACAAGAAGGAAATTACGAAAAAGCAATAGAAAATTATAAAAAATGCGCACAGTCTGCTAACAAATACAAATACAAAAATTTAGAAAAATATTGTTATCAAAAAATAGCCGAATGCTATCAAAAAATTGATAATTATAAACAAGCATTTCAATTTAAAGAAAAGTTTCAATCATTAAAAGACAGTACAGAAAATGTATTAGCTCAAAATAAAATTGAAGAACTTCAAATACAATTTGAAACTGAGAAGAAAGAAAAACAACTAGCAGAAGCTAAGTCTGATATTTTAATTAAAGAAGCAAAAATTAAAAGAAGAACAACCTTAATTTATTATGCGTTTGGTTTAGCATTTTTTTTAGGTTTAATAGGTTATTTAGTTTACAAGCAACAACGTTTAAAAAACAAGCAGATTATTAAAGAAAATGAGTTGAAAGAAGCTTTAATAAAAATTGAAAATCAAAACAATTTACAAGAACAACGATTAGCTATTTCTAAAGACTTACATGATAATATTGGTTCGCAATTAACCTTTATAATTTCGTCTTTAGACAATTTAAAATATTTTGAGTTTACCAAAGAAAAACTTTACAATAAGTTCGATTCTATTGGTAATTTTACCCGAAGTACAATCACAGATTTGCGCGATACAATTTGGGCAATGAATAAAGAAGAAATTACTTTTGAAGACCTAAAAACAAGAACCACCAACTTTATAGAAGCTGCAAAAACCTCTTTGTTAGGTATTGATTTTGAATTTAATTATCCTAAAGACACCGATAATGTTAAACTTAATTCACTTCAAGGAATAGATGTGTATCGCATCATTCAAGAGGCAATAAACAATGCGGTAAAACACGCAAAAGCAACTAAAATTGTAGTTAATTTTGAGATAGATGGTAGTGATTTAAAAATTTCGATTATAGACAATGGTGTTGGGTTTGATCAATCAACTATAGAAGCAGGAAATGGTCTTTCATCAATGAAGAAAAGAGCTAACGAAATTGATGCAGATTTTGAAATGAAATCTTCCAATCAAGGAACAGAAATCACCATAAAATTTGAAATGTAAGTGTTTAAATAGGGCAAGTGCCTTATTTTAAAATCACCTCTGTAATAGTAGCTTTGATATTATAAAAATTAATAAATTTTATAAATGAAAAAGCCTGCTACTCTGTTTTTACTTTTAATAATTTTGATGTGTTTTTCATGTTCAAAATCTTCTGATGATGAAGCAGAAAATAATAACTCGTCTACAAATTCTAATGCTAACCAGTTGCTTTTTGATGGTCAAGCCTATATAAATAGATTAGATGGTTTTAAAGCTCAAAATGAAAACGGAATTTTTATTGCTAAGCAAAACTTAGGAGAATATTTTGTAACAGTTTCATTTTTAAATTTTCAAACTAATCAACTAAATACAATTCAAATTAATGGAGATATAGATGTTCATCATTATTATTTAGATCAGTCAGGAGATTTATTAATTAGCGGTACTGTTTTTAGTAGCTCTAATGTTAATTCTGGTCGTGTTTTTGCAATAAGACTAAACGATAGTTTAAATGTTGTTTGGCAAAAAAAGTACGATTTTTACTCTTTGCCATATTACGATTCGTACTATTACAACTCAATAAGTAATATAAAAAATAATAAGCTAGTTGTATGTAACATGCAATGGATGTTTATTATTGATGCCACAACAGGACTATTAATTAAGGCAATAGAAAATAATACAACTTATCATTGGTTAAGAAATGTAGCTGTTGCAGATGGATTTTATGCATTTGGAAGATTAGGTAGTGATGCTGTTATAGCAAAATTTGATTGGCAAGGAAATAATATTTTCATGAAAAAAGCATCAGATACTAGACCAGATGCTTTATTAACTTCTTCTGTGCCAATTATTACAAGTACAGATAAAATAATTTGGCCTTATAATACTTTTCAATATAACGCGACTGGACTTGGAGGTTATATGGTTTTTGATTTAAACGGAAATTTGATTGACCATTGGAATCATCAATTTTCAATAGATAATACTCAAGGTGGTACAAATTTTAGTCCTGGTGGTATTTCAATAGAAGAGTTTGGTCTTAATAAATACTATTTAAGAGGATTAATAACTTATTCTATTAATGAAGAAGGTCAATTGCTTTCAAATAAATATCATCAAGGTAGTGTGTTTAGTCAAAGCACAGGTAGTTTTTTACAATTTCAGTCACAAGGTAGTGTTGTAACACAATCAGAATATATTGGTGTTTTTAATTACAATCCAAACCAAATTTGCACAAAAATTTCAATAGCAGACTTAAATTTTTTAAATCATAACATAGATTTAATTCCCTATAATTTTACAGATGTATCAGGTTTTTCTGTTTCAGATTTTATGGTTGATGTTACAGATTTAAATGTATCAATAGTAACACAGCAATTTGTAAATATAACATATCAGGATAAAGACTATTGTAATGTGGACTTAATTGAATAGCTAAACAAAATAAAAAATGGAAACACCAATAATTTTATTTACGTTAACTTTAGTATTTGTTTTAATCTGGCATTTTCAATTTATAAAAAAAGAAAAACAGCGTCATAATTATATTATGAATAGTTTGAATACTAACTTAAATTTTGAAAATGAGAAAAACACTAAACTTTTTACTGCTAAAGATTATAACTATAAGTTGTTAAATTTTAAGCTTAATCTTATCAAGAGACAAGTTGATTTACTAAAGGAAATTTCAAATTAATTAAAAATAAAACTAATGAAAATAGCCATTATAGACGATAACAGTTTTTTAATTTCATCCATAAAAGAGAAACTTTCTTTTTTTGAAGAAATTCAAGTGAAATTTACAGCCAATAATGGAGCAGATTTATTAGAAAAGCTAGAACAAGACCATAATTTAGACGCGCTTTTAATGGATATAGAAATGCCTGTTTTAAATGGTATAGAAACTACGTTGGCAGTAAAACAAAAGTATCCACAAATAAAAATAATTATGCTAACGGTTTTTGATAATGACGAGAATATTTTTAACGCTATAAAAGCAGGAGCAGATGGTTACTTATTAAAAGATGTCAATCCGCATGAGTTGTTTAACGGTGTTGTAGATACTTTAAATGGTGGTGCAGCTATGAATCCTTCTATAGCGTTAAAAACATTAAAATTACTCCGTAATCCAGTAGATTTTAAAGATGTATCAAAGGAAGATATTAATTTAACTAATAGAGAAGTTGAGGTTTTAGAGCAATTGTCAAAAGGATTAAGCTATAAAGTTATAGCAGATAATTTATTTTTATCACCTTCTACAGTAAGGAAACATATAGAAAATATTTACTCAAAGCTACAAGTGCACTCAAAATTAGAAGCCGTACAAAAAGCAAGACGTAACAATTTGATTTAGAAAATATTAAATAAAATCTTCAGCTTTGTAAGATATTATCTACAAATAGTGTCTTGAACTAAATTTTATCCTTTTGGTCGAAAAAAAAGTTGATGATTCAGAGATTGTTATAATTTTATAAGGCTATTAATCATATTTCATTATAAACACCAGATTACTAAACCAACCAAAAGTTTACGCAAATCTGGTGTTTTTTATTATCAATTTCATAACAATTAATTCATTTTAAATCAAGTATATAGTTCTAGTTTTATAGTGCTATTAATCTTCTTATAAAAAAGCATCTTATGTTTATTGTAAACATTGATGCTTTTTTCTTTACTTTTAAATTATGAGAAAAATAATAGTAGCAATATGTATGACCTTAATGGTTGTGTTTATTGTAAACAAATGTTCTAATAAAGAAGAAACTCTAATACAAGAACATTCTGCATTAATAGAAAAACAAATAAAAAACGTAAGTAAGCTAGTTGTTACCGAAGGTAATTTTAGCGAAGTTTTTAGCTATAAAAACAGCAAAGCAGTATTTGGAGATTTAATTGAAGTCGAAAAAAAAGCACTAGTTGTTGTTAATGCAGAAGTTACAGTTGCTTACGATTTAAGTAAAATTGAATTTAATTTAGACGAAGAAAATAAAACACTAACCATTACAAAAATACCAGAACAGGAAATAAAAATTTTCCCCGAGTTAGAGTATTATGATGTGCAAGCCGATTTTTTAAACCCTTTTGAAGCCGAAGATTATAACGCTATTAACAAAAAGGTAAAACAGCAAATCACTAAAAAGATCAATGCTTCAAATCTAAAATCTAATGCCGAAAATAGATTGATTAGCGAGTTGTCTAAATTCTATATTTTAACTAATAGTTTAGGTTGGACTTTGCAGTACAATCAAAAAACAATAGATAAAGCAGAAGATTTAAGCAATCTAAAATTATAGTTTACTAGCAAGGCTTTGCCAGCCGCCACCATTTAAAACTTCTACGCCATTATTGCGTAAAATTGCAGCAGCACTACCAGATCGCATACCACTAGCACAACAAGTAATTACAGGTTTGTTCCATTTTTTAATTTCGGCAACTTTACTTTGTAAACTTGGTAAAGGTATGTGTTTAGAACCAGGTATGGCGCCAGAATCATATTCGGCTTTAGACCTAACGTCCAAAATTATTGCACCTCTATTTTGAAAGTCTTTAATTTTTTCATTTTTATTACCGAAAAGAAAGCTCAAAATTCCCATAATATATTTAAATAAATAGTGTTTTGTTTGATACAAAAATACAAAACACTATAATGTTTTTAGTAACAATTGTTACTTCTGTTTAAAGATAAGATTTAAAGGCTTAAATTTGTAACAAAGCAAATTTAAAACAGTAATTTATGGCTCAGTCTTACGTTAAGCAAACTACCAAAAATAATATAGCATTTATCGAGTTTTTTACTCCAGAACATAATGCAATGCCAAGTCCTATTTTAAAAGAATTAGCGCAAGTAATCACCAATGCAGGTAACGATGATGAAGTAAAAGTAATTGTTTTAAAAAGTGGTGGCGACCGTACATTTTGCGCAGGAGCAAGCTTTAAAGAGTTAATTGCGATAGATAATTTAGAAGCAGGAGATTTATTTTTCTCTGGTTTTGCTAACGTTATCAATGCCATGCGTACTTGTGGTAAAATTATTATTGGGCGCGTACAAGGTAAAGCTGTTGGTGGCGGTGTTGGTTTGGCTAGTGCAACAGATTATTGTTTAGCAACCAAATATGCAGCTATTAAATTAAGCGAAATAAGTATTGGTATTGGACCATTTGTAATCGAGCCAGCAGTGTCTAAAAAAATAGGAGTAACCGCATTTTCGCAAATGACTATTGATGCCGAAAATTTTTACTCGGCAGAATACGCAAAAGAGAAAGGACTTTATGCAAATATTTTTGAAACCATTGAAGAATTAGACCAAGCAGTAAACGAACTCGCAAATAAATTAGCTAGTTATAATCCAGAAGCGTTATCAGAACTTAAAAACGTACTTTGGCAAAACACCGAAAATTGGGATACGTTACTTAAAGAACGCGCCAAAATTAGCGGTAAATTAGTGCTAAGTAGTTTTACAAAAGAAAAGCTAGCTAGTTATAAATAGTTTAACTTAAAACAGCTTCTTCATTTACAATTTTAATACCGTCATCAATTAAATGACCAATTTTTGGTCGGTTTTGTTTGATGGTTTCTAAATGTTCTAAAATAGAAGCACATAAATCTTTTTCATTTCCTTTAAAAGCTAATTCGTATAACTCAACAGGTAATAACCAATCTTTAGGAAATTTGTCTTGTAACTGTTCTAAAACTTTAGTTCTAGAAACAGTTTTATTAGTGCCTTCTCTGTAATCTCTTACTTGTTTATATAGTGAAATAAGCTCAAGTTTTTCAGGAGATTTTTCTTCGTGAATGGTATTGCTACTAATTTTATGAGAAATCAAATCGAAGCTATGCAAATCTGCAGGTCCAGAATAACCGGAAATAACTTCTTTGCCAACAGCCATATCATACTGTCCCCATTCTGGTTTAAATAAAACTGTATCGTTATGTTTTACGGTACAGTTTTTAAAGCTTATTAATATAATTTTTCCTTGAAGGTTTCTAGTTCCGGTAATAATTTCGCCAGTTACGGTAATATTACCTTCAAATTCAAGTGTTACAGTTTTACCTTCATAAATATCATATGCACGCAAATCTCTCGGTGACATATCTTCAATAGCAAGATTAATACCTTTTAATTTTCCTATTGGAGACCCAAAACCTTCTGGATGTTCTAAAGTACTATGACCTACTAATTCTTTATCACGATTAGCCAATGCAGTTTTACCAGTGGTTTGGATGTAATGTACTTTTCCGTTAGTTTCTATAACATTAGTAAATACTCCCGAAATTTGTAAACCTGTACTTAATTCTATGGTGCCTAGTGCGTTGCTTTCTATTAATTTATTTACTGCGCTTGCGCCGCCAGTACGTAATGCCATAGTATTTGCAAATTCTTCTAAAACTAAACTTAAGTGCGCAAAGTCTGGTGTGACAAATAGTTGTGGTTGTGGTTTTGTAATATCAAAATCCTGAAAAGTAGCTTCTATAGAGTACGGTAGTTTTTTCACTTTATCGGTCATGCACCAAGCACTTTCCCCGATAGAAGATAATAATCCAGCTCCGTAAATTTTAGGCTGTTCAAGTGTGCCAATTAAACCGTATTCTACAGTCCACCAATGTAAATTTCTTATTAAAGCCATTTCACTTGGTTTGCCCATATTTTGTTGTAAATCTTCAACTTTTTTTTCAGCTTTATCAATCTCGTCTTGTGGCGTATTTGGTGCTTCTTTTATTATAGAAAGATGTCTTACAGCATCATATAATTCGTAATCTTTTGCGCTACTTATGGCTTTGCAACCAATTTCTCCAAAACGTCTTAAATATTCAGCATATTCTGGATTTGCAATAATTGGTGCATGTCCTGCACCTTCATGAATAATATCTGGAGCAGGCGTATATTCAATATGCTCTAACTGTCTAATATCACTAGCAATTACTAAAACATTATAAGCTTGAAATTCCATAAAAGCATTTGGTGGGATAAAACCATCAACAGCAACTGCAGCCCAACCAATTTCTTTTAAAATACGATTCATACCATACATATTTGGTATAGCGTCTATACTAATTCCTGTTTGTTTTAAACCTTCTAAGTAAGAGTTATGCGCTACTTGACTTAAATAATCTACATTTTTACGCATTGCATAACGCCAAACAGCTTGATCAATTGCACTGTAATCCTCGTAATTTTGAGGTTTTATAAATTGCGTTAAGTGCTTTGGTAAGCGGTCTAAAATTGGATTAGTTTCTATATTTTTTAAGCTCATTTTACTTTAGTTTGCTATTAGGTAAAAATACTAAAATTTACACTAAAAACAGAATGCTGTAAAACAGTAGATTAGTCAATAAAAATTTTATTTTTGCATTAAAATAATAGCAAATGTTAACTCCTTTAAAATTTCAACCTTTATTTAAATACAGAATTTGGGGCGGAAATAAATTAAAAACCGTTTTAAATAAAGACTATAATGGCGATTCTATTGGTGAATCTTGGGAAATCTCAGATGTGCCAAATGACGAAACCATTGTTGAAGATGGATCATTTAAAGGTTATACATTAAAGCAGTTAATACAAGAGTTTAAAGGAGAATTTGTTGGCGAAAGTGTTTATAAACAGTTTGGAGAAGCCTTTCCGTTACTTATTAAGTTTATAGACGCAAAAACACCGCTTTCAATTCAAGTGCATCCAAATAATGAATATGCAAAAACGCACCACAATTCTTTTGGAAAAAATGAAATGTGGTATATCATGCAAGCAGATGAAGATGCTAACATCATTGTTGGTTTTGAAAAAGAAATTGACAAAACTCAATTTAAACAGCATTTAGAAGATAAAACTCTTTTAGAAGTCATGCATCATGAAAATGTTAAAAAAGGAGATGCGTTTTATATCCCAACAGGACGTATTCATGCAATTGGAGCAGGAGTAATGCTTGCTGAAATTCAACAAACATCAGATGTTACTTATCGAGTATATGATTATGATCGTGTAGACAAAACCATTGGTAAAACAAGAGAGTTACATACAGAACAAGCAACAGAAGTATTAGATTTTAACGTAGAAGAGCGTTATAAGACCGATTATAAAACAGAGACAAATACTTCAAATACATTAATTCATTCGCCATATTTTAAAACTAACTTTTTACCTGTTAATGGAGAGTTGGTTAAAGATTATAGTAGCACAGATTCATTTGTGATTTATATGTGTGTTTCTGGTCAAGCCACTATTCAACATCAACAAAAAGATTGCGCCTTAAATACAGGCGAAACTATTCTTTTACCAGCATCTATAAAAGAAGTAATGTTAAAGTCTGAAGATGCTCAAATTTTGGAGGTTTATTTTTAAGGACTAAACAAACAACTTAGTATATTTGCAATATGATTTTAGCTTCACATATATTATTTATCAGTACGCCAGAAGTGTTTTTTATACTCTTGGTGGTTGTTATGCTTTTTGGAGCTAAAAATATTCCAGATATAGCTAAAGGATTGGGTAAAGGTATGCGTACACTTAAAGATGCAACCAATGATATTAAGCACGAAATCACAAAATCTGCCGAAAATAACGGTATAGATACCAGCATTACTAAAGATGTTAATGACGAGCTTAATAAAGTAAAAGACGATTTAGAGCAGTTTACAGGTTCAATAAAACGTAATAAATAATAATTTTTTGGGCGTTACCACAAGGGTCGCGCTATCCGTTATATCTTTTTTTGCCTTATATGGAAGCAAAAAAAGGATGCCACTTCTATCGCTAACGCAAATTACAGTCTTTTAAATATTAGTTTTTATATTTTGATAAATTCATAATTTTAATACTTAATAATTGTTAAATATTTATATATTTAAGCTATTAACCCTTAAACCTAAAATTATGAAAACTTTTCATGTTAAGCTAGCCATGCTTTGTCTAGCCTTTATTTTTGTGCAATCTTGTCAAGATGAAGAAGTGTTTGATAACCAAACACTACAAGAAGAACAAGCAAAAGAACCTTTAACCGTACAAGAAATTAATAGTATAATAACTCAAAGTCTAGAAACAACAGGTGATTTTGATTGGAGTCAAGTATCTGCTCATACGCTATGGAGTGCTGTTAAACACGGTAACAATATTCTAACGATAGGTTATGGTCAAGAAGGCGAATTTTTTAGCGAAGTAAAATCAGAAAGATTAAAACAAAACCTAGAAAATATTCTTCAAATTGTTGAAGCTACAGAAGGGTACAAACGAAGTGAAAAAACATTAGTAGAACACAACATTATAAATGTAGTAGATGTAGAAGTAGAAAATTTTGAAACTATAAAACGCTTACTTTCTACAGATGGTGTACGTTATTTAGAACCAAACGGGTATAACCAATACTACACTACATCTACTAGTAATCAGCGTTCTATGTCAGATTCAGGTTGCTCTAAAAATGGAGAAACTATTAATTCTGCACATTACACTACAATCGCTCCAAATAATGCGCAAGTATCTTGGCATTTTTACGAGCATAATATTCCGCAAGCTTGGAACTATTCAACAGGATCAGGTATTACAGTTGGATTAATAGATACAGGTGTGTCTCAATCACAAACATTATTAAATAGTTCTGGATTTAACGACGGATATTCAAATGGTCGTTTTGTTCAAAAATATGGAACATTTATAGATTCTTCTTGGTGGTGGAGTAGCAATTACGATGGTCCTCATGATAAATGCGGTCACGGTACACAAATGGGATCGACTATTGCTGCACCACGTAACGATAATGGTATGCCAGTTGGTGTTGCCTATAATGCTAATCTTGTTGCTTACAGAGCAACAGAAGATGTTGTTTTAAATGATTACCATGAGCGTAAAGGTGTAAGCGATGCTTTAACCCAATTAGGAAATAGAAGTGATGTTAAAATAATCTCGATGTCAATAGGTTATCCTTGGTCAATAGGTAATATAAAAGATGCGGTTAAATACGCGTACAGTAAAGGAAAATTAATATTCGCTGCAGGAGGAACATCTACAAACTTTACTAATTGGTACGGTGTTATCTTTCCGGCAACTATGAGCGAAACAGTTGCAGTAACAGGTATTACAGACGGTGCTTATTATGAAACTTGTGATGTGTGTCACGAAGGTGATAAAATAGATTTTACTATCGTAATGGAAGGAGATAACAATACAAGTAAACATCCGCCAGTTTTAGGTTTTTATAATGGTCAGAGACAATATACAGGCGGCTCTTCTGTAGCTACAGCAACAACAGCTGGTATAGCCGCATTAGTTTGGTCTAGACATCCAAGTTGGAGTAGAAGTCAAGTGTTATCAAAACTTAAACAATCTGCACATTTATATCCTAACAAACACTCTAGTTTTGGTTATGGTATGATAGATGCGTTGCAAGCTGTTCAGTAATCTAAAAAAATTTTATAATACAAAAAACCTCTTCAATTTGAAGAGGTTTTTTTAGTTCTTTCTAAAATCTATTTTTTCCTACTAATAGTCAATCCATCTCGTATAGGTAATAATACAGTCTCAATACGATGGTCTTCTTTTAAAAGTGTATTAAATTCTAAAACAGCTTTAGTAGATATGTCTTTTTCGTTTAAAGGCTCTACTACTTTTCCGTGCCATAAGACGTTATCCGATAGAATAATTCCGCCAGGATTTAGCTTTTCAATAATTAAATGAAAGTAATTAACGTAATTAGGTTTATCAGCGTCAATAAAGACTAAATCAAACGTCATATCTAATTCAGGAATAATATCTAAAGCACTGCCTGTATGCTGAATGATTTGATCTCCATAAGCCGATTTATCGAAATATTTACGTTGAAAATCATGCAATTCTTCATTAATATCTATAGTGTGTATTTGACCATTTTTATCTAAACCTTCAGCTAAACAAATTGTTGCATAGCCTGTAAAAGTACCAAGCTCTAAAATAGTTTTTGGACGCACTAATTTAGAAATCATGCTTAACACACGACCTTGATAAGGTCCAGAAAGCATTATAGGTTGTAAAATTTTTTGGTAGGTTTCTCTAGTAAGTTGCTGTAGTAATTCTGGTTCTTCTTCAGAATGAGCCACAACATAGTCGTCCAATTTTTCTGGTAAAAAATACATTATCCTAAAATTCGCTTATATATTTTATCTTTTTCAGCTTGATCATTTCCGCAAAGCCAACGTATTACATTGTCTTCCCAAATTGCATCTCGTTCGTCTTCATTAATGATATCTCTTTCTATAGCTAAATCTAAAATCTTTCCAGGATAAGAACTTTGTTTGACACTTTCCATTTCACCTAAAGGATAAGGGTCATCTAATCCCATTAAAACCTGTTTAGACGTTTGATTTTTGATTAATAATTGAAGTCCGCCAGTATCGTGTACCAATGTGTCAAAGAAAATATTTGGATGTGCTACTGCTTTTCTTGGGTGACTTTTTCCTTCAAATAAATCTGGTCTACCATCAAAACCTTGTATGCGTCGTCCTAAGTTAATTTGTGCCAATTGTCCGCCGTGCGCAAAACAAGTTCGCATATTTGGATACTTATCTTGGTATCCGTTTAGGGTTAAAAAGTGATAGGCATCTGCACATTGTGCTAACATCCAAATAAGATGAAATCGCCACGACGTGTTTTCTAATTTGATAAACTTTTCACCATCGTACGGGTGAATTTCAACAGCTAAATTATACTTATTGGCTAATTCAAAAATAGGTTCGTTTTCTTCATCAAAAATGCAACGCCATGTCCCAATAGTATCCATGTAATGTGTAGGTAAACACAATAAGCGCATACCTAATTCTTCTACACAACGTTCAATTTCCCAACAAGCACCACGTACAAATCCTGGATGTACCACAAATCCTGTAGTAAACTTACTTGGGTTTTCATGTTGGATTTTTGCATTAAAATCATTTTGAAAACGTAACGCTTGCTTCATTTCTTCAACACGTAAACCATTACCATATAACTGGGATAAGTTTAGCACAACTGCATGGTCTATTTTGTTGCGCTCCATCCATTCTAATTTTTCGTTTAAGAAAAAACTAGAGTCTGTAATGGGTCTATTCCAATCTTTTTGAAGCATGTATTTACGGTCTTTGTCTACCCAAAAAATACCTTTATCTTTCATAAATTGAGGAATTTCTTCTGGATAAGGTAATAAATGTGAATGACCGTTAATTCTTAGTTTGCGTTTTTCCATTTTCTGTCATTCCTGCAAAAGCAGGAATCTTTTATTTTAGAATTAGTTATGATTTAAATTCTTTGCTTAGCTCTAAATGAAAGTTAGTCTTCTAACTGAACTTTCTTTGGTGGTTGCATAACTTCGCCACAATTAGGGCAGGTACGCTTTTCTTTATCACCGTAATACTTATCAAAAATTTTAGGCATATCAGTTTCGATATTATCTAAAGTAAAATCTTCTTCGTATAATTTAGTTGTACAATTTTCGCAGAACCAAAGTAAGGCATCTTGTACACCTTCTTCACGAGGATATTCTATCACCAATCCAACAGTGTTTGCTCCACGTTGAGGTGAATGCGGAACTTTTGGTGGTAACAAAAAGATTTCACCTTCTTTTATATGAATATCTTTTGGCTCACCGTTATCAATAACTTTTAAAGTAATATCACCTTCAACTTGATAGAAAAATTCAGGTGTTTCGTTGTAGTGATAGTCCTTGCGGCTATTTGGACCGCCAACAACCATAACAATAAAATCACCATCTTTCCAAACCACTTTGTTACCAACAGGTGGTTTTAATAAATTACGGTGTTCTTCAATCCAAGCTTTAAAATTAATAGGAGGATATAATTTGCTCATAGTATAATATTTTGGGCGTTACCCTATCGGGTCAGGCTTTCAAGGCTCGCTCTCTGCGAGGAGCTCAAACAAACCTTTCAATCCTTAACGCAGATTCATCAATTCAATAAAATTAAGAATAATATTTTTGAAATATTAGGCTTATAAACTTTTTGTTCTTCCACCATCAACCGGAAGGTTAATTCCGTTAATATAACTGGCACATTCACTTGCTAAAAAGGTGATTGCAGCAGCTAATTCTTCTGGTTTAGCAAAACGTTTTGCAGGTACAGCACTTTTCATGGCGTTAGCAGATTCTTCTTCTGTTTTACCAGTTTTAGCACTTTTGTTTTTAATGATTTCGGTTAAACGTTCTGTTCCTGTTGCTCCAGGTAATACGTTGTTTACGGTAATGCCAAACTGACCAAGTTCATTAGCCAGTGTTTTACTCCAGTTGGCTACAGCACCACGAATAGTATTACTTACACCAAGTCCGTCTAAAGGCTGTTTTACTGATGTTGAAATTACATTAACAATACGTCCATAGTTTTCATCTTTCATAAACGGAACAACAGCTTGCGCCAATACATGATTACATTTTAAATGCTGTGTAAAAGCGCTTTCAAATTCTTCAATTTTTGCATTAAAAACTGGTCCGCCAGCTGGTCCGCCTGTATTGTTTACCAACACATGAAATCCGTGATTGTTTTTAATATAGCTTTCAACTTTTTCTTTTAATTCCATCGGATTAGAAAAATCAGCTACGATATAATCGTGATTTCTGTGTTTTGGTAATTCGGCTAAAACAGCTTTTAGCTTGTCTTCGTTTCTTGCTACTAGTGTGATATTTGCACCTTCTTCAGCTAAAGCTAAAGCAGTTGCTTTACCAATTCCTGCTGTGCTACCACAAACTAGTGCGTATTTGTTGTTTAAGTTTAGATTCATAATAACTTCCTGCGTAGGCAGGAATTTTTTTAGTTTATATTGTTAAATGAGATTCCTGTTTTCGCAGGAATGACATTAATACTTTATACATACATTCTTTGGTTCGGTAAAAAAGCGTAAAGCTTCAAAACCACCTTCGCGACCAACACCGCTTGCTTTAACGCCACCAAAAGGTGTACGTAAATCGCGCATCATCCACGTGTTTACCCAAACAATACCTGCTTGTAGTTGATTACTCATTCTCATCGTTCGTTTTAAATTGTTTGTCCAAAGCGTTGCTGATAATCCGTATTTTACTTTATTAGCCATATCTAACACGTCGTCTTCAGTTTTAAATGGCATAATAGTAACTACTGGACCAAAAATTTCTTCTTGGTTTACGCGACAATCGTCTGTTTTTACTTCAATAATTGTTGGTTGTAAATAGTAACCGTTTTCATAACCTTTAACAGTAACTTCGTTTCCGCCACATAAAATAGTTGCGCCTTCTTCTTTAGCTATTTCGATGTAGCTTTTCACTTTTTCAAGATGCGGTTTTGAAACTAAAGCACCAATATTGGTGTCTTTTATAGAAGGATGACCAACTTTTAAACCTTTTACTTTTTCTACAAAGTCTGCTTTGAATTTCTCATAAATAGTTTCTTCTACAAAAATTCGGCTTCCGCATAAACAAATCTGACCTTGATTAGCAAACGACGAGCGTACAGTTGTGTTCAGCATATCATCATAATCGCAATCGGCAAAGATGATATTTGGATTTTTTCCACCTAATTCTAAAGATAATTTTTTAAACATTGGTGCAGCCACTTTAGCAATATGTGCACCTGTTGCTGTGCCGCCAGTAAAACTAATGGCTTTGATGCTTGGATGCTCTACAATAGCTTGTCCAGTCGTAGTGCCTAAACCGTGAACAATATTTAACACGCCTTTAGGTAAACCAGCTTCGTTACAAATTTCGCCTAACAAATAAGCTGTCATTGGTGTGACTTCGCTTGGTTTGGCAACGACGCAATTACCTGCAGCGATTGCAGGTGCGATTTTCCAAGTGAACAGATAT
This sequence comes from Mesoflavibacter sp. CH_XMU1404-2, assembly GCF_037029465.1. Taxonomy (NCBI): domain Bacteria; kingdom Pseudomonadati; phylum Bacteroidota; class Flavobacteriia; order Flavobacteriales; family Flavobacteriaceae; genus Mesoflavibacter; species Mesoflavibacter sp. CH_XMU1404-2. Next base: position 131,406 of record NZ_JAYMEM010000001.1, on the reverse strand, counting down.
AAGGGTAAATTCCACGGACTTATACAGCCAACAACACCAATAGGTTGGCGTAGTGTATAATTTACAGCGTTTTGACCAACGCTTTCGTGGCTTTCGCTTGCAAATTGTGTAATGGCATTACCAAAGAACCTAAAATTACTTGCTGCTCTTGGTATATCAACCATTTTAGCAAGACTTACAGGTTTTCCATTATCCTTACTTTCAGCTTCTGCAAAACGGTCTAAATTGGCTTCTAATAATTCTGAAATTTTAATTAGAATTCTGCTGCGTTCTTCTAATGTAGTTTGACTCCAACTAGGAAAAGCAGATTTAGCAGCTTTATAGGCTTGTTCTACATCTTCTTTTGATGAGTTTGGGATTTGTCCATAGACTTCTCCATTTGAAGGATTGTAGTTGTCAATCCAACTGTTAGATGCTGAGTTTTCAAATTGACCGTTAATGTAATTTTGTATGTTCATTCTTCTGATTTGTCATTTCGAACGAATGTGAGAAATCACATGATGAGATGTCTCGACTGCACTCGACATGACATTTTTTTTTATTGCTTCTTATACGCCATCACCTTAATCTCAACCAATAAATCTGGATGTGGTAATTGGTGTACAGCAACAGTTGTTCTTGTTGGTCCAGTAGCTTTTTCAAAAAACTCGGCGTAGGCTTTGTTGTAACCTGCAAAATCGTTCATGTTTACTAAAAAAGTAGTCACATCAACAACGTCTTTTAGACTTGCGCCAACGGTTTGTAAATTTTTATCGATGTTTTTTAAAACTTCTCTGGTTTGAACTTCGATATCTAATTTTTTGGTGTTCATTTCGTCAATAAGTTCCACACCAGCAATAGTATTGTCTGCGCGTCTTGAACTGGTTCCTGAAACGAAAATGAAATCGCCGACCACTTTTACATGTGGATATGCGCCTCTTGGTGTTACTTTAGTTCCTGCTGAAGCAGGAACCTCATTTTTATTTTCACTCATGTTTTTCATTTTTTATTTATGTTCATTTTGCCTTGATGCAAAACGAACCAAAAAATCATATCAAAATTAGGAAATTGCTAAAGCATCATTCGCTTTTGGAATTTCGTGCTTAAAGCTGGGCTTTGCATCTTCATTCCTTTGCTCATTATTTCTGAATTTTGACTTTCAATTCTGCGAATTGATTTTAAGGACTTTACTTTCCTAATGTTTTTTTCTGAATTGTCACACTGAGCTTGTCGAAGTGTTGATTCAGAGTTTATATTTTTTATGAGATTCCTGCTTTCGCAGGAATTTAGTGACGCATCGTTTTTGCAACGTTGTCGTCATCAATAATGTCGTTAGTTTTTTCTTTTACTATTTTTAATAAAACTGAAAGGTCATCATTTAAATCAATCTCGTTGTCTGCAATCATGTTTAAAATGGCTTTGTCTTGCGCACGACCTTTGGTCATAGCTTCGTTATAGCCAATATTTTCATTGAATGTGACCATCGAATATTTTGAAAAATATTGCTCTGGGAAATGCTTTTCTAATTGCATTTCTAGCTGGCGTTTTTTCTTGAAAATTGGATTAGCAACATGATCTCGCATTTCGTAATAGTTTTCTTCTGCTAATTCGCCAATAGCATCTGCATCTGCTTTTCTAACCGATTGGTAGGTTTTAAAAATGGTTTCCCAATCGCCTTCATGTTTATCGATAATGCTATCTAAAACAGCAACATCTTCAAAAGAGGCATTCATTCCTTGACCGTAAAACGGAACAACAGCATGCGCCGCATCACCTAAAATTAAAGTATTGCCTTTATAATGCCAAGGTGAACATTTTATAGTCCCTAACGCGCCTGTTGGATTGTTTGCAAATTCATCAGCAATATTTGGAATTAGCGCTAAAGCATCAGGAAATTGCTCTTGGAAAAAGGCTTTTATTTTGTTTTCACTATCTAAATCTTTGAAATTATAAGTACCTTCTTCATGTCCTAAAAACAGAGTTACCGTAAAACTTCCATCTAAATTAGCTAAAGCGATAAGCATATATTCGCCTCTTGGCCAAATGTGTAAATAATCTTTACTGATTTGATGACTTCCATCTACTGCTGCAGGAATTTCTAATTCTTTATAACCGTGCGTTAAGAAATTTTGAGAAAAACTAAACAAGAATTTACGCTGCAAAAAGTAGCTTTTTCTTAATTCTGAACCTGCGCCATCTGTACCAAAGATAACATCTGCAGTGACGTTTAACGTTTCTTTTGTGTTTCGGTTTACAAAATGAACGGTGTTTGTATCTAAATCCACCGTTTCACATTCTGTATTAAAATGAATGGTTAGATTGTCGTATTTATCGGCTTCAGTTAATAACATTCCGTTTAAATCGCCTCTTGAAATTGAGTTGATGTATTCATTATCACGACCAGAATAGTTGGATGCAAAGGTGTTGCCTTCAATATCATGAATTAATCGGCCTTTCATTGGTATGCAAATCTCTCGCGCTTTATCTTCAACATTAGCTAGACGTAAGGCTTTAAAACCGCGATCTGATAAGGCAAGATTGATTGATTTTCCTGCGGAAATGTCTGTTGTGCGTAGATCTGGTCTGCTTTCGTAAACATTAACGTTGTAACCTCTTTGTGCTAAACGTAGTGCTAAAAGTGAACCGCATAAACCTGCGCCAATGATTAATATGTTTTCTTTTTGTTTCATTATTTTATCCTTGTTTAATCAAGTGTCTAAATATTATGATTCAATACTTTCTTTATTTTTTGAATTTCTTCATATGATAATCTAAGTCTTTTTAAATTTAATTTTTGTTCTTGATTATCAATGTTTTTATAAGAAAAAATATCGTTTTTAGAATTAAATTCTAAGGTTGAAAAATCACTGTATTCAGCAATTTTTATTAATTTATCTTTTATTACATAAACTATTTTTTTGTCAGTTATTATAAAATAGTCAAAGCTTAAATTAAAAAGATAATAGAACAGACCTAAAATTTGATATTCCCAAAAACTTGCTTCTGACTTTTTCTTGATTTTGAGTAAAATATTTTCATCCTTTATTAGTGAAAAAATATTTTTCATCTATAAAATTTCTTTCAACTTTTCAACCATTCTAAATACATCTTCAAAACTGTTATAAAGTGGTACTGGTGCGCAACGTATAACATCAGGTTCGCGCCAGTCTGTAATAATGTTGGCTTCGGTTAATTTGTGATGTAAACTTTTATCGGCATCTTTAACTTGAATAGATAGTTGGCAACCACGTTGTTTTGAATCTGTTGGTGTGATTATTTTTATTTTATCGTTGTTTAATTCATTAATTAAAAACTCAAAATAACCTGTTAGTTGTTCTGATTTTTCGCGTAAAGCTTCCATACCAACCTCATTAAACATATCTAATGACGCTTTTATGGCAGCCATAGATAAAATTGGCGGATTACTAAGTTGCCAACCTTCGGCGCCAGGTGTAACATCTAATGGCTGACGCATGTTAAAACGTGTGTCTTTATTGTGACTCCACCAACCTGCAAAACGTTTTAAATCTTTATTGTGTGCGTGTTTTTCGTGAACGAAAAGACCTGCTAAACTACCTGGTCCAGAATTTAAATATTTGTAAGTACACCAAGCTGCAAAATCGACTCCAGAATTATGTAATTCTGGTTGGATATTTCCTGCTCCATGCGCTAAATCGATACCAACCATACAGTTTTTGGCGTGACCTAATTCGGCAATACGCTTTATATCTAAATATTGACCTGTGTAATAATTAACGCCACCAATTAAAAGTAAAGCAATTTCATCACCTTGTTGGTCTAAAATGTTTTCTAAATCTTCAATGTTTAGTAATTCTTCGCCTTCACGAGGTTTCCATTCAATTAAACCTTCATTAGCATCAAAACCATGAAAATCTAGTTGTGTTTGCACAGCATATCGATCTGACGGAAAGGCATCACTTTCAATTACAATTTTGTATTTGGTTTTTGTTGGTTGATAAAAACTAACCATTAGCAAGTGTAGATTAGTGGTTAGCGTATTCATCACTACAACTTCAATAGGTTTTGCGCCTACGATTTTTGCCATGCTTTCAGTCAAGAATTCGTGATACGGCATCCATGGGTTTTTGGCATCAAAATGACCTTCTACACCAAGGTTTGCCCAATCGTTTAACTCTTGTTGAATGTATTTTTGCGTGCTTTTTGGTTGTAGTCCAAGCGAGTTTCCTGTAAAGTATAACCAATCATTTCCGTCTTTGTCTTTTGGAATATGAAATTGACTGCGGTATTGCGCTAAAGAATCGTTTTGGTCTTGTGTTTTTGCGTAATCAAGACCTTTTTTATAGTCAGACAATGTGCTTTTAGTTTTAGTTGATTTTTGTAATCTGAGTATAAAAATAAGGATAATAAATCAAAAATAAAGCACTTCATTTTTTTAATGAAGCGCTTTGAATATATATAGACGCATAACGCGGGATTTTAACCTTATTATGCTATATATACGTGTTGTTTTTTGTGGTTGGATGTTAAGTAGTTTGGGTTTAATATTTATTTAACAACCTTAATATTTGTAAAGTAAAGTTTAAAATTACCTTCTTTGTTTTTATGTGTTAAACTAAGGTTTAATCCATTAAAATTTTGATAATCTTCCCAAGTATTAATCATAGAAGGATCCTTGCTGTTACCTTGTCTAAAAACCCATTCTGTGATTTGGTAATTATCATTAAAATAAAAATCGTAAGCATCGCCTGGTGTGTAACCGCCTTTATCTGGATAGGTTAACGTTATTTTGTTGGATTCAATATTGCTTATTGGTGTATTTTCTTTTGAAACTTCACTTATTGTAGCGCTTTTATCCCAGATTAACTGAAAAGGTGCCAGCAGCCAAAATTTATCATTTATAAATGCTTGGTCGGCTTTTATGTTTGTGCTGTCAACAGATTTACGATTATAAGTAATCGTATCTTTTGTGGTAATTAAGGTGACTTTGTTAGATTTTGGTTTCCAAATCCAAGAGCGTTCAAAATGCGAGCTATCTCTATCTACATTAAAGGTAAAATCAATTTCGGTAATGTCTTTAAAGTGTTTAAAACCGTAATTATTTGCTATTTTTTCAGCAGTTGTAAGCGATTTTGTTTCTTTTTTTTGAGCTGGTTTAGTTTCGTTTTTACAACTAAAAAGTAAAAGTGAAAGGATTGAAATTGTGAAAAGTAATCTCATAAGTTTTTTTGTAAAGTTACGTAATTGAAATTCGGAATCACTTTTTTAGTTTAATTTAGATGAAATTTAGGATCAATATTTTATAAAAATGAAAGACTTAAACGACGCCTTTAGTACAAACAAAGCTACTTGGAATGAAAAAGTAAAAGCACATGCAAATAGTGATTTTTACAAATTAGAAGCATTTATAAATGGTGAAAACTCTCTTAACATTTATGAGTTAAATGCTTTGCCAGACGTAAAAGGTAAGTCTTTATTGCATTTGCAATGTCACTTTGGTCAAGACACCCTAAGTTGGAGCAGGTTAGGCGCAAAGTGTACTGGAGTAGATTTAAGTGACGAAGGTGTTAAGCTAGCACAGCAATTAAATGATCAGTTAAAATTAGATGCTAATTTTGTGTGTTGTAATGTTTTAGATACATCGCAACATGTAAAAGAACAGTTTGATATTGTTTTTACCAGTTATGGCGTAATCGGTTGGTTGCCAGATTTAAAACCTTGGGGAAAAATGATTGCAGAGCGTTTAAAAGAAGGAGGTACATTTTATATGGTTGAGTTTCATCCAATAGTTTGGATGTTTGATTATTTAGAAGGACAACCAAAAATGAAATATGGTTACATGCAAGATGAAGCTATTTATGAAGAATACGAAGGGACTTACGCAGATACTGATTCTAAAATGATAAGTAAAGAATACGGTTGGAACCATGGTTTAAGCGAAGTTATTAACGCCTTAACCGAAGCTGGTCTACGTATTGATTATTTAAACGAGTATGATGAAAGTCCTTATAACGTACTTCCAAATTTAGAAAAAACTAAATCTGAAATGTACGTTACTAAAGATAAATTGTACCCTTTAATTTTTGAAGTAAAAGCTAGGAAGGTTTAATGCTTTTCCTTTAAAACTTCCGGTATTTTAGCTTGAAACTTTTTTAAACGCGGTATAGAAACGTTCTGTATATATGGGTTTTCAGGATGTAACTTTTCATAATTTTGGTGATAAGCTTCTGCTTTCCAAAATTTTTGAAACGGATAGACTTCAGCAGCAATTGTAGCGTTTAATTGTTTTGCTAAAGCTGCTTTTTTCTCTTCTATAATTTTCTTTTGTACATCATTTTGATAAAAAATAATAGAACGGTATTGAGATCCTCGATCTGGTCCTTGTCCGTTAACTTGTGTTGGGTTTTGAGATGCAAAATACACATCAACTAAGGTTGAAAAGCTAACAATTTTAGGATCATAAATAACTTCTACAGCTTCGGCATGACCTGTTAATCCAGTGTTGCTTTGCTCGTAAGTTGGGTTTTGTGTATATCCGCCAGAATAACCACTAATAGCTTCATCTACACCTTTAACACTTTCGTAAACAGCTTCTACACACCAAAAACAGCCACTAGCAAAATATGCTTTAGCTAATCCGTTTTTTAAAGGCACTTCAATAGGCTTAGCATTTTTTACTGCTTCTTGTTTTGGATTTGTTTGAGCTTGATTATTACAGCTAAAAAGTAGCGTAAGTAATAGGATAGGTAGTAATCGTTTCATAATAAATTTCTTTTTCATCTTTAGACGTAAAAATTACTAAAGCCTTAATTTATTTTTTTATAAAATTGTCTTAAAAAAAAAGAGCCTTCAATTTATTGAAGACTCTGATAAAATATTTGTTTTGTTATATAGCTTAAGATGATAACTTAGCAAATAACTTGTTCATTTTTTCTTGCTCTTCGTCTGCTAAAGCCGAATCTACTAAGATACGTCCACTGTGCTCGTCTGTAATAATTTTTTTACGTGATGCAATTTCCATTTGCACTTGTGGTGGAATTGTAAAGTAAGAACCACCAGATGCACCTCTTTCAATTGGTACAACAGCTAATCCATTTTTTACGTTTGCTCTTATTCTTTCGTAAGCTTTTACTAAGCGATCTTCAATTTTGTCTTTAGACTCTTCAGATTTTTCTATTAAAGCTTTTTCTTCTTTTTCTGTTTCTTTTAAGATAGCGTCTAACTCACCTTTTTTATGTTTTAAGTGTGTTTCACGATCTTTAGTATGCTCTTTAGTTTTAGCAATTACTTCTTTCTTTTGCTCGATTTGAGCTTTGAATTCTTTAATGTGTTTTTCTGCTAATTGAATTTCTAATTCTTGATATTCAATTTCTTTGCTTAAAGAGTTAAATTCTCTATTATTTCTAACATTTTTTTGTTGTTCTGTATATTTTTTAATTAAAGCTTTAGATTCTTCAATTAAATTTTTTCTATCAGAAATTTCAGTGTCAATGTTATTAAGACTTTCTTCTAGTTTGTCAAGTCTAGTTTTTAATCCCGCAACTTCATCTTCTAAATCACTTACCTCTAAAGGTAGTTCTCCACGAACGTTTCTTATCTCGTCTATTCTAGAGTCGATTAATTGTAGATCGTATAATGCTCTTAAGCGTTCTTCTACTGTTGCTTCTTTCTTCTTTGCCATATTTTAAAAATACTTAACAGGATTGGTATTTGTGTTTGATAAAACGAATGCAAAATTAGGAATTTTTTTTGTAAGTATTGCTACTAAACCGTTTTTTGTGTACTGTTCGCTTTCGTAATGTCCAATATCTGCTAAAAGGATGTTGTTTTCTGCTTGAAAAAAGTCATGATATTTAAGGTCTGCAGTGACATAAGCGTCTGCGCCTGACGCTTTTGCATTGCCGATAGCAAAACTACCAGAACCACCTAAAACAGCTACTTTTTTGATTGGTTTTTCTAAAAGTTGTGTGTGTCTAATGTTGGAAACCTTCATTTTTTGCTTCAGATGATTTAAAAAATCAACTTCTGTCATAGCGGTTTCAAACTCTGCAATCATTCCCATTCCTATATTTTGATTTGTATTTTCTAAAGTGGTTACTTCATAAGCAACCTCTTCATAAGAATGTGTTTTAAACAATGTTTCTAAAACTTTATGTTCTAAATGTTTAGGATAAGTAATGCCAATTTTTGTTTCGTTTTCGAAATGTGTTTCACCTTTATTTCCAATAGTAGGATTTGCGTCTTCGTTAGGATTAAAAGTGCCAACACCTTCTACATTAAAACTACAATGATTATAATTCCCAATACTACCTGCTCCAGCATTAAATAGAGCACTGCGAAGTTGTTCTGCTTCTGCTTTAGGAACAAAAGTAGTTAGTTTTTTTATGGTTTGCTTTTGCGGAATTAAAATACGCTGATTAATTAAGCCTAATTGGTCACAAAGCATAGCATTAACACCTTTTTTATAATTGTCTAAAGCGGTATGAATTGCATAAATAGCAATGTCATTTTTTATGGCTTTTAACACAGTGCGCTCTACATAATTTTTGCCTGTCAAGCTTTTTAAACCTTTAAAAATGATTGGATGAAAGCTGATAATTAAGTTGCAGTTTTTTTCGATAGCTTCTTCAACAACATTTTCAGTTGTGTCTAGTGTGATTAAAGTTGAAGTTACTTCGGTATTTTTATTGCCAACCAAAAGACCAACATTGTCAAAATCTTCTGCATAGTGTAATGGTGCATCTTCTTCTAAAGCGTTAATAATGTCTTTTATTAGCATACTTTTTTAGGTTTAATAATTTAAAACAAATATAAAATATTTACTTTCGTTACTGTAATCTGTTAAAACAAAACAGAAATTTTATCTTAAAATGAAGTTTATAAGAATCATACTTTTTCCCTTTGTGCCAATTTATTTTTTAGTGACTTGGTTTAGAAATTTAGCTTACGATAAAGGTTGGTTTAAGTCCACGAGCTATGATTTTCCTATAATCTGTGTTGGTAATTTAAGTGCTGGCGGTACAGGAAAAACACCAATGGTTGAGTATTTGATTAGATTGTTAAAAGATGAAACCAATTTAGCTACTTTAAGTAGAGGTTACGGAAGAAAAACAAAAGGTTTTTTATTAGCAGAAAACAATATTACAGCGACTGAATTAGGTGATGAGCCATTTCAATTTTATCATAAATTTAAAGATGAAATTACAGTAGCAGTAGATGAAGACAGGCAACATGGTATTGCAACTTTAAGAGCTTTAAAAACAAAGCCTGAAGTTGTTATTTTGGATGATGCTTTTCAGCATAGAAAAGTAAAAGCAGGTTATAATATTTTACTAACAACGTATAACAATCTTTATGTAGATGACTTTGTTTTACCAACAGGAAATCTACGAGAACCAAAAAAAGGGGCAAAAAGAGCTAATATAATTGTGGTGACTAAATGTCCTGAATTTTTGAGTCAAAATGATAAAGAAGCTATTGTTTTAAAATTGAAACCAAAGGTGTATCAGCATGTGTTTTTTAGTCATATTAGTTATAATGATTCAGTTTTAAATGAAACACAGAAAGTTGGTTTAAAAGCGTTAAAGTCTTTCACTTTAGTTACAGGTATTGCAAACGCAAAGCCTTTAGTAAATTATCTAAAATCACAGCAATTAGATTTTAATCATATCGAGTTTAAAGATCATCATAATTTCACTGCTGATGATGTAAAAAAGCTTTCAAAATTAGAAAGAATTGTAACTACTGAAAAAGATTATATGCGTCTTAAAAATGAAGCTGTTTTAAAAGGTAAATTATACTTTTTACCAATTAAAACGGTTATTGATAATTCAGAACAATTTGATGCTTTAGTTAAAGCGTTTACTCTTGGCTAATTTGAGAACCTTCAGACATTAAAGCATTGTAAAGTTTACGCTCAAAATCTTCTTGTTTAAAAGGTTTAGGTATGATGTCTGTAAAACCAGCTTCATCAAATTCTTGCATTTTATCTTCAATAGTAACTGCTGTTAATGCAAAAATGGTTAATTCTCTATCAAATGCTCTAATCATTCTTGTGGCTTCAATACCGCTTATTCCAGGCATGTGTATATCCATTAAAACAACATCGTAACTGCCTGTTTTAACTTTGTCTACAGCTTCTTCACCATTATCTACAACGTCACAGTATAAATTCATTTTATTTAGAATTTTACGTGTAATCATTTGGTTAATTTTGTTGTCTTCTACAACTAAAATCTTAATGTTACTTAATTCTATTTCGTCTACATCTTTAAAGTAAGTCGTTTTTTCTACTTTAACTTCTTCGTGACTTCTTTTTAAAGGTAATTCAAAGTAAAAAGTGGTTCCTTTTCCTAGTTCACTTTTTAAATAAATTTTTCCTTTTAAAATGTCTATTAATCCTTTTACGATTGAAAGCCCTAAACCTGTTCCTCCGTATTTTCTGTTAATTTGAATTGAGCCTTGAGAGAAACTTTCAAATAAGTTTTGCTGCTTTTCTTCACTTATTCCTATACCATTGTCTTCAATTTCAAATCTTACTTCTAGGTTATCACCAGAAATCTTTTGCTGAATAATTCTAATCCAAATATCCCCGTCTTTGGTAAATTTTATTGAGTTACCGATAAGGTTTATTAAGATTTGAGAAATTTTCAATTGATCGGCATTAAAATTTTCTGGCAGATTACGGTCGTATTCAAAATGAATTTTAATATTGTTATCTAACGCAGAATTATTTAGTGCAGAAATAACATTTTCTACTTTCTTTTTAAGATTGAAAACTTCAGGTTCTATATCTACTTTATTGGCTTCAATTTTATTAATTTGAAGAATGTCATTAATAAAAGTAAGTAGATAATCTCCTGAAAATTTTAAGGATTTTAAATGCTGTACTTGTTCTGGTTTTGGGTTTTCTTCTAGCAGCATATTTGTTAAACCAGTTACTGCGTATAAAGGTGTTCTTAACTCGTGCGTTACTGTAGATAAGAAGTTGGCTTTAGTTTTTGTTGCCAATTCTGCTTTTTCCATAGCAATGGTAAGCTCTGCATTTTTCTTATGTAAGATGTTGTTAGATTTTAATCTAATATTGTTGTTTTTGTAAAGTGATAATGTTAGTAAAGATAGAATGGTAATTAACGCAATACTTAAGATGGTAGTTAATTTTTCTAACCAAGAAGAATTAGCTTCTTTTTGTAAATCTGCTTCTCTTTCTTCTTGATATTCTACTGGGTTTTCATATAAAAACTCTAATTTTTTATCTTCTGCTAAGTGAGAACGTTTCACTTTTAGTAAAGAGTCATTTAATTTTAGGTGTTTTTTTAATAAGGTGTTAGATGCTTTGTATTCTCCAGCAGCTTCTTTAATGTCGCTTTTTACTTTGTACCCAATACTTAAAATATCAATAAAACCATTTTTTTCTGCAATCTGAAATCCAAGATTAGCTAAGTTTTCTGCTTCTGTAATATTACCTAATGCAGCTTTTGTTTGTCCTAACTTTAGGTAGCTTGTGCTAAGTAATTGATTGTGTTGGTAGCGTTTAGATAAGCTGATAACTTCTTCATATAAATCGCGAGCTAAATCATAATTTTTTAAAATGAAATAAGCATCTGCTTTATACATTTTGGTTTCTGCTTCGTAAGAGTGTAAGTCTTCATTTTCAAAAATGACTTCAGCAGAATTAAAATAATCTATTGCGTTGTTGTATTCTTTTTTTTGTTTAAGATAAACTAAACCTAAAGTTTTATAAGTTTCAGCAATATTAATGTTGTCTTTTGCAAAACGTTGTTTTTCAATAGCTTTTACTAATATTTTAGTGGCTTCTTCTGGGTTTTCTTGTATGTAATACAATTTACCCATTTTAGAGTAGATTAAACCAATGCTCTTGTTGTCATTAATTTGTTTTGCTAATTCTAAAGCTTGTTCTAAATCGTCTTGAGCTTTGTAAAATTCGTTGTTATCTATGTTGTTTTGAGCAAAGCTAATGTCAAAATCTATCTTATCTTTAATAGCATCAATTTCTGTTTGAGACAAATCCTGTTGTGCAAAAAGATTTAGTCCAAATAGACAGAAAATAAAATAGAGTAGGTATGTTTTGGTTAGGGTACGCATAGCATTACATATCAAACAAATATAAATATTTATCCGATAAAAGTAATTATTTATTCGATAAATTGATTATAATGTCAATAATTCTGCTAGAATATCCAGTTTCATTATCGTACCAACCTATAATTTTTACCATGTTTCCTATTACCGATGTCATTTGAGCATCAAATATGCATGAGTGTTTATTTCCTACAATATCAATAGATACAATAGGGTCTTCGGTATATTCTAAAACACCTTTAAACTTAGTGTTTGCAGCATTTTTAAATGCTTCGTTTACTTCTTGAATCGTTACCGTTTTTTTTACATTAAATGTAATGTCTGTTAACGATCCATTAGCAACAGGTACTCTAATACCGCAACCACCAATAACATCTGATAAATCTGGGAAAATCTTCGTTAACGCTTTAGCAGCACCAGTTGTTGTTGGTACAATGCTCTGTCCTGCAGCTCTGGCACGACGTAAATCACGATGTGGTTGATCGTGTAAACTCTGATCTGTAGTGTAAGAATGTACAGTGGTAATATAAGCTTGGTCAATACCACATAAATCGTTAATAACACTAATCATTGGTGCAGCATTGTTAGTAGTACAAGACGCGTTAGAAATTATCTTTTCATCACCATTAATACTACTTTCATTAACACCTAAAACAATAGTTTTAATATCATCTTCTATTGGAGGAACACTTAAGATTACTCGATTAGCTCCGTTTTTTAAATGAAATTCTAAATCTTCAGAAGTTTTAAATTTTCCTGTAGATTCAATTACAAAATCAGGATTGACTAAAGACCAATTAATGTCTTTAGGATGTTTTTTGTTGAATAATGTAACCGACTCATCATTAACTACAATAGTATTTTCTGTTGAAGTAATTTCAGCAGGAAAAACACCATGAATGCTATCGTATTTTAATAAATGTGCTAATGTTTTAGCGTCTGCCAAATCATTGACTGCAACTACCTTTATAGATGGATGATTGTGTAATAATCTAAAAACACGTCTACCAATACGACCGAAACCGTTAATAGCAACCGTTATCATTAGTTTATATGTTTTTGAGCTTTATAAGATGAACGAACTAACGCGCTACTTTCTACATGTCTAAAACCTAGTTTAAGACCTATTTCTTCATATTCTTTAAACTCGTCAGGCATGATAAAACGTTTAACAGGTAAATGTTTTTTACTTGGTTGAAGGTATTGCCCAATAGTTACAACATCTACGTCGTTTTCTTTAAGATCGTGAAGTGTTTCAATAACTTCTTCTCTAGTTTCACCTAAACCTAACATAATTCCAGATTTAGTACGACGTTGACCTTGCTGTTTTAAATATTTTAAAACTTGCATACTACGGTCGTATTTTGCTTGAATACGAACTTCTCTGGTTAAGCGTCTTACGGTTTCTATGTTATGCGAAATAACTTCTGGAGCAACATCAATAAGTCTATAAAGATGCATTTCTATACCTTGAAAATCTGGAATTAAAGTCTCCATTGTCGTTTCAGGATTCATGCGTCGTACTGCTTTTACAGTTTCTGCCCACATGATGCTTCCCATGTCTTTCAAATCGTCTCTATCAACACTGGTTAAAACGGCGTGTTTAATTTTCATTATTTTGATAGAGCGCGCTACTTTTTCAGGTTCGTCCCAATCTACATCTTCTGGTCTTCCTGTTTTTACACCACAAAAACCACAAGATCGAGTACAAACGTTACCTAAAATCATGAAGGTAGCAGTTCCTTCTCCCCAACATTCGCCCATATTTGGACAGCTTCCAGAAGTACAAATAGTGTTTAAATTGTACTTGTCTACTAAGCCTCTTAATTCGGTGTATTTTTTACCAGTAGGTAATTTAACGCGTAACCATTTTGGTTTAGGTTTTCTTTCTGGTAATATATTTGAAGCGTTCTCTGTATTCATAGTTTATTTTTCTACGCACAAAGATACGAGTTATTAATGTGATTTAAAACTTTAGGCTGGTTAAGTACCAAATACTAAATCCTATTAAAAAGATAATACCGATCCAGCTTAAAAGACGAAGTCCTTTTTTTGGTTGCCATTCTTTTGGTGTGTGTTTGCTACAAATTAATTTGTAATTGATTATTGCATAAAAAGGAGCGGTAACAAAAGATAAAATTGTAGCGACTTGTATAAGAAATCCCATTTCTGATTTTAAAAAGAAAAAGATTGAAATTGTGCCTATTACCAGTATCAACGTCCAAATTAAAAACCCATTTTTTTGTGAGCTTTCAAAAACTAGCTCAGTGGTTTTATGCATCGCTCTTGGTGAGGCATCTAAAGTAGTAAGTGTTGTGCTAAACATGGTTGTGAACGCTGCTAAACCAATAATAACATAAGACCAATTACCTAATTGTTGTGTATACATACTAATTAGTTGGTTAGAAAAAACAGATGCTTTTGGGCTAATCACTTCGCTAGAATTAAACATAACTAAAGCGCCAAGAGCAATAAAACCAATACCAACAAAAATAGCAGCGATAAAGCCAACATTAAAATCAAATAATGAAGTTTTTACGTCGTAATTGTAGGTGTCTTTTTGTTTCTCTAAAGCCCAAAGCGATTGCCAAATCGAAACATCTAATGGTGCTGGCATCCAACCCATAAAGGCGATTAAAAATCCAATGCTTTCGGCATTATCTGGAATAATTTGTGCAAATGAAATTGGTTTAGCATTTCCCGTTAAGGCTAAAACAACAGCAATTAAAGTGCTTATTGTTAGAGCAATGACTATAATTTTCATCAATAAATCAAGAAATTTATAGCGACCACGAAGAATAATACCCAGGCAAATAGCAAGGATGATTACGGTCCAAGCTTCAACAGAAATAAAATCTCCAAATAACGAACTTGCCAAACCAGCAGTAACTATGGTAACTGCGGTTTGAATAGTAAACATGGTTAAAAAAGTGAGCACGAAATAAGTGACTAAAACGCTTTTGCTCATTTTTTTATAACCATCCAAAAGACTTTCTCCGGTTGCTAAAGCATACCTTGGTCCAAACTGAAAGAAAGGATATTTTATAAAATTAATGAGTAATAATGCCCAAATAAAACCAAATCCAAACTCGGCACCAGCACGTGTAGATTGTACTAAATGCGAGACGCCAATTGCTGCACCAGCAAACAATAAACCAGGACCTAATTTTTTTATATTGAAAGCCATTATTTTTTCTGAATAATTTCTGCTAACAGTTTTTTTGCACGTAATAATTTAACTTTTACGTTGTTGATGGGCTCGTTAAGTTCTTCAGAAATTTCTTTGTAACTATATTCTTGAAAATATCTTAGGTTTATAACCTCTTGATAATGCGGTTTTAGTTTTTTAATGTCTCTAAGTAACTTGGCTAGATTTTGCTCGGTAATAAGTTTGTCTTCTACAGAAGGTGTTTCATCTAAGACATGAAAAACTTCATCATCTGTTCTAGAAAGCGCATGTTTTATCGAGTGTTTTTCTTTCCTAATTATATCAATATGTATGTTTTTAGAAATGGTAATTAGCCATGTGCTAAAAGTATAATTTTCGTCAAACGTTTCAATTCTGTCAAATGCTCTAGAAAAAGTTTGAATAGTAATATCTTCTGCGTCATTTTCATTTTCAACACGTTTTAATTGAAATCCGTAAACTTGATCCCAATAAGTGTTTAGTAAATATTTAAACGCTTTTTGATCGTTGTTTTTAGCCTTTTTTATGGCGTCTTTTATTTCCAATAATTAGGTTTTGAAATTATATTATTTATAAAGATACAGAATTGTAAGGCAAGTAAAGAAATTTCTAAAACTGGTAGCAATAAAATAACATCAATTTCATTTAATTTTTTTGCTGAAAAACCAATGCTAAAAAATTGAAGCGTAAATCTTAAAACAATAATACCTAAAACAAAAGGCCATAAATAAAGTATTGAAATAAGAGTTATTCCTAAAATCCAAAACAAAACTTGACTAATGTAAAATAAAGCTAACAAAGATTTATGCTTAAACTTGTATAGCTTAGCAGTAGAGACGTGTCTGCGTTTTTGTCTAAACCAACTTTTAAAAGTAGTTTTAGGTATAGAAGTGGTAAAACTTTCTGGAAGAGTGCAGATGGTTGTATTCTTCTCTGTAGCGACTTCGTTAATAAATAAATCGTCGTCACCAGATCTTATTTTTATGTGATTTATAAAACCGTTAGTGTTAAAAAATTCTTCACTATGATAAGCAAGATTTCTGCCAACGCCCATATATGGTATGCCTATTTTGGCAAAAGAAAAATATTGTGTTGCAGTAAGTAAGGTTTCGTATCTAATAAGTTTATTTAAAAATGAGTTTTTAACTTTTTGGTAAGCGCCATAACCTAGAACAATAGTTTTTTGTTCGCTGTAATGCGAAGCCATTTTAGTAATCCATTGGTCAGAAACAGGTGTACAATCTGCGTCTGTAAACAGTAAATGTTTGTGTTTTGCAGCTTTTATACCCAAAGTAAGCGCGTATTTTTTGTTAGCCCAAAACGCTTCGTTGTTTTCTACGTTTACAATTTTTATATTTTTATGCTTTTCAGCGAAAGCTTCAAAAACATCTAAAGTGTCATCAATAGAAGCGTCGTTAATTAAAACAACTTCAAAGTTTGGATAATCTTGATTTAAAATTGAAGGTAAAAAACGTTTGATGTTTTCGGCTTCATTTTTAGCACAAATAATGACCGAAATAGGTAAATTGCTTTTAGTAGATTTTGATGCTGTTTTAGAAAAAGCAAAACTGCCAAAAAGTACAGCATAGTATAATACTTGAATGATAACTACAATTATAAAACTGTAGAACAGTATATCAAGTAAAATCATGTTTTATTAAGAATGTTGAGGCTCGTTACACGAATCGAATTGATCTGGAGTTTTTCCGCAAAAACCACAAGCATCACCATCTTTATTTAGCATTGGGTTTTGACTAGCACAAGTACCTGCAAATTTACCGTCTTTTTTTGCCCAAATTTTTATAGCAATACCAGCAATACCTAATCCTAGAAGTAATAATGTTATTAATAAAAGTTTCAAAATAAAGTGTCTTTTTTTGTTGTTGCAAAGATATTAATTTTAATACAATTTAAACCAAACAAAAAGCCATACTTTTTAGTATGGCTTTTTGTTTATTGTTAGTTTGAAATGTTTTATTCATTAAGCTTTAAAGAGATTTCTGCAACAGGTGTGTCGTTAGATCGCTCTAAGCTTCCGCCTTTTGGTTCAACAGAAATACTTAAACCTAAAGCATCTTCTGTGTAAGGTATCTCTTGAAGTTTTCTATCTGCTTCTGTTAAAATACCTAAGCTAACCATTTTACCTTGTATATCTGCCCAGATTTGATAGACTTGATCATCTGGTAATTGAGGTAAAGACACTACATCTATCATAGATTTTTTTTCTTTTGGATTGATGTAGGCTACAGTTTTTAAATCTTTTGCGCTACGGTTACCTTGTAACACATACTTTTCAGTCTCAGGATTGTTAAGTTGCTTAAACTGTTCTAAAATGTCATTTAAACGATTGTTGTTTTTTGCAATATCACTTCTAAGGTCAAAAATCTCGTCTACAATTACTTGATTCTCGCTAGAAAGATTTGAGTTTTGCACATATAAATATGCAGAACTACTAGCAAAAAGTAGTGCAGCAACACTAGCAGCAATTGCTAAGCTAAACCATTTCTTTCTTGGTTTTTTAGGTTGCATTGGTATAACAGGCGTTTCTTCTTCTAATGCATTTAATATATTATCTAATGCATTTTCAGGTGCTTTTACAGCATTAATTTGAGCAGAAAGCTCTAACTTATCCTGTAGTTGTTCGTAAACTTTTTTAACTTCTGGATAGGTGTTTATGTAGTGTTCTACTTCTACAGATTCTGAAGTTGTAGTTTGACCTATCAAGTATTTATCTAATAAATTAGAGTTTAAAAAAGTAGTTATTTGTTCATTTACATTCATCACATTTTACAATTAAGGGTTGTAAATTTTTTTCAATTCACGTAACGCAATTTTCAATCTAGATTTTATCGTTCCCAAAGGTATATTTAATTCTTCGCTTGCTTCTTGTTGAGTCATACCTTCAAAAAACAGTGCGTTAATGACTTCCTGATATTTAAATTCTAAAGTGTGAAGGTGTTTTTTTATATCCATCACATCTTCATTTAAACTTTTGGTTGTCAGTCTATATACGTTTGAATTTTCGATTTGGATTTCCTTAGTTGCTTTATTATTTACAGATCTAACTTTGTCTATTGCAGAGTTGTATGCAATACGATATAACCACGTAAATAATTTGGCTTTTTCTGGGTCATAGCTTTTGCCTTTTTTCCAGACTTTAATTAAGGTTATTTGTAGGACGTCTTGAGCTAAATCGTCGTCACTAATTACCTTTTTAATGACCCCAAAAAGTGCATCTGCATAATTTTCATACAGAAGATTAATGGCTTTTTTATCGCCATTTTTTAGGTGCTCAATAATGCTGTCTTCAATTGAAAAGTCCAAATATGCAGTTTTAAGAGTTAGTTAGTTTTATCTTTTTGAAGTGATTTTTAAAAAATATTTACTTCGGCTTCAATAGAAATATTAAATATACGATAAATTGTTTTTTGTATCAATTTTGAAAGCTGAAGAATATCTTCGCCTTTTGCGCCACCATAATTAACCAAAACCAAAGCTTGTTTTTTGTGCACACCGTAATTGTCAAAAGTTTTTCCTTTAAAACCAGCGGTTTCTATTAGCCAACCAGCAGGTACTTTAACCTCAGTTTCTGAAATCACATAATGAGGTGCATCAGGAAAATTACGTTGTAGCTCTTTAAATTGTTCAGTTGAAATAACTGGATTTTTAAAAAAACTACCAGAATTACCAATCTCTTTTGGATCTGGTAATTTACTTTGTCTTATAGCAATTACAGCTTTAGAAACATCTTGAATGGTTGGATTTGTAACATTCATTGTTTCTAATTGAGAAATTATTGCGCCATAATTAGTGTGTAAATTATGGTTGTTTTTTGTTAGCTTAAAAGTAACATTTAAAATAATGTATTTGCCTTTAGCCTCATTTTTAAAAATTGAATTACGGTAGTCAAAATTACAGTCTTTGTTGGTTAAAGTTTCAATAGTTAAAGTGTCTAAGTTTAAGACTTCGCAAGACTCAAAAACATCTTTAAGCTCTACACCGTAAGCACCAATATTTTGTATTGGAGATGTACCAACATTACCAGGTATTAAAGACATGTTCTCTAACCCGCCATAGTTTTGGACTAATGTCCAAAGTACAAAATCGTGCCAGTTTTCTCCAGCTTTAGCTTTGATAAAAACGTGATTATCGTTTTCAGAAACTATAGTTTTTCCTTTTAGGTTTAAATGAATGACAAGCGCATCAACATCTTTAGTTAATAGCATATTGCTACCGCCGCCAATAATAAATTTATTAGGAAATTCTTCAGTAGAAAATATAGCTCTTAAATCGTCTATATTTTCAACTGAAACAAATTGCTTTGCCTTAACATCAATACCAAAAGTATTGTAAGGTTTTAATGATATGTTATGCTGTACCTGCACTAATCTTTGTAAACTTTAAGCGCTTCTTTTAAAATGTTTACGGCTTTTACCAAACTTTCTTTATTTAATACGTAGGCAATTCTTATTTGGTTTAGACCTACGTTTGGTGAGCTATAAAAACCAGCAGCAGGAGCAACCATAATGGTTTCTTTATTAACATCAAAAGATTCTAATAACCACTGCGCAAATTTATCTGCATTTTTAACTGGTAACTCAGCAATACAATAAAAAGCACCTTTTGGTTTTGCTACTTTTACACCTTCAATTTTACTTAATTCTTCTATTAAAACGTTTCGACGTTCTACATATTCTTTATTTACTTCATCAAAATAACTTTGTGGTGTTTGTAAAGCGGCTTCGCTTGCAATTTGCGCTAATGTTGGCGGACTTAATCGTGCTTGTGCAAATTTTAATGCTGTAGCTATAACTTCTTTGCTTTTAGAAACTAAGCATCCAATACGTGCGCCACACATGCTATATCTTTTTGATACAGAATCTATAACTATAGCGTAGTCTTCTAAACCTTTTTCTTGTAAGATAGAGTAGTGTTTTGCTCCATCGTAAGCAAACTCGCGATACACTTCATCAGCTATTAAAAATAGATCGTGTTTTTTTACGATTTCGGCTAGCTTTTTAATTTCTTCTTTAGAATATAAATAACCCGTTGGATTACCTGGATTGCAAATTAATATTGCTTTTGTTTTTGGCGTGATTAGTTTTTCAAATTCTTCTATTGCAGGTAAAGCAAAGCTGTCTTCAATTTTTGAAATTACAGGTACAACTTTTACGCCAGAAGCAGTAGAAAATCCGTTGTAATTAGCATAAAAAGGTTCTGGTATTATAACTTCGTCATCAACATCCATAATACTACCAAAAGCAAACAATAATGCTTCGCTACCACCAGTAGTTACAATAATATCATCATGCTTTACGTGTATATCGTTTTTTGCATAATAATCTGCTATTTTTTTGCGGTATTCTTCAGAGCCTTCAGATCTTGTGTAAGCTAAAATATCTAAAGAGTGAACTTTCACAGCGTCTAAAGCAACTTGTGGAGTTTTTATATCAGGTTGTCCTATGTTTAAATGGTAAACAGTTTTTCCTTCTTTATAGGCTTGTTCTGCGTAAGGAACTAACTTTCTTATAGGTGATTGAGGCATTGATTGCCCCTTTTTTGAAATTACTGGCATACTAATTAATATTTGTACTGCAAATTTGCGAAAATTATTAGAGAATAATTCAAATAATACCAACTAAAAAGTATTAAGTAATTAAAGATTTGTAAATTTAAAAGGACATAATTTTTAGAATTGATGAATGCACCCTAGTAAAATCATATTTTTTTTAATTTTTACAGCTTTTCAGGGTCTTTATTCGCAGAGTATATATATGCTTCCGGAAGGTGAAACTTCAGATAAAATCAGGTTTGAATTAATAAATAATGTCATATTGATTCCTGTTGAAGTTAATGGCTTAGAATTAACTTTTTTATTAGATACAGGTGTTAGTAAACCTATAGTTTTTAATTTTTTAAAAGCTGCAGATTCTTTACAAATTTTAAATGCAGAAAAAATAAAAGTAAGAGGATTAGGTAACGGAAATGATTTAGAAGCTTTACGCTCTAGTCATAATACTTTTAAAATTGGTGAAGCAGTAAATATCGACCAAGCTTTTTATGCCGTTTTTGATCCAGAACTAAATTTTGCGCCAAAAATAGGAATACCTATAGATGGTATTATTGGTTATGATTTTTTCAAAGATTTTATTGTAGAAATTAATTATAATCGAAAGTTTATTAAAATTAAAAAACCATCAGAATACAAATTAAGAATATGCAGAAGGTGCCAAGTATTAGAATTAAACTTAGAAAATAATAGACCCTATGTTTTGTCTTATGTAGATATTGGTGCAAATAAAAATATACCAGTTAATTTACTATTAGATTCAGGTAATAGTGATGCACTTTGGTTGTTTGAAGATGAAGAAAATGATATACAAATTTCTCAAAAATCATTTATTGATTATTTAGGAGCTGGATTAAGCGGAAGTGTTTATGGCAAACGTTCAAAAATTAAAAAACTAGCACTTGGTAAATTTGATGTACAAAGTCCTAAAGTGGCGTTTCCAGATACATTGGCAATTGCTGCTATGAAATCTTTTGAAGATAGAAATGGTTCAATTGGAGGCGAAATATTAAAACGATTTAATTGTGTGTTTGATTATTCTAATTCAAAACTAATGCTCAAACCTAACAGTTATTTTAAAGAAGAATTCAGTTATAATAAAAGCGGAATTTTAGTTGAAAATAGTGGAGTAAGAATGGTTATGGAACTTAGTGGAGATCAAAACTCTGCAGTGAGTTTTAGTGGAAGAAATTCAGTAAGCATTAACGGAGTTATAAAACCTAATTACAAATATAACCTTAAGCCTGTTTATACTATTTATCAAATTTTACCTAATTCACCTGCTGAAAAATCAGGTTTAATGAAAGGTGACGAAATTACTTTTATAAACAATAGAAATACCCAAGATATCACTTTAGAAAATTTGATAGGTTATTTTTATGACGATTCTGGAGAAGAATTAAAAATTATAGTGAATAGAAATGGAGTAGAGCGTAAGTTTAGACTTATTTTAAAATCTCCATTAGAATAATAAAAAAAGCCGAAACAACTGTTTCGGCTTTTTTAATATTTTAAAAAGTATTATTGCTCCATTACGCTTTTTTCTTTCTTAGTCAAAACGCTTGTTTTTGAAGGATCAATAACGTTTCCTTTAATTTTTAAAGATACAGAAGGTGTATCGGCATTAGATAAAACGGTAATTGTTTTCCTGATTGGCATCACTCTATTGGTATCATATTTAACTTCAATTTCTCCAGTTTCACCTGGCATAATTGGTTCTTTAGGTTTTTTAGGAACTGTACATCCACAGCTAGAGTGAACATCAGATATTACTAATGGTGCATCACCTGTATTAGTAAATTCAAAAGTTCTTAAACCATTAGCTCCTTTTTCTATTGTACCATAGTCTATTGTAGTTTCTTTAAATTCAATTTTTGCTACTTTTTCTTGAGCATTAACTGTTAAACTAATCAAGCCAACAAATAATAATGTCATTAATTTTTTCATTGTATATAAATTTTAATGATTTGTAAATTTAATTACTTTTTACTCCTCTAGCAAAAATATTAGATGTAATACACTCAAACAAATACTTTTGAATAATTTAACGGTGCATTAATCTGCTATATAATTTCACAAAAACAGAATAATAAGTATTTTTGCCAACTATAATTCAAAAACTATTCCAAAGATGAGTATCCCATCAAAATATGATGCAAAATCCGTAGAAAATAAGTGGTATGACTACTGGATGAAACATAATTATTTTCATTCAGAACCTGACGAAAGAGAACCATATACCATAGTTATTCCGCCTCCAAACGTAACAGGAGTATTACATATGGGACATATGTTGAATAATACCATTCAAGATGTATTAATACGTCGTGCGCGTTTACAAGGTAAAAACGCCTGTTGGGTACCAGGTACAGATCACGCATCTATTGCTACAGAAGCAAAAGTAGTAGCAAAATTAAAAGCACAAGGAATAGATAAAAATGATTTAACTAGAGACGAGTTTTTAAAACACGCATGGGATTGGACTAACGAATATGGAGGCGTCATCCTAGACCAATTAAAAAAACTAGGTTGTTCTTGTGATTGGGATAGAACCAAGTTTACTATGGACGATGATATGAGCGAATCCGTAATAAAAGTGTTTGTAGATTTATACAATAAAGGCTTAATTTATCGCGGTTATCGTATGGTAAATTGGGATCCAGAAGCAAAAACAACTTTGTCTGATGAAGAGGTAATTTACGAAGAAAAACAAGGAAACTTATACTACTTAAATTATAAAATTGAAGGTAGTGAAGATACATTAACCATTGCTACAACAAGACCAGAAACCATTTTTGGTGATACCGCAATTTGTATCAATCCAAATGATGAACGTTTTGCACACTTACGTGGAAAGAAAGCGATTGTGCCAATTTGTAACCGTGTTATTCCAATTATTGAAGATGAATATGTTGATGTAGAATTTGGTACAGGTTGCTTAAAAGTAACGCCAGCACACGACGAAAATGATAAGATGTTAGGCGATAAGCACAATCTTGAAGTAGTAGATATTTTTAATGAAGATGCGACTTTAAACAGCTACGGTTTACACTATGAAGGTCAAGATCGTTTTGTGGTGCGTAAGGCTATTGCTAAAGAATTGGAAGAAAAAGGCATTTTATTAAAAACCGAAACTCATATTAATAAAGTAGGAACGTCAGAGCGCACAAAAGCAGTTATCGAACCAAGATTAAGCGACCAATGGTTCTTAAAAATGGAAGAGTTGGTAAAACCAGCAATAGAAGCTGTTTTAGGTGAGGATGCGGATATAAAATTATTCCCTAAAAAGTTTGAGAATACGTATCGCCATTGGATGGAAAATATTCGTGATTGGAATATTTCTCGTCAACTACTTTGGGGACAACAAATTCCGGCATACTATTATGGTGACGGAAAAGAAGATTTTGTAGTTGCAGAAAACATCAATGAAGCACTAGAGTTGGCTAAGGAAAAAACTTCAAACTTCGAGCTTCAAACTTCAGACTTAAAACAAGAAACAGACGCATTAGATACTTGGTTTTCATCTTGGTTATGGCCAATGTCTGTGTTTGACGGCATTCGTCATCCAGAAAATGAAGATATCAAATACTATTACCCAACAAACGATTTGGTGACTGGTCCAGATATTTTATTCTTTTGGGTAGCACGTATGATTATCGCAGGTTACGAGTATAAAGGGCAAAAACCATTTAATAATGTGTATTTAACAGGTTTAGTTCGTGATAAGCAACGTCGTAAAATGAGTAAATCTTTAGGGAACTCACCAGACGCATTAAAACTTATTGAAGAATACAGTGCAGATGGTGTGCGTGTTGGATTATTATTAAGTAGCGCAGCAGGTAACGATTTATTATTTGATGAAGCTTTATGCCAACAAGGTAAAGGTTTTGGTAACAAAATCTGGAGTGCATTTTACTTAACCACTTTATGGGAAGTTTCTGAAGATATTGAGCAACCAGAAGCAAGTAAGACAGCGATAGCTTGGTACGAATCTAAATTCCAAAAAGCATTAATCGAAATAGAAGATCACTTTAGTAAATACCGTTTAAGCGATGCGTTAATGGCTATTTACAAGTTAATTTATGACGATTTTTGTGGTTGGTTATTAGAAATGGTAAAACCAGCTTATCAACAACCAATAGATGCAAAAACATACCAAGCCATTATCTCAATTTTTGAAGAGAATTTAAAGCTTATGCATCCATTTATGCCATTTATTACAGAAGAAATTTGGCAAGCAATAAAAGAAAGAACGCCAGAAGACGCTTTAATAGTTTCGACTTGGCCAGAAGCTAAACCAATAAATGAGGCTTTAATAACTGAGTTTGATTTTGCTTCTGAAGTAATTTCAGGAATAAGAACTATCAGAAAAGAAAAGAATATTGCTTTTAAAGACGCGATAGGTTTTTCAGTAATAAACAATGAAAAGATTAACCCAACTTTTGATGCAATCATTGAAAAAATGGGTAATCTTGAAACCATAGAATATGTGTCTGAACCTGTTGAAGGTGCTTTAACCTTTAGAGTAAAATCTAACGAATATTTTGTACCAATGGTTGGAGCTATAGATGTTGAAGCCGAAATAAAAAAATTAACTGAAGAGTTAAATTATACCGAAGGTTTCTTAAAATCTGTACAGAAAAAACTATCTAACGAGCGTTTTGTAAACAATGCGCCAGAACAAGTAGTAGCTAGCGAGAAAAAGAAAGAAGCAGATGCGTTAGCTAAGATAGAAACGTTGAAGGCAAGTTTAGAAAACCTTAAATAAATAAAGTTTTAAATAATAAAAATTAAGCCTCACTTGGTTTAAACCAAGTGAGGTTTTTATTTTTGGAAAATTATAATTTATGACTAATAAAACCAAAGTTTCATTACTAACAGCAGTAGTTTTAATAGCTTTATACTCATATAATTTCTATTTTGAACATCAGGAAAAGGAAGCCAAAGTAGAAGCTGGAAAAGAAATCAAAACCAACACAAATGAATACTTCTTACCAACCAGTACAACAGGTCAATTAATTCATCATAATGGTTACAGTTTAAGTTATAGTGAACCACATGAACAAGCCGAATGGGTTGCTTATGAGCTTAAAAAATCTCATTTAAGCTACACCGATTTTGAGCGTCCGTACTTTGAAATAGATAAAGCGGTAAAAACAGGTGCTGCGCATTGGCGTAATTATAAGCAATCGGGTTATGATCGCGGTCATTTATGTCCTGCGGGAGATAGAAGATACAGTAAAGAAGCGCATGATGAAACTTTTTTAACTAGTAATATTTCACCACAAAATCACGATTTTAATGCTGGTATCTGGAATCGTTTAGAGCAAAAAATACGCTATTGGGCAAAAAAATATAATGGTGTCTTTGTAGTGACTGGCGGAGTTTTGAAAGGAAATCTTAAAACTATTGGAGAAGAAGACGTTGCAGTGCCAAACCAGTTTTATAAAATTATTTTAGATAATAATAACGGAAAAACAAAAGTTATAGCTTTTTTATTGCCTCATCAAGAATCCAATCAGCCATTATATAAGTTCGTGACTTCAGTTGATCATGTTGAAGCATTAACAGGTATAGATTTTTTTCCAGAATTAGATGATGAGGTAGAAAATAAAATAGAAGCTTTAAGTGATTATAAAATTTGGAGCTTAAAAGATTAAAAAAGTTTTTCTTTAATGCCTTTCCAGCGTAAATTTCTAATAAATTTTCCTTGTTCTTGGCTTACTAACTGTTCAGGTTTGTTTAAGAATGCTTTGATATAGCCAATTATAAAATTATAAAAATATGTAAAGCTTTTCTTTTTTAAACCCATTTTAAAAGCTGTCAATAATGTAAGTAAGAATCCATACCGCATCTTGTACATAGCTTCTCCCTGAAGGTGTTTTGCAGACTTATTATAGCTAATGCCTGTAGGTTTTAAATGTTTAACATGTAAGCTTTTGTCTAATAAAATCTTATAGTTGTAAAACTTAGCTAAAAGTTCATCGGTAGTATCCCAACCCATTGATTTTTTTAGTTTACCAATAGCTTGAAAACATGATTTAGTGTAAGCTTTTAAAGCACCTCTAATATGATCATCTCTTGTTAAATTTTCTAAAATCCATTGGTTGTTTTTTTCGATATAACAATATCCTGCAACCATTCCTATAGTTTCATCTTTTTTAAAATGAAAAGCTAATTGTTCTAAATAATTAAGAGGAAAAATTAGGTCGGCATCAAACTTACAAATCACATCAAAATCTTTATTTGCAATCTCATAACCTTTGTAAAAAGCATTGATAATTTTTGTGCCAGGCAAATGTAGATTTGATGAGGTGTTATTTACCAGTTTTATAAAGTTATATTGTTGCTGAAAACCTTCAACAATCTCTTTGGTTTTATCTGTAGAATTATCATTTACCACAATAATTTCCTGCGGAAGTAAGGATTGCTTAACTAAAGAATCTAATGTTAATCCAATAGAATCTTCTTCGTTATGAGCTGGTATGATAATGCAGAATTTCATGTTTAAATTATTTTGAAATTCGTTCTGCATAAACAATATAATATCTTAGTGTAAACCATCTTAAAATTGGTCTAACACCTAATTTTTTGGTTGGATTTGTCCATTTTTGGCGGTCAATAATTTTCCAACCTGTTTTTTCAAGAAGCCAGTCTAATTGCCAATCTTCAAACTCATGATAATGTCTATCCCACATATCAGTTTTACTTCGGTATGCAGCAGAAAACCATAAGCGTAGCGGTACGCTAATGACTAGTTTGTTTGCTTTTATACTTTTTAAAACGGTAAAAGGTGACAATAAATGTTCAAAAATTTCAAAAGCTGTGACTACTGTAGCATCTGAATTTTCTATAGTGGAAGTATCTAAATCTAAGTCTTCACCTTTAGTGTTTTCAACAGAAAATCCGTTAGCCTTTAGTATTTTGGTAAACGGATTTTCTACACCTAAATCCAAAATGGTTTCGGATTTAGAAATATGTTTTTCTAAAAATTGAAAAGTAAGCTTATATCTTTTATGCGGAAATGTGTTTTCGTACATCGGTTATTTTCCGCGAAAGCGGATTAATATTTATAAACAATAGCGTTTATGTGCATTCCTGCACCAACGCTAGCAAATATAATAACATCTCCTTTTTCTATATGCTGATTTTCTAATTTATTATTTCTAATTAAGTCAAAAAGTGTTGGTACGGTTGCAACCGAGCTGTTTCCTAGTTTGTGAATGCTCATTGGCATTACACCTTCTGGAACAGGTGTTTTATAGAGTCTATAGAAGCGTTTTATGATGGCTTCGTCCATTTTTTCGTTAGCTTGATGAATCAGTACTTTTTTAACGTCTTTAATGTCAACACCGCTTTCGTCTAAGCATTCTTTCATTGCTAAAGGCACGTTGTTTAAAGCAAATTCATAAATCTTACGACCGTGCATTTTTATATATCTTGTGTCTTTGTCTAATTCTGGATTGTTAGAATTTCCGAAGAATAAATAGTAAGCTTCATCAAAAGTAAAACTTGCAGTGTTGTGTGCTAAAATACCTCCTTCTTCATCTGTAGCTTCAATAATTGTTGCGCCAGCGCCATCACTGTAAATCATGCTATCGCGGTCGTGTTTGTCTACCACTCTAGATAATGTTTCGGCACCAATAACTAAACATTTTTTTGCCATTCCTGCTTTTATAAACGCTTGCGCTTGGATGGTACCTTCAACCCAACCAGGACAACCAAATAAAATGTCATAAGCGACACATTTTGGATTTTTTATACGTAAACTATGTTTAACTCTAGTAGCAAGACAAGGAAGAATATCACTTTGGATAGCGTCTTTTTTTACGTCTCCAAAGTTATGGGCAACAATAATGTAATCTAATTCTTCTCGGTCAATATTGGCGTCTTCAATAGCTTTTTCGGCAGCTAAATAACCCAAGTCTGATGCGGTTAATTTATCATCTGCATAACGACGTTCAACAATACCAGTAATGTCTTTAAATTTTTCTACAATTATTTCGTTTGGTGAATTAATTTCAGAACCGTCTACATTTAAAAACTCATGTTGATGAAAGTCTTCGTTCTTTTCAATATTTTCTGGAATAAAACTACCAGAACCAGTGATTTTTATATTCATAAAAAAAGATTGCCTTTAATTTTTACTAATATACAAATATACGAGTAACTTAATTAAAGGCAGTCTTATTACTTTTTTAGTTTACGATGTTCAAAAACATCTATGCTTCCATATATTCTTCTATTGGTGCACAAGTACAAATTAAATTACGGTCTCCATAAGCATCATTTACACGACGCACAGAAGGCCAAAATTTGTTTTCTTTTACATATTCTAATGGATATGCTGCTTTCTCACGAGAATAAGGAAGTAACCATTCGTCATTAGTTAGCATATCTAAAGTATGTGGTGCATTTTTTAATGGATTGTTTTCGTCTTCTTTAGTTACAGCATCAATTTCTTTTCTAATAGAAATCATAGCATCACAAAAACGATCCATTTCAGCTTTACTTTCACTTTCTGTTGGCTCAATCATCATTGTTCCTGCAACTGGGAATGATACAGTAGGCGAGTGGAAGCCATAATCCATTAAACGTTTAGCAATGTCTGTTACTTCAATTCCGTTAGCTTTAAATGGTCTGCAGTCTATAATCATTTCGTGAGCTGCGCGACCTCTTTCACCAGAATATAACGTTTCAAAAGCACCTTGTAAACGGTGTTTAATATAGTTAGCGTTTAAGATTGCTATTTCTGTTGAAGCTCTTAATCCTTCAGCGCCTAACATTTTTATATATCCGTAAGAAATTAAGCAAACTAAAGCGCTACCAAAAGGAGCTGCAGAAATTGCTGTAATAGCATTATCTCCACCAGTTTTTATTACTGGGTTACCAGGTAAAAACAGAGCTAATTGTTTGGCAACACAAATTGGTCCAACACCAGGTCCGCCACCACCATGAGGAATAGCAAATGTTTTATGTAAGTTTAAGTGACAGACATCTGCGCCAATATTTCCAGGATTTGTTAATCCTACTTGGGCATTCATGTTTGCTCCATCCATGTACACTTGTCCGCCATTATCATGGATGATTTTTGTAATGTCTTTAATTGCTGACTCGTATACACCGTGAGTTGATGGGTAAGTTACCATTAAAGCAGAAAGGTTTTCTGCGTGTAATTCGGCTTTTTCGCGTAAATCTTCTACATCAATATTTCCGTTATCGTCTGCTTTTGTTACTACCACTTTCATACCTGCCATTACAGCACTTGCAGGGTTTGTTCCGTGAGCAGAACTAGGAATTAAACAGATGTTACGGTGATGATCGCCACGAGATTCATGATATGCTTTAATCACCATTAATCCAGCGTATTCACCTTGTGCACCAGAGTTAGGTTGTAAAGATGTTGCTGCAAAACCAGTGATTTCTGTTAATTGATCTTCTAATGCTTTTAATACTTTTTGGTAACCTTCAGTTTGATTTACTGGAGCAAATGGGTGAATGCTTCCCCAATTTGTTTGACTTAAAGGCAACATTTCTGAAGCTGCATTTAATTTCATTGTACAAGATCCTAAAGAAATCATAGAATGGTTTAATGCTAAATCTTTGCGCTCTAATTTTTTGATGTAACGCATTAATTCGGTTTCAGAATGGTAGCTGTTAAATACGTCAAGCGTTAAAAAGTCGCTTGTTCTATTTAAGTCAGTATCTATATTGTTTGTGTCAGCTAATTCAGTTATTTCTATTGCTTTTTTGTTTTCCGCTTCAGCGAAAATCTTAACAATTTCATTTAAATCTGAAATAGAAGTTGTTTCGTTTATAGAGATTAAAACCGTGTTGGCATCTTCGTAAAAGAAGTTAACTTCATTAGTTTCTGCAACTTCTTTTACTTTAGTGGTGTTGGCTTTAACTTGTAATGTGTCAAAATACGACGTGTTGACTTGCTCTAATCCCATTTTTGAAAGGGTAGAAGCCAACGTTGACGCACTATTATGTACTTTGTTAGCTATAAATTTTAAGCCTTTTGGTCCGTGATACACTGCATACATACCAGCCATAACAGCCAATAAAACTTGAGCTGTACAGATGTTAGATGTTGCTTTATCACGCTTTATGTGTTGTTCTCTTGTTTGAAGCGCCATACGTAACGCACGGTTATCACTAGCATCTTTGGTAACACCAATAATACGACCAGGAATATCACGCTTGTAAGCTTCTTTTGTTGCAAAATAAGCTGCGTGTGGACCGCCATAACCCATTGGTATACCAAAACGTTGGGTTGTACCAACAACAACATCAGCTCCAAATTGTCCTGGAGCTTCAAGCTTGATTAAGCTTAAAATATCTGCTGCTACTGCAACTTTTATATTGTTTTCATTTGCTTTAGCAATGAATGTTTTAATGTCTGTAATTTGTCCGTTTTTACCTGGATATTGAACAATAGCACCAAAGTATTCTGAAGAAAAATCAAATGTACTTTCGTCTCCAATAACTAAATCAATCCCAATAGGAAGTGCACGAGTTTTTAAAACTGAGATAGTTTGAGGTAAAACTGCATCTGAAACAAAAAACTTATTTACATTTTCTTTTTTTTGAGCTCTTTCTCTAACAGCAAATAAAAGACTCATAGCTTCTGCAGCAGCAGTACTTTCGTCAAGAAGTGATGCGTTTGCAAGTTCCATACCGGTAAGATCGGTAATCATGGTTTGGAAATTTAATAAAGCCTCTAAACGACCTTGAGCAATCTCTGCTTGGTAAGGTGTGTAAGCAGTGTACCAACCTGGATTTTCTAAAATATTACGCTGAATAACCGCAGGTAAAATTGTTGGATGATACCCTAAACCAATATAAGTTTTATAAGTTTTATTTAGTTTAGATAAGTTGTTAATGTGTGTAGAATACTCGTATTCCGTCATAGCGTCGTCTAAATCTAAATCTTTTTCAAGACGAATGTTAGAAGGAATAGTTTCGTAAATTAATTGTTCAATACTTTCTGCACCAACAGTTTGTAACATTTCTTTAATGTCATTTTCTCTAGGTCCAATGTGGCGCAAAGCAAAAGCGTTTGTATTCATTAGTGTTGTGTTGTTAAGCTCTCATTTTCATGAGAATGACAAATTATTTTAGCGTTAAAAAACGCGTTTTTATGCGATTGCAAAATTAATGAAATCTTAGAGCATTTTTTAGTTAAAATTTGAAAGTTTTTAACCATTTAAGTGCTTTATTAACAGATTGATTATTTTTGTTTAATGAAGATAGCCAAACAGCTTTTAGGTTTTTATATAAATAGCAGTATACACGTTGCTTTATCTGTGTATGCTTTAAGTTGGATTACACTTCTAATTTTTGATTTACCTTATGATGAAAATATCCTGTATTTTAATTTTTATGCTACAATTACAGGTTACAATTTTGTGAAATATTTTGGAATTGCTAAATGGCACCATCGTAGTTTGGCAAGATGGCTAAAAGTGATTCAAGTATTTTCTTTTTTTAGTTTTATGTTAATGGTTTTTTATGCTTTTAAGTTAGAAGCTAAAGTGCTATTTATTCTAGCTGGATTAGGTGTAGTTACTTTTTTATATGCTATCCCTTTTTTACCTAAACGAATGTATTTAGACGAGCAACAAAACTTAAGACAAATTAGCGGATTAAAAGTGCATATTATAGCAGCAGTTTGGGCGTTTACAACGGTTGTTTTGCCAATACTAAACAATTATCATGAATTAACAACTAAAGTCTGGATTACTGTATTACAAAATTTTGTTTTTGTATTGGCTTTAATGATTCCTTTTGAAATAAGAGATCTTAAATTTGATAGTATAAAACTGGCTACAATTCCGCAGCAAATTGGTGTAAAAAAGACCAAAATACTTGGTGTTTTGTTGCTTTTAATTTTTTTAGGGTTGAATTTTTTTAAAGAAGAAATCATAACTCACTTTCTTTACAAAGAAGTAATTATGACTTTTATTTTAATGTTATTTGTTTTGTTTTCTTCTAAAAAGCGAAATAAATATTATACATCTTTTTGGGTAGAGGCATTGCCTATTTTTTGGCTAATGTTGATGCTTTTGTAGTTCTTTTTCAAAAGCTTTTTTAAGTTGTTCTTTTTCTTCAGAAGATAAAAATTGAAGTGAAATATTTTTTAATAGGGAAGTTAATTTTTTATTGGTAGCTGAGTGTTTTCTGCAAGCAGAACAATAAAATAAATGAATATTTAGCTTTATTTTTTCGGTAATCGAAGCTTCTTCATATTGATGTTTATCACAAACATGACCTGCTTCTTCGCATTTAATAAAAAATAATCCCATGATTAAAACCAATTTTTTTCAAGGCAACTTGCAAGAGCAACTCTAGCTCTGTGAACAATTACCCATAGGTTAGACGCTGTAATATTTAATTCCTTACTAATGGTTTCGGTTTCTTGGTTTAAGATGGTTTTCTTTTTAAAAACTTCGGCTTGTTTTTTAGGAAGTTTAGATAAGCAATTTTGAATTGCTTCGGCTAACTCTTCGTTTTCAATCGTATCTTCAGCAGTTTTATTAAAAGGGTCTGCAATACGTTCTTCTAACCAATCCCCTTCAGAATCAGAATCGTTGTAAGTCATTCTAACTTCGGCTTTACCTTTATTAGAATTAATTTTACGGTAATAATCAATAATTTTTCGCTTTAAAATTGAAATAAGCCAAGTACGTTCGGCTGCTTCACCTTTAAAGTTTTTCATAGCGTTTAACCCAGCCAAAAAAGTTTCGGACACTAAATCTTGAGCAATAACACGGTCGTTTACACGCGTTATTGTGTAATTAAACAGGTAGTCACTGTAAAGATCTATCCAATTATTTGGATTTAAAGTGTGTTTTGGCATTAGTTGGTTTTTTCTTTTTCTTTTTTCAAAAATAACTAAAAAACTGTGGGTTTTGGCTTATTTAACACTATGATAAGAGTTTACTTAATGCAAAATATCTTTCAAAGCATTTTCTATGTTAGTGTATTTAAATAGGAAACCATTATTTAAAAGTTTTTCTGGGAATACATTTCTACTTTTTGTTACTAGTTCTGGTTCTGTGCCTATTAAAAAAGCTCCAGCTTTTATTAACCATTTTGGTTGTGGTATTCCAAAAGGAATATTTAATGCTTTTCTCAAAGATTTCATTAAAGTTTTATTGTCTGTTGGTTTTGGTACGCATAAATTAAAAACGCCTTGTTTATTATTATCAATTAAAAATTGAATGGCATTTGCAAAGTCCTCTTCATGTATCCAACTCACCTTTTGTTTTCCTGAAGCCTGTTTTCCTCCTAAAAATAACTTTATGATTTTTTTTAATGGAATAATTGCACCACCTTTTTTACCTAAAACAATTGATGTACGAAGTATGATTTTTTTGGTTTTAGGAGTGTTGATTTCATTGAAAGCAAGTTCCCATGATTTTGCAATGTTCATTGAAAAATCATCTCCAATTATTCCGTTATCTTCGGTGTTGATTCTCTCAAAACTATTATCATAAATTGTAGCAGTAGATGAATTTATCCAAAATTTTGGCGGATTCTCACATTTATTTATAGCTAATCCTAAAACTTTAGTTGATTCAATTCTAGAATCATAAATATCCTTTTTATTTTTTTTAGTGTATCTACAGTCTACAGATTTTCCGGCTAAATTGATTATAGCGTCTGTGTTTTCTAGATGATTAGACCATTTGTCAATTTCTTTTCCGTTCCAATAAATATCATTTTTATGTTTTGGATTTCTAGTTAAAATATACACTTCATATTTTTCTTTTTTAAAGTGGTTTTTTAAGATTTCTCCTAAAAAACCACTTCCTCCTGCAATAATTATTTTTTTCATAATTAACTATTTATTTGTGGGTTGTAAACCGTTTTAGTAATTGTTCTCGATTTTTTTCTTCCTCTAAAAAATAAAAATAAATTAAAGAATAGCATGACGCCTAAATAGATGGTAAATCCGCCTAATTTTTTACTTAAAATTTCTATTAGCGTTTGTGAGCTCATAGGATCACTTCCGTAGTAAAAAATCTTCATTGTAAAAAGAGCAAAACCAATATTGATGAGGTAAAAACCTATCTCAAATAGTTTGTTGGTAGCTAAAGCAATATCCTCTTTTCCTTTAAAAATATCTATCATAAAAAGCTTTCCGTTTTTAAAAAGCATTTTAGAAACAAATATGGTTAGAGCAATAACAATTGGTAAGTAAATAAAGTAACCGATAATGATTTTTGAATGTTCCATAATTTATTGTTTTAAAAATTTATGTTTATGTGTTAATTGAAGCCAAAAAATATTGTTGTAATGTAATACTGCAAGAATCAGTATGATTTTTCCTAAAGTAAAGGTTAGGCTGTTTATTACCTCGACTACATTATGTATGGTTTCCCAGTAAGAAATGGTAATTATTGCATAGCCTATGTTAGTTAGATAATATCCTATAAGTAATAGATTGTTGATAGATTTAACTAACGATTTATCTTCAAATAAGGTAAATAAAAACAACTCTCCATTTTTATAGCATAACCATCCAATTCTTACTGTTATAAATACAATTATTGGTAGGTAAATGGTGTATGTGATGATGTTTAAGTTCATGTCTTTTGGATTAGGTAGTTTATATAAATATGATATAGCCCTATACTCATTGGAATAATCACTAAACATACATTTAGGAAGTTTTTTTCATTGTTTAATAATGAAGAAAAAATTGGTAGAGAAATAAAATATAAAATTGTAGTAGTCCAATAGTAGCCTAAATTGTTAGATATACTAGTAGGAGTTTTAATTGTTAAAAAGTATACACCTAAAATTAATTGAAATATGCCTAAGTAAAATTGATAGTATAGACCGCTAAGAATATTGTTTTCATAAAACGGTATAATTAATACGATGAGATAGAATACTAGATTTATTAGAAATAGAATTTTATTAAATTTGTTTTTCATAATTTTATTATTTTGAAACTTTCAGAAAATATTGAAAGTATTGTTTAAATTTTTTTATTTAATTAATTTTAATAAAGACTTAGTAATCCAGTTTTGTTTTTGGTCTACAAGTTTGTTCATTAAAACGTCTAAATTATCAGTAAGTTCTTTTAAGGCTTTTGTTTGTTTAATTAATTCTTTAGTTTTTTCTGTGCCATCATCTTTTATAGAAGAGACATCGCTTAATACTTTAATAACTGGTTTTATTTCTCTTCGGCTACGTTCTTTAGCTACAATTCTAGCTAATTCTTCAACGTCTTTTTCAGTAGTGAAAAAGTCTTTTCTTTCACCAGGAATAAGTTCTTTGGTTACAATTCCCCAATCCATTAATTGTCTTAAATTCATGCTTGTATTACCTCTAGAAATCTGAAGTTCTTCCATGATTTCTTCCATAGATAAAGGTTTTGTCGAAATAAAAAGCAATGCTTGTATTTGAGCCATCGCTTTGTTAATGCCCCAAAGTGTACCTAAACTTCCCCAAGTACTTATAAATTTATCTTTTGCTTCTTGATATTCCATGACACAAATATATAAATAATTTTCAAACTTTCAATAATCTTTGAAAGTTTAATTAAAAAATGTCATTCTGAAGAAGTAGAATAACTAATGTTTTAATTAATCACTACCTTCAGAATGACATAAAATATTACTTAATCAATCCAGCACGTTTTAATAAAGCTTCTGGTTTTGGGTCTTGACCTCTAAAGCGTTTATATAAAATTAGTGGATTTTCAGTACCGCCTTTTGTAAGTACATTGTCTTTAAATTTTAAAGCAATATCACGATTAAAAATGCCGTTTTGTTTAAAATAATCAAATGCATCTGCATCTAAAACTTCTGCCCATTTATAACTATAATACCCAGAAGAATAGCCGCCTTGAAAAATATGAGAAAATGCTGTACTCATGCAATTTTCTGCCACATCAGGATATAATTGCGTGTCTTTAAAAGCTTCGTTTTCGTGTGCTTTTACATCTGTGACTTCTGTTGGGTCAATACCATGCCAATGCATATCTAATAAGCCAAAACTAATTTGACGTAAGGTTTGCATACCTTCATTAAAAGTTGCACTTTCTTTAATTTTTTCTACTAAATCCATTGGGATAAGTTCTCCGGTTTCATAATGTGTTGCAAATAACTCTAACGCTTCTTTTTCGTAACACCAATTTTCTAAAACTTGACTTGGTAATTCTACAAAATCCCAATACACGCTTGTACCAGATAGGCTAGGGTAAGTAGTATTTGCTAGCATACCGTGTAATGCATGACCAAACTCATGAAACAGCGTGGTTACCTCATTAAATGTTAATAAAGATGGTTTGCTTTTGGTAGGTTTTGTAAAGTTACAAACGATAGAAACATGTGGTCTTTCATTAATACCGTTTTGTACAAATTGAGGTTTGTAAGACGTCATCCAAGCTCCGTTGCGTTTTCCTGAACGCGGGAAAAAGTCGGCATAAAATATCGAAACTAAGTCACTATTTTCATCTAAAACTTCGTAAGTCAAAACATCTGGATGATACTTGTCAATAGTATCAATTTCTTTAAAAGTTAATCCAAATAATTTGTTGGCTACTTTAAAAGCACCATCAATAACGTTTTCTAATTGGAAGTATGGTTTTAGTTTTTCGTCATCTAAATTGAAAAGCTTTTGTTTAAGTTTTTCGCTATAATAAGCTCCATCCCATTTTTCAAGGTGATCAATATCATCTAATTCTTTTGCGAAATTTTGAAGGTTGGCAAACTCGCGTTCCGCAGCAGGTTTTGCTTTGTCTAATAAATCATTTAAAAAGCTTTCTACTTTTGCTGGTGTTTCTGCCATGCGTTCTTCTAAAACAAAATGTGCATGTGTTTTATAGCCTAATAAATTGGCACGTTGGTGTCTTAGTTTAGCAATTTCTAAAACATTATTTTGATTGTCTAATTTATTGTTATTAAACCCTTTACTTCCAAAAGCAATCGACAGTTTTTTGCGTAATGCTCTGTTTTTTGCATAGGTCATAAAAGGAATGTAGCTTGGGTAGTCTAAAGTGATTAACCAGCCATCTTTACCTTTACTTTCGGCTAATTGTTGTGCGGCTTCAATAGCGCCTTCTGGTAAACCTTCTAGGTCGGTTTGGTTGGTGATATGCATTTCAAAAGCATTAGTTTCTGCTAATACATTTTCGCCAAATTTTAATTTAAGAGACGCTAATTTTTTATCAATTGCTCTTAATTGTTCTTTTTTCTCTTCAGAAAGGTTTGCACCATTTCTTGCAAAGCTTTTATATTTTTTATCTAATAAGGTTTTTTGTTCTTCGGTTAGATCAAGTTGCTCTTTTTGATTATAAACTTCCTTTATACGCGCAAAGAGTTTTTCGTTTAAAGTAATATCGTTACTAAACTCTGATAAAAGTGGAGAAATGTCTTGAGCTATTTTTTGAATTTCTTCATTAGTCTCTGCCGAATTTAAGTTGAAAAATACACTTGTAGCTCTATCTAATTGTTGTCCAGCATATTCTAAAGCTTCAATAGTATTACTAAAAGTAGGAATTTTCTCTGAATTAGCAATTGTTTCAATTTCTGCTTTCGTTTCTTTAATCAAAGTCTCTATTGCAGGTTTAAAGTGTTTGTTTTCAATTGATTGAAATGGTGCTGAGTTGTATTTTGTATCAAATTTATTGAGAAGTATATTCATACCGAAAACGTTTAAGTTTAAAATTTATATAAAAAATAATTGTTTTTTTTTCAGAAATAGTTATTTGTATTATTTTTGTCTCGATTTTTTCCCGTGAGCTGGTTACTCACATAAAAATTATTGATTAATAGCGATAAAAAGCCTCAAATTAAGTTTTGAGGCTTTTTTTCTACATTAAATTCAGTAAATCAGCTTTTTAACGATAAAAATTGTCTTTTATCTAAAAAACTAAATTTCTTTACCTCAATTCTTTCTTTCGTCATAAAACTCAGAATTTTGCGTCAGTTTTTTTGATGTGAGTATAACTCATATAGAAAGATTAATAGCGATGTAAAGCCTTGACCAAAGTCAAGGCTTTTTTTATGCTACTTTTTTATGTCTTTAGCGGCTTGTTCTACTTTTAGTTTTAAGCCTTCTTTATAAGCAATGATCTTATCCAAAACGCATTGGTCTGAAGCGCCAATAATTTGTGCAGCCAATATACCCGCGTTTTTAGCTCCGTTTAAAGCTACAGTAGCAACAGGTACGCCACCTGGCATTTGTAAAATAGATAAAACTGAGTCCCAACCATCTATAGAGTTACTACTTTTTACAGGAACACCAATTACTGGTAATGGACTCATAGAAGCAACCATACCAGGTAAATGAGCTGCGCCACCAGCACCAGCTATAATTACATTAATACCTCTTTTATGTGCGTTATTGCTAAAATCAAATAGTTTTTCTGGTGTACGATGGGCAGAAACAATATCTACTTCAATTTCTATATCAAATCCTTTTAAAATATCAATAGCGTCTTGCATTACTGGCATATCGCTATTGCTTCCCATTACTATTGCAACTTTACTCATATTATTCGCTTATTACTTGTATTGTATTTTTTACTTTTTCGGCAATTTGTCTTGCTTTGTTTAAATCTTCGTTAACTATGGTAACGTGTCCCATTTTTCTAAACGGACGCGTTTGTTTTTTACCATAAATATGTGGTGTAACACCTTCAAAAGTCATGATGGTTTCTATGTTTTTATATAGCACATTTCCAGTATGACCTTCTGCACCGACAAGATTTACCATAATGCCGCCAACTTTGCTTTTAGTTTCACCTAACGGTAAATCTAAAATAGCGCGTAAATGTTGTTCAAATTGACTAGTAAAACTAGCTTCAATAGTTTGATGGCCAGAATTGTGTGGTCTTGGCGCTACTTCATTAATTAAAATTTGATCGTCTTGTGTTTGAAACATTTCTACAGCTAATAAT
Source organism: Mesoflavibacter sp. CH_XMU1404-2 (assembly GCF_037029465.1). Taxonomy (NCBI): domain Bacteria; kingdom Pseudomonadati; phylum Bacteroidota; class Flavobacteriia; order Flavobacteriales; family Flavobacteriaceae; genus Mesoflavibacter; species Mesoflavibacter sp. CH_XMU1404-2. The sequence goes on along the minus strand of NZ_JAYMEM010000001.1, from coordinate 91,668 downwards.
CCAACATGGTTAAAAGCTTCAGATGTTTTTAAAGCTACTTCTTGTGCCTTTTTTGCGACGTCGTCAGAAATACGTGCAGGACATATTACATATTCAACTTGGTTAGCTTCAGGATGAAATTCCATTTCAACAACAGGATACGTTTTAATGTCTCCTGAGACATTTCTTGCTACAATTACAGCTAATTCGTTTTTAAACGGAATGATTTGTTCTGCAATACATTCGCCAGCAGGCAAACCTTCTAAATCGCTTAATTGTCTTACAATTTTTACGCCGTTACCATCGTAACCAAATCTAGCTGCTTTCCATACAAAAGGTAATTCTAAACCGCCATTATTAATAGCATCTTCTATTTCAGATAAATAAGCAAATCTGCTAAAAGGCGCAGTTGGCAAATTGTGATCTACGTAGAATAATTTTTGCTTGGCTTTATTTTGTATTTGACGTAATGTTTTAGAAGACGGGTAAACTTTTATGTTTTCGTTTTCTAGTTTTTCTAATGCGTCGACGTTTACGTTTTCAATTTCGATAGTTAAAACATCTACTTGTTTTCCAAAGTTGTAAACGGTATCAAAATCTAATAAATCGCCTTTTACAAATTTATCACAAGCAATTTTGCTTGGTGCTTCGTTGCTGTTGTCTAAAACGTAGGTTTGGATATCAAATTTTCTGGTGTTGTACAGTAGCATTTTGCCTAATTGTCCGCCACCAAGAATTCCTAATTTAAAGTTTGAAGAAAAATAATTCATTAATCATATTAGTTGTGTGCAACAAAAATACATTTTAAATGTAAAATAGCCTTTAAAAATCGAAATCAAATCTCGGATAAGCTGTTACAAATCCTTATATTTGCTCTTTAATTTTTTACAATGAATACCATAAAGCTTCACGACAAAGAATTTAAGCCTTTTATTTCTGAACAACAAATAGATGCAGCTATTACAAAAATGGCACAAGATGTAGCTAAGAATTTAGGAGATGAAGTACCTGTTTTTGTTGGTATTTTAAATGGATCATTTATGGTAGTAAGTGACTTTGTAAAAAAATATCCAAAACCTTGTGAGGTCACTTTTATAAAATTGGCGTCTTATGAAGGTGTTAAATCCACAGAAGATATCCAAAGATTAATTGGGTTAACACAAGACTTAACAGGAAGAACGGTTGTAATTTTAGAAGATATTATTGATACCGGTAATACCTTAAACGAAATTCATCGTATTTTCAAAAACGAAAATGTAAAACAGTTAGTCATAGCAACGTTGTTTTACAAACCAGAAGCATATAAAAAAGATTTTAAACTTCATTATGTTGGAATAGAAATACCAAATAAATTTATTGTAGGCTATGGCTTAGACTACGATGGATTAGGTAGAGATTTACCAGCAGTATATCAACTCAAAACAACACAACACATGACTAATTTAGTATTATTTGGTCCTCCTGGAGCAGGTAAAGGCACACAAGCTAATTTTTTAAAAGAAAAGTATAACTTAGTTCACATCTCTACTGGTGATGTATTTAGATTCAACATCAAAAACGAAACCGCTTTAGGTATGTTGGCTAAGTCATACATGGATAAAGGCGAGCTTGTACCAGACCAAGTAACTATTGACATGCTAAATGCAGAAGTTGAAAAAAATGCAGACGCTAACGGATTTATATTTGATGGTTTTCCGCGTACTAACGCACAAGCAGAAGCTTTAGATAAATTAATGGATACTAAAGATTCTCAAATTAATGCAATGATCGCTTTAGAAGTAGACGACGAAGTTTTAGTACAACGTCTTTTAGAACGTGGTAAATCTAGTGGTAGAGCAGATGATGCTGACGAATCTATTATTAGAAATAGAATTAAAGAATATTACAACAAAACCGCTATCTTAAAAGATTACTACTCAGCTCAAGATAAATACTTTGGAGTAGATGGTGTTGGTAGTATCGAAGAGATTACAGAACGTCTTTGTACTGTAATCGATAAACTTTAAAATGAGTTTTTTCGTTTATATGTTAATCTGAAACGCTTAGAGTTTTCATAAAACGAATTCACAAATTAATAAATAAACTAAGTAAATGACCGAAGGTAACTTTGTAGATTACGTAAAAATGCACGTCTCTTCCGGAAAAGGAGGAAAAGGATCTGCACACCTTAATCGCGAAAAATATAATGCAAAAGGCGGACCCGATGGTGGCGATGGTGGACGTGGCGGACACGTAATTATTAGAGGAAACGAAAACCTTTGGACGTTACTACACTTAAAATTTCAACGTCATATCCGTGCAGGTCATGGTGGCGATGGTAGTAGTAATCGTAGTACAGGATCAGATGGAGAAGATTACATTATCGAAGTCCCATTAGGAACCGTAGTAAGAGATACAGAAACTAACGATATCCTTTTTGAGATTACCGAACAAGGTGAAGAAAAAATTGTTGCCGAAGGAGGAAAAGGTGGATTAGGAAACTGGCACTTTAAAAGCAGTACTAACCAAACACCACGTTATGCGCAACCAGGTATTCCGTTAGAAGAAAAAGACATAACATTAGAGCTTAAAGTCTTAGCAGATGTAGGTTTAGTAGGTTTTCCTAACGCAGGAAAATCTACTTTACTATCTGTAATGACCGCTGCAAAACCCAAAATTGCAGATTACGAGTTCACCACTTTAAAGCCTAACTTAGGTATTGTAAAATATCGTGACTACCAAACCTTTGTCATGGCAGATATCCCAGGAATTATTGAAGGAGCTGCCGAAGGTAAAGGCTTAGGCTATTATTTCTTGCGTCACATAGAGCGTAATTCGGTATTACTATTTTTAATTCCAGCAGATGCACCAGATATTAACAAACAATACGAGATTTTGTTAGACGAGCTTAGACGTTACAATCCAGAAATGTTGGATAAAGACCGTATGATAGCCATCTCAAAATGTGATATGTTGGATGACGAGCTTAAAGCCGAACTAAAACAAGAGTTAGACAAAACCTTACCAATTCCATATCAATTTATCTCAAGTGTAGCTCAACAAGGCATTACAACGCTTAAAGATAAATTATGGGACATGCTTAATTAATTTTATTTTGGCGTTACCCTAAAAGGGTCAGGCTTTCATTACTCGCTTCCCAACTAAAAAGTTGGGAGAGCTCAAACATGCCATTCAATCCTTAACGCGGGTATGTTTGCTGTCCTAGTGTTCAAGTCAGAGATTATTTCAATTTTATAAATATCCTAACATTTTAAAATTCGACTTGCGTTGTAGGTTTTGTAACTTTGGGTTTCAACCAAAAAAATAAAATTCTATGAGCAATTTAAATAATAAAGTCGCTTTAATAACAGGCGGATCAAAAGGCATTGGATATGGTATAGCCTATGCATTAATGCAACAAGGTGTTAACGTAGCTATAACCAGTAGAAGTGTAGCATCTGCAGAAAAAGCAGCAGAACAACTTAATGCAGAAGTGTCTTCTGCAAAAGCAATCGGACTAGAAGCAGATGTAAGACAATTAGAAAGTCAGCAACAAGCTGTTAAAACAACTGTAGATACCTTTGGACAGTTAGACATTGTCATTGCTAATGCAGGTTTAGGACATTTTGGTAGTATAGAAGATTTAACTACAACACAATGGAATGAAGTTATAGATACCAATCTAACAGGTGTTTTTAATTCGATTAAAGCAAGTGTAGATGCACTTAAAGCAAGTAAAGGGTATTACATTACTATTTCAAGTTTAGCAGGTACCAACTTTTTTGCTGGCGGATCTGCGTATAACGCTAGTAAATTTGGTGTTACCGGATTTACCCAAGCGGTAATGTTAGATTTGCGTAAATACGGCATAAAGGTTAGTACTATTATGCCAGGATCTGTTTCGACTTACTTTAACGGAAACGAGCCAAACGATGAAGGCGCATGGAAAATACAAATTGAAGATATTGGCGAGTTAGTGGTCGATTTATTAAAAATGCATCCACGTACATTACCAAGTAAAATTGAAGTACGACCAACAACGCCGCCAAGTAAATAACTATAGATACAAAAAAGGCTTCCAAATTTGGAAGCCTTTTTTGTATTGAATAATTACATTATTATTCAACATCAATTCTTACGCCTTCACTGTGACTACTAAATTCTGGTGCATACATGCTTTGTATAGTAGTTATACCATTACTCATATTACCAGCATTGTTAACACGTAAATCATATTCAAACACATAAACGCCTTTTGGTAAGTAATCAAAAAAGAAGTTTGTACTTGCGTCTTTTGTGCTTTGATAATAGCCTAAACCGTCTTGCCATTTGTATTGACTAATCACATTGGTTGGCTCTAAACCTGCTGCACGCATATCTTTCATGTGGATAAATTCCATGTTTCTGTCGCTTCTTAATTCGATTCTTACGGTTACTAAATCGCCAACTTTAAGTTTGGTTTCTTTAGTAATTTCGGTAAGTGTTTCACCAGTATCTGTATTAGTTTTTAAGAATAATTTTTTCTTTAGTTGAAGTGGCGTTTCCGCAGAGGTAATTTTATCTAAATCTTCAAAATATTGCCAGTATAAACTTCCCCAAGCAATTCCTTCTCCTTTTTTAGAGATTTTTACTTCTGCCATTTTAGGCGAAATTTCGTTAGCAGACCAAGACGTTTTAAAATAGCCAGTACCAGCTTCAACTTTAACGTCTTCTATAGTGTTTGGATCTATTTTTTGATCACCTAAAACAATGTTTACCATATCGGTTACACTTAACCAATCGCTACCTTGAAGTAATAATGCGTACACAGCTTCGGTAGTAGCTTTGGTCGTTTTCCAACGGTTGGTTTGCTTGTTTTTAAGTAACCAGATTTTAAGATTATCTATGGTTTCTAGATTCTTCGCTTCGCTCTGAATGACAAGTCCAGCTTCAGAAAACGTTTCAATTAGTAACGCTTGTGTTTCAATTGGAGCTTGATACCAATACCAAGAGTTTTCGTTAGATTTCCAGTACATACCTAATTCCTCACTAGTAATACTAGTTTCTTTTAATGAATTTAAAATTTTAGATGTGGTATTAGTGTCATTATTTCTATAAGAAATTAAAGCCATCAATCCTTTGTTATACAGACTTCTGCTTAACCAATAATTTTGAATTTGTGACTGATAATAATCCATTATAGTTTTTAATTCTTTAGATATTTTTATTTCTGGGAAAAAACTACGCATGTACAAATAATGAATTTGCATATGGCTTAAATGGTCTTTACTTAAATCTATATTTTTATTGTATTTAGTTAAGTTGTTGTATTCTTCTACAAATTCTGAATCTAAATACTGGATTGCTTTTTTGATCATAGATTCTTCGCTGTCGCTCTGAATGACATTTAATTTTTTAAGATGTCCAAAACCAGTGACAATGTGTTGCGTTATAAAACGGTTTGCTCGTCCGCCATTAAACCAAGCCCAAGAACCATTAGACATTTGGTTTTGTTTTAGTTTGTTTTTGGCGTTTTGCAATTCGTTATTCATTTTATTTAAATCGAAAAGCAATGCAATACGTTTTTTCTGTTCTGTTTCGCTTTGCGCATCTCGTAACCAAGGTGTTTCTTGAATTAAAATAGATTTTAGTTCTTGGTTTTTCTCTAAATTACTAATCAACGCATCGGTGTTTTTCCATTGATTAAATACCTCTTGAATACGCGGATTGCTATTTGCAATATGACTAGCCAGCGCATTAGCGTAATATTTACTAAAGGTTTGCTCGTTGCAATCGTAAGGATATTCCATTAGATATGGTAAGGCTTGTACTGCATACCAAGCAGGATTGCTAGTCATTTCTAACGTTAATTTATGATGTTTTAAAGTGCTTGATGAGGTGTTTTTAAGCTTATCTAGTGTAAATGTTCTAGTTTGGTTACTTCTAATCCACATTGGTAAGGTTTCGGTAACTAACATTCTGTTGGTTAAAACTGGTAACGCACTTTGTTCGCCATCACTAAAATCTCCTGCTTTTGCTATAATTTTATATTGAACAACATTTACCGTATCTGGAATAGATAGTTGCCAAGCGACTTGTGTGTTGTTGTCTTTGTTTACTGTGAAATTTTCTACTGTGCTTGAGCTGACAAGTAAAGATGTAATATCTTCACCAGAAACCGCATCAGTCAATATCAATTTGGCTTGTCCTGATAAATTTTTATTAGATAAGTTGGCAATTTTAGAGCTAATAGTTATTTGGTCACCTTGACGTAAAAAACGTGGTGCGTTTGGTATGACCATAAGCTCTTTTTGTGTTACCGTTTCTAAAGTTGAAACTTTACTTTCCAGAGTTTTTGTATGCGCTAATAATTGTAGTTTCCATTTGGTTAATGCTTCTGGTGTTGTAAAATTGAAACTGACGTTACCATCTTTATCTGTTTGTAACTGCGGAAAGAAAAAAGCGGTTTCTTGTAGGTTTTTACGAATTGTAACCGTGCTAAAATCTGTTTCTTGTTTTTCAATAATTTTCCCTTTTCTCATTAAGAAGTAATACTCAGGGTTATCGATATTGTCAGATTCAGTATACATTTCAGATGTTCCTAATTTCACTTTTTTTGAAGGGCTAATTTTTTCTTTATTACTAATAGAATATGCCTCTTCAACTTCTTCTTCATCTTCAACAACTTCAATAGATTCTGGAGCAGGAACAGATACGCCTGCAGCTCTTCCTCTTAAATATTTACTATAATTGCCAAAACTCAACCCAAACCAATTAATTTGGTCGTATTGTTGTGTTGGATAGCTATAGTAATTATTGTTGTTATTGATGACTCTAAATCCACGTTGTCCAAAACTGTTTCCTTTATTTTTGTTTCGTTTTGGATTGTAAATAGGTTGGTACAACGGATTAAATTCCCAATTATGCAATTTAAATTGGTCTAAAGATGCATCGTACATGCTGGCTAGTAATTCGGCTGAGATTTTTTCACCTTTTGGACCTTTAATTTTAAAGCTCCAAGTCTCATCTGTTCCTGGTTGTATTTTGTCTCTAAAGGTTGTGGTTTCAATCTCTAACTCGGTTTTAGGATAAGGCACCGAAATAGCTAAGGTGTTAGCGGTATAACTATTAAAAGCGGCAAAGCTATAATGTACAGCAAAACCGCCAACATCTTTATTAGTAATAGGTATGCGTATGGTTTTTTTCTCGTTATCTATTACGTATTTATTACTATTGATAATACGCTTATCTTTTTCTACATCAATAAAAACAGTAAGGTTTGTTGCTGAACTACCAAATGTGATTTCGACAGTTTCGTTAGGTTGGTAACTGTCTTTATTTGTGGTAATGGTAAACAATTGGTTGTCTGAAACAGTGTTATCTTTTTCACTGTAAAGTGTTGTTCTAGTTTCATCTTTCACTAATTGTCCAAACTTATCCTTGCTTTCTAAAATGATAAGGTATTTACCAGATTCCCATTTTTTGATATTACCAAGTTTAACGTCTTTATGGTTTTCAGTATTAAATTCTTTGGTAAACACTAGTTCACCTTTATCCCAAAATTGACTATCATCTTCATTGTTGTAAGCATCATGAGGAAATAGGGTTTTAAATTCAGTTTCACTTAAATTATGATAATCTGGAGCATTCCAAGGACGATGTCTTAATACTTTGTTTGGCGCTTTAAGTTTATATATTTTAATGGAGCCTTTTGCAGGAACAAATTCACCATTTAAATTTTTAGTATCGATTTGAATTGTATGGTCTTTACTGCTTTTATCTAATTCGCTTTTTACAGACATAGTTACTGTTAAAGCATGATAGCCAACGTTGACGATAGTTGTTGTGCTTCTGGTTTCACCATTAATATCGGTGACGTCTGCAGTGACTTCGTAATTAAAAACAGGTTGTGATTTTTGATCAACACTTTGGTCTGGTATGGCTTTAAAGGTAATGTCAAATTCACCTTTATTATTTGTTGTGGTTTCACCGTGTGTAATTTCTTGAGACTCGCTATTAAAATACGGTCTACGCCAGTACCACCAAGTTGGATATTGTACTTTACGTTTTACGGTGTAAGTGACTTTAGCATCGCTAATATTACTACCTGCGTAGGCTTTTGCATTACCTTCTACGGTGATGCTATCTTTAATTTTGAATGTTTCTGTAATTGGATTAAAATTAGCTTCAAATTTTGGACGTTTATATTCTTCAACAGAAAAATAATGTCTTCCATTATCAAAGGTGTTATTTTTTCCTAAAATTTGAATTCTGTATTGTCCGTTTAGACCAGAATTTGGTAAAATAAACTCGCCAGCAACCGATCCAAAATCATTGGTTTTTAATTCTAAACGACCAACTTCTTCGTTATTCACATTATAAAGAATGGCGTAAACTATTTCGTTTTGTAACACTTCAGATTTTTCTTCAAGTGTTTTAATGGCAATTGCTTTAAAATAAACGGTTTGGCTAGGTCTATAAATACTTCTGTCTGTAAATACAAACGCGTTGTAACTCGTTTCTTCTTTGTAGTTATTGTCGTAGTTTCTGCCAACGTAATAATTACCAAAATAAGCAGTTTGGTTGTTGTGTTTAACTTCTATATTAACGTCTGAAAGATAGGTTGATGTTTTTTTAAATACGGCTTTGCCAAACACATCGGTTGTTAAGGTACTGCTGTGATAGTTGTTTTTGTAATTTTTACGATACGTAATATCTAAAGTTGCATTTTGAATAGGTTGACCGTTATTTCTGTCTATTAATTGAAAAACAACTTCTTTGTTGGTTTCTATTTCGGTTAGTGCAAAATCGGTAATTTGTAAGGTTTGTATAGCGTATAAATCGCTATTGGCTCTTGCTACAACTAAGTAAATACCATTAGATAGTTTAGGGACAACAACTTCTGTAGTGTGTGATTGATAATCGTTTTCATTTTTTAAGTTACTACTCCAATTATTATGTTGTTTTAAAGATTTAATAAAGGTTAAACGCTCGTCTTCACGATAGGTTTTGTTGTATGTTTCTAACTGATTTTTTGATAAATTGTATATTGTGAATTCAAGGTTTTCTACATTTTTATAACGTACAAGAAATCGGCTATTTTGCTGAATCGGTATATACGTTTCGGTAGTAAGTTGTAATTCTTTATGTACTATTTTTTGCTTTAAAATTTTACTTTTTTCAGCAGCTTTACTTTCAGGAAAACGTTTAATAATATTTTCTGCAATCGCTAATGCTTCTTGTGTTAACCAACGGTTTTCGGTATTGGTTTTAGAGTCGTATTGTAAACCGTTTTGGTAGGTTTTTTCTGCAATTTCAAACTCGTAAAGCGCAGCAATTTCGTTAGATTTTAAATTGAAAATTTCATCTTTTAGCGTTTGAAGGTGAATTTCATCTTTGTTACTAAAAGTAGCATGTTGTAAGACATAATCTAAACGCTGAATGTTTACATCTGTTAGCGCCTTAAAATCTTTGTTTTTTTGATGAAATTGAATCAGTTTTTGAAACACTTTTAAAGCGTGCAGTTGTAAAGAAGTACTATCTTTAGCTTCAAGTTTTATAGTAGAAAATTGAGACGAAGCACTTAAATAATTTTCGTTATCAATCTCAAATTTATAAGCTGGTTTTGTAATGCTGTTTTCGCTAGTTTTAAAAAAGTCTAAAGCGTTATGACTTAAAATATCAAATAACGTTGGTCTGTATGTTTCTGAGTTTTCAGCCTTATTAATTATCGCATCAAATTGATGGATTTTTGTCGATTTTAGGACACTTTCATTTTCTAAAGATTGATTAAAAAGCGTTTGTATTTCGGTAAATAAAGTGTCTAAATCCCAAGTTCTAAAATCTACTTGATCAACTTTACTTTCAGTTTTTGTACGATTGTAAAATTTATATCTATTCTGATTAAAATACTGCCAGTACAAGTCAGCCAACAAGTTCTGTAGTACATTTTTGGTAGGCGATTGGCTGTTATTTATTTCAGTTTTAAAATCATTGATAATACTCAACTGTGCATCTTCTTCTAAGGTTAGCGCATACTTACTTTTAAAAATTAGCGTTTTAATAATTTGTGGACTGTTTTGCTCTTTTTTGGCCAATGTTTCAATCTGTTGTACAACATCAAAAGCGCTTTTTGGTAAGCCATCTTTTTCATGAGTTTCGACTTGCTTCCAAAGTTTGGAATAGTCATCTTGAGCGTAAGTTGTAGCAAAAAGTAAAATCATTATTAAGGTTGAAATCTGTTTCATAAAATTATTTTAATAGCAAGATAAGTTTAGACATTTTGACTTAAAACTATAAATGCGTGAGTCTACCTTTTTAATGAGTAAAACGATAGAAATTTAAAGTTAACAATTATTAACGCAACAGAATCAAAAACAATACCAACAGAATGTTATTTTTGTATAAATTGAAAAAACCAAATATGCGATTAATCATTTTTATATGTTGCTTTCCGCTTTTTTTAATGGGGCAAACCTCAGTTGAAAAAGGAAAAGCCTTTATTCAACAAAAATTGTTTAGCAAAGCAGAAGCAGAGCTAAAACCTTTTGTTGATAATAATGAAAATGATTTAGAAGCCATAGAATTATTAGGCGATGCTTACGGACATCAAAAAAAATGGGATGATGCGGCAAAGCAATATAAAAAGCTAACGGAAGCCGAACCTACCGAAGCTAATTACCATTACAAATACGGTGGCGCTTTAGGCATGAAAGCCTTATCTGTAAGTAAACTAAGGGCTTTAACCATTATAGACGACGTTAAAGCAGCATTTTTAAAAGCAGCCGAATTAGATCCAAATCATATAGATACACGTTGGGCTTTAGTAGAATTATACATGCAATTACCAGGTATTGTTGGCGGTAGTAAAAGCAAATCTTTAAAATATGCCAACGAGTTAGAAAAACTCTCTAAAGTTGACGGTTATTTAGCAAAAGGTTACATTTATGAATATGATGACGAGCCAGAACTTGCCGAAGATTACTACTTAAAAGCTATTGAAGTTGGTGGCTCAATTACTTGCTACGACAAGCTTACAGCTTTATACGAAAAGGAAAACCTACCAGAAAAAGCCATAAGTAATATTGAAGCATCACAGGTAAAACATAAAAGAAATGCGTTACACTATCAAATAGGAAAAGTGTGCGCAGATTATAACGTGCAATTAGATAAAGGTGAATATTGCCTAAAGGTTTACATTAAGAATTATTCAGCTAAAGATGGTGTGCCAAAAGCTTGGGCAAATTACCGTTTAGCTCAAATCTACAAGCATAAAAATAATACCGAAAAAGCTTTAGAATATATTGAATTAGCTTTAAAAGAGTTGCCGAAAATTGAGGTGTTTAAAGAATTTAAAGATGAGTTAGAATAAGCTAATTGTATTTTTGAATTTATACTGATTTCTTTATAACAAATAACAGTTAATTAGCGATTTTAAAGACAAACAACTATCTTTGAAACATCTTCAAAAATAAACCATGAACGTACATTTTATAGCTATTGGCGGAAGCGCAATGCACAACCTTGCATTAGCATTACATAATAAAGGATATCAAGTAACAGGAAGTGACGATACGATTTTTGAACCTTCAAAATCACGTCTTGAAGCTAAAGGATTATTGCCAGAACAATTTGGATGGTTTCCTGAGAAAATTACCGAAAGTTTAGATGCTATAGTTTTAGGTATGCACGCTAAAGCAGATAATCCAGAGTTATTAAAAGCTCAAGAATTAGGCTTAAAAATATACAGTTATCCAGAGTTTTTATACGAACAATCTAAAGACAAAACTAGAGTTGTAATTGGCGGTAGTCATGGTAAAACCACAATAACATCTATGATTTTACACGTCATGCATTACCATGATCGCGATGTAGATTTTATGGTTGGCGCGCAATTAGAAGGTTTTGATGTGATGGTAAAATTAACCGAGGATAACGATTTTATCGTTTTAGAAGGTGATGAGTATTTAAGCAGTCCGATAGACAGAAGACCAAAATTTCATCTCTATAAACCTAATATAGCGTTGTTAAGTGGTATTGCTTGGGATCATATTAATGTGTTTCCGACTTATGAAAATTATGAAGAGCAGTTTAAAATCTTTGTAGATAGTATTGTACGTGGCGGAAGTATAAATTATAACGAAGAAGACGAAGCAGTTAAACGCATTGTAGAAGCTAGCGAAAACCCAATACGTAAAATCCCATATCACACACCAGAATACACCGTAGAAGATGGTGAAACACTGTTAGAAACTCCAGAAGGACCAATGCCAATAGAAGTGTTTGGTAAGCATAACTTAAATAATTTGGCTGGTGCAAAATGGATTTGCCAACACATGGGAATTGACGAGGATGATTTTTACGAAGCTATTTCAACATTTAAAGGTGCAAGTAAACGTTTAGAAAAAATTACCGAAACCAATAATAGCGTTGCTTATAAAGATTTTGCACATTCGCCAAGTAAAGTAAGTGCAACAACAAAAGCCGTTAAAGAACAATACGCAGATCGTATTTTGGTTGCGTGTTTAGAGTTGCATACTTATAGCAGTTTAAATGCTGAGTTTTTAAAAGAATATAAAGGCGCATTAGATGCAGCAGATGTTGCAATTGTATTTTACAGTCCGCATGCAGTAGAAATCAAAAAATTAGACGAAGTCACCAAAGACCAAATAGCCAATGCGTTTGAGCGTGACGATTTAATAATTTATACCAATCCAGACGATTTTAAAAATTATCTGTTCTCTCAAAATTTTGATAATAAAGCTTTATTGTTAATGAGTAGTGGTAATTATGGCGGATTGGATTTTGATGAGGTTAAGAAAATTATATAACAACAATTTGCTTTTATTATCTAGTTGTAAGCTTACTTTTTATTAAAAATTGTTTTAATCATTTCAACTATTTGGTGTTTTATAGTATTGGTTTTAGATACTAATACGACAAATCCCATACTAGTAAGTAAAGCAATAAACGCAATAGTACCTAGACTACCGCCATAACCTTCAAAAGTGTGATTTTTATTGATGTAGATAATAGAAAATAAGACACCAGCCAATGCTATAGTTTTTTTGTTAGCTACGGTTTTTGAGGATACCATACCAATAAACGATGTACCAACAAAAACAATAGGTATGTGTTTGGTTAAATAAGGATTAAGTACCTCAGGAAAACAATAAAAGAATAGTCCTACAATTAAGGATAATATAGCAGAGGCTCTAACAGGACCTTGCTTTTTGTTTTCACTAAGGTAAAATGTTAATATAGCGCCTGTAATACCGGTAATTATAATTATTAAATAATTCATATAAATAACCAATACATTAAAGACGATAAAATAACACCACCAAAAGCTATTGTGCCAAGTTTACCACCAACACCTAAATACAAGTTTTTAGTAACCATAAGTAATAAGCCTGCAACACATCCTGCAGCAAAAACAAATAGGATAGAAGGCGAAGTGTCTACACTAGACATACCAACAAAAGCACCACAATATATACTAACAGGTATTTGTTTTAAGTATTGAGATTCTTCATTTATTGAAGGCATAAAAGAAGCTGTAGTACCAACAATACCAAGAGCAAGTATGCTGCCTAATCCTAAATTTACATTTAAAAAGTAGCATAATACAGCTCCAATAGGAACCCAAAGCACATAAGCAGGTCTTTCGTATGCAATATCTTCATGATGCAAATCAATATGCTTGTAGCCAAAAGCCATTATTAAAATAATGATAACGGCAGTAAATACAAAGGTAAGGTTAGAATCTAAGTGAGACCGTATAATAAGGGTTAATAGTGTCATTTTAATAAATAACACTGTAATAATCATAAAAAATCTTAGGGCTTTGTGTTTCCTCAAAACGTTTTTTGTGTTTTAAAATTTCATTTTAGGTAAAATGAAAACACAAAGGTCTAAGAATAAAATTAAGTGCCCAAATTAATTATTTGATATGTTGTTTTAAACATCAAAACGTATAACCTTAGCAAACTCGCCACCAAAAACCGATTTATAAAAATGAAAGGCTTCTTCTGCGTTACCGTTAAAATGAATGTATGGATTAATTTGAGCCATTTTATTAGTATTAGGTTAAGATAAATTATTTATAGATATCTAGTTAGAACTTTGGTGTTCATTATTAACATTCCATCTTTTTGTATTTTTCTATTTTATCCATTAAAGCATTTGCTTCTTCAATATTATTGTTTAATTTTTCCTTACCTCGATAGTCTAATGGAAATATTGTGTAAGTTGGTAATTGTGCTAAAGTCATTTTGAAACTTTGAAAGTCATTTAAATTATAATCTTTAAATGAAGTAATGTTTCTTAAATAACTACGATTTAAATGGCTATCAAAGGTCAAGATATATCCAAACGGAGGATACGCCAACTCTGAGCATTGAATGATATTATTAGTTTTTAAATTACCGTATACATTATAGTGCATATATCTTAATCTTTCAGCTCTTGTAAGGTAAGTGTAAATTTGAAATTTTTCAGGTAGTTTATTTTGTTTTTTGTTTAAGACGAATTCTGATAATTCTGGAAAAGAATCAAGAAATAAGTTATCATTTATTGCTAGAAACATAGAAACTATCTGTTTTAATATAGGTAGTGGTTGAATTTCATTTATTTTGAAATAACACGCTGCGAATTCTGTGTCAGCCAATAGTTTTATACCAGCGTTTACCCATTTCATATATGGATTGACATAATTAGCACCTAAAAAATTATTGCAATTTTCACAAAACGAATTATAACCAATTCCACCTTGTTTTGTTTTTCCTTTAGGAATATCTTTTAATAAATTTCTTGATTTTATATAATCTTCAAATTCAACTGAAACATATTTTGTGTTTTTGTTAAAAGCAACTTTTGGAGGAACATGTTCGAATGACAAATTTGTGTTTTTTCCACATAGATGACAAATTCCTTTAGTCATTTTATGTCTTCCCATATATTTTAATTTTTGTTCACAGTAAAAATTTTTAATTTAAAATAATTTTTTAATCAATTTAGAATAAAGACCAAATAATATCAAATTATATCATTAGATTAAAACCAGCAAAATCCCAATCAAAGCCGGTAAGGCTTGTACAAAAAATATCTTTTTAGATGCTGTTAGTGCACCATAAATACCAGCAACAGCTACGCAACCTAAAAAAAATAACGCAATGTTAGATTTCCACGTTGGGTTAGTGATAAAAAACGTCCAAATTAATCCAGCAGCTAAAAACCCATTATATAATCCTTGGTTTGCCGCTAATGCTTTGGTTGGTGTAAATAAATTTTTAGGAAATTGTCTAAAAATTTTTGGTCCTTTGGTTTCCCAAGCAAACATTTCAAAATATAAAAAATAAAGATGTAGCAACGCTACTATGGCTATGATAATGTTGGTTATTATATTTATAATTATTGTGTTTTGTCACGCTGAACTTGTCGAAGTGTATTTATGCTTCGACGATCTCAGCAAGACTAATTAAATACTTTATCTAAAAACGCTTTAATACTATCTTGACTGCTTTTAATTAATTGTTGTCTGGCGTTTTCTATGTCTTTTGGTAGTTTATCTTGAGAGAGTTTAAACTTGCCTTCCCAAGTTTTAATATCTATTTCAAACAGTTTAATATAGTCTAAATTTTTATCTAATCTTGGGTTGTCAGGCTCTAAAACGTAGTTGTGTTCTGGCGCTTCTAAAAACTCGGTCATCGTAATTAAAGACTGTTTTAAAGCAGCTTTGTCTTCAATTCTGGTAACAGTTCCGGTAAGGTGTACTTTAATGTAATTCCACGTTGGTAATTGTGTTGTGGTATAAATACTTGGTGATATGTAACATTGAGGACCAGAAAATATTATGGTCACTTCATTTTCATGCTGAAGCAAGTCCGTTTGCGGATTGTAAATATCTATATGACCAATAAGTTTACCATCGGTTTCTCTATAAATTAAAGGCAAATGCGTTATCAAAGGTTGATTGTCTTTTACCGAAATTAATGTAGCTAACGGATACGTTTTTATCACTTCAATATGATGAAGCTGGTTATTATCTTGATGTTTTTTTGGTGGATACAATTTTAAGTTGAAAGTATTTAAGGTGAAATATATTTAAAGTTTTTAAGCTAATAAAACACGTTTGGTAGTTAAGCGAAGTCTATTTGGTAGCTGAGCGTAGTCGAAGCTACACATCAAATTGTCTAAAGTGATGATCTAAATGTTTATAAGCACTTTTTCCCCATTGGTCTGCGGTAAACGTTCCAAAATAAGGATGTTTCTTTTTAGGTTCAAAATAGTCTTTAGATGTACTCATGGTTTCAATTTTAGACTTTAATTTATCTTTTTCGGTACTAAAAGCTTCAGTGTTAACTATAATAAATTCTTTAGCAGTTGGTAAACCTTCTTTCCAAGGTTTGTCGTTGTAAAGGCTTGGCGCAACAAGTTTCATCATCATACCCATTAAAAAATTTGGTTTTTTAATAGTGCTTTCGCCCAAAGCTAATTCAATAGGTTTTGTACAGTGTACCAGCATTTGGTTAACGTTCATTTTTCCCCATTTAGCCGACGATTCAGCATCAAGATTTTCTAAACGGTTTAATAGTTCAGCTTTAGCTTCGGTTTCAAAAATAGATTTCATATTTAGATAATTAGTTGGTTTTTTGGAGTTTAAAAATTACAAAATATTGTGTAGTTTTATCAAATGTCTGAAAAAAAGCCATCTTTTTCAATAAAAAACTGGTCGGAAGATGATCAACCACGCGAAAAGCTTCTAAAAAAAGGAAAAGCAGCCTTAAGTGACGCCGAATTAGTCGCCATTTTAATTGGGTCTGGAAACCGAGAGGAAAGCGCTGTAGATTTGTGTAAACGCATCTTATCTAGCGTAGACAATAATTTAAACCAGTTAGGAAAATTAAGCATCAAACAGTTAATGCAATTTAAAGGTATTGGCGAAGCTAAAGCCATAAGCATTGCAGCTGCATTAGAATTAGGAAGACGCAGACGAGCTGAAGAAGCCTTACAGCAATTTAAAATTACATCTAGTAAATCGGTTTTTGAGTTAATGCAACCCATGATTGGTGAGTTACCTCATGAAGAATTTTGGATTATTTATCTTAATAATTCTAACAAAGTAATTGATAAATTACAGCTTAGTAAAGGCGGAATTACAGGCACTTTAGTAGACACGCGTTTGGTCTTAAAACAAGCGCTACAAGTTGGTGCAGTTGCTATAATTATGGCGCATAATCATCCTTCCGGAACATTAAAACCAAGTCAAGCCGATAAAGATATTACCCAAAAACTAAAGGTTGCAGCCCAAAGTTTGGATATAAGAGTTTTGGATCATTTGATAATAACAGAACGTGCATATTTTAGTTTTGCAGACGAAGCTTTGCTGTAATTTGATGTTAATTTCTTTAAAACTGATGTTAAAATAATGCTTTTTTAAATCAGGAATTTGGTACTTTTAAACCTTATAATTTAATCGTTAATGTTACTAGTTTACACACACAAAATTACGCCACGCGTTAAATACACTTTTAAGCAAGTGTGTACTAGAATACTCGGGATTCCTGTAGAATTTACAACTACTATTGAAGATTTTATTGCACACGATAGCCTTAAAATGTCTTATACAAAACAACCTTTAAGTAGCGAGGTTTTTATCAGGTCTAACGATTTGTTATTTGAGCAAGGTTTATCAGATATAGATATAAATATTTACGATTGGGAAGACACTAAATGTTTTTTCCTTGCTGGAGAAAAAAGTGCTTTACCTTACGATATTTTTGCAGCAACGTTTTACTTAATTAGTAGATACGAAGAGTATTTACCACACGTAAAAGATAATTATGGACGTTTTCCAGCTGAAGAAAGTTTAGCTTACAACAATCAGTTTTTAACGCAACCCGTAGTAGATATTTGGGCATATAAGTTTAAGGCTGTTTTACAAGAGCAGTTTCCAGATTTTGATTTTCCTAAAAAAACCTATAGCGTTACACCAATTATAGATGTGCCAACAGCTTACAAATATAAATTAGTAGGTGTTATGCGTACGTTTGGAGGAACAATTAAAGATTTTTTTGCGTTTAGGTTTAAAGATGTTTATGAGCGTTTTGGCGTGTTATTAGGCGCAAGAAAAGATCCTTATGACACGTATAAATACATCATTAACCGACAGAAAAAACGAAATTTTAAATTTATGTTTTTCTTTTTGGTTGGCGATTTTTCTACCTACGATAAAAACATAAACAGTCAAAAGCAAAAGTTTGTGTCTTTAATTAAGCACGTTGCAGATTATTGTCAAGTTGGTATAAAATCTTCATTTTTTGCTCTTAATGATATCGAACTATTAAAAGTAGAAAAGAGTAGGATGGAAGCTATTATTAATACCAATATAGCAGGTTCTAGACAGTCTTTTTCTAAAGTAAATTTACCCGAATCTTATCGTAATTTGGTGGAGTTAGAAATACCAGAAGATTACACCATGGGATATGTCAATCATTTAGGATTTAGAGCAGGAACATGTACACCATTTTTGTTTTATGATTTAGATTACGAGGTACAAACACCACTAAAAATTGTACCTTATCATGCTTTAGACTTTGCGTTTTTAAAGTATAATTCGTTATTAGATAAACAAGAAGCTTTGCAAAAATTAATGCAGCAAGTTAAAATAGTTAATGGTACTTTTGTACCTGTTTTTCATAATTATACATTTAGTAATATACCACGTTGGCAACATTTTAAAACACTATTTAATACAATTTTAGACTCAGTAGATGAACAATAATATAGAGCATATTTTTTTTGATTTAGATCACACACTTTGGGATTTTGATAAGAACTCGGCATTAACTTTTGATTTCATTTTTAAGAAGAATGATTTACAGGTTAATTTGCCACAATTTTTAGAAGTTTACGAGCCTTTAAACATGCAATATTGGAAGCTTTATAGAGAAGAAAAAGTAAACAAAGAATATTTAAGATTTTATAGATTAAAAGACACATTTGATGCTTTGAATATAGAAGTTGAAGCAGAAGTAATTAATCAACTATCTGATGATTACATAAATAACTTGTCTAATCAAAATCATGTGTTTGACGGTACTTTTGAAATTTTAGATTACCTCAAACCAAAATACCAATTACATATTATTACTAATGGTTTTGAAGAAGTGCAACATCATAAAATGAAAAAATCAAACATTTTTCATTATTTTCAAACCATAACAAATTCAGAAATGGTTGGCGTAAAAAAACCAAACCCTAAAATATTTAACCATGCTTTAGGCTTAGCTAATGCAACGACTAAAAACAGCATTATGATTGGCGATAATTATGAAGCTGATATTTTAGGCGCATTAAATATTGGTTTAGATGCTATTTGCTTTAATTATCATAAAGAAACTATAGCGCCAGATATAAAAATTATTGACCATTTATTAGACATTAAAAAATATTTATAAAGATGAAATTTTCAAAAATATTATTCATTTTCGCAGTGCTATTTAGCATCTCATTATCAGCCCAAGACCAATTAAATAACTTTAAATATATTGTTGTTCCAAATCAGTTTAAATTTCAAAAAGAACCAGGTCAATACCGTGTAAATGGTTTAACTAAGTTTTTGTTAGAAAAACAAAATTTTACTGTTTTATTAGAAGAAGATACCTTACCAGAAGATGCGATACAAAATAACTGTTTAGTTTTAAAAACTACAGCAATAGACGATTCTTCTATGTTTAAAACTAAAATAAAATTTCAGTTTAAAGATTGTCAAGGTAAAGTGGTTTATACCACAGAAGAAGGCGAATCTAGGGAGAAAAAATATATAGTTGCATACAATGAAGCTGTAAGAGAAGCTTTTAGTAGTTTATCTAATTTCACTCATAAGCATGAAGTAAAAGAAACTGAAAATGAAGTAGAAGAAGTTATTGTTACTCCATTACCTAAAGTAACAGAAGCACCAATGATTGAAGAAGTTGATGAAAAAGAACTAGATGAAGAAATTGAAGTACCCGTAGAAGAAGTAGGTCAAAACATTTCTAATAATACGCTTACCGCCGAAGCATTTGGAGTCATTAATTATAAATTAAAAAATAGTCAAGGTCAAACGGTATACACTATATTATATTCTGGTAAAGAAGACTTTTATATTGTAAAAGGTAAAGATGCTGTTATTTATAAAATAAATGGTAGCTGGGTTATTGCAACCAACGACAATGGTACTTTACAGATTAAATCTATTGATATTAAGTTTTAATGTATTAATCTTTTAATTGATTATTACTTAGTTTATTTCGCGTTAGGGATTAAGGTATTGTTGGAGCACATCTTTGATTGCGACTACCGAAAGCCCGACGCACTTTTGCTATAAAAAGCAAAAGTGGGTAACGCCCAAAACATTTTAATACCCATATTTATCTTTCCAGCGCTGTTTTAAAAATTCACGTTGCGCATTTTCTCTAGCATTATTACTAGGTTGGTATAATGGTGTATTTGCAATTTCTTTGGGTAAAAACTCTTGTGCAGCAAAATTATTAGCGTAATTGTGACTGTATTTGTAGTCTTCGCCATAACCAATGTCTTTCATTAGTTTTGTTGGCGCATTACGTATGTTAAGAGGTATACTTAAATCTCCGGTTTGTTTGACTAATTGTTGCGCATTATTTATTGCCATATACGCCGCATTACTTTTTGGCGAACACGCTAAATAAGTAGCACATTGGCTAAGAATAATCCTAGATTCTGGATAACCAATTGTTGATACTGCTTGAAATGTACTATTGGCAATAACCAAAGCAGTTGGATTGGCATTACCAATATCTTCACTAGCTAAAATTAACATACGTCTTGCTATAAATTTTACATCTTCGCCGCCTTCAACCATACGTGCTAAATAGTAAACAGCAGCATTGGGATCACTACCACGTATAGATTTTATAAATGCAGAAATAATATCATAATGCTGCTCGCCAGTTTTATCGTATCGTACGGTATTACTTTCTACTTTATCCATCACCATTTTATCGGTAACAACAATCTTGTCGCTATCTTCTGCGTTAATGATAAGTTCAAAAATGTTAAGTAATTTTCTAGCATCACCGCCAGAAAGACGTAATAAAGCACTAGTTTCTTTAAGTTTTATGTTTTTTCTGGATAAGATCTCATCTTTTTCAATTGCACGGTTTAAAAGCGCCTCTAAATCGGTTTTTTCAAATTCTTTTAAAATATAAACCTGACAACGTGACAATAATGCCGAGATAACTTCAAAACTTGGGTTTTCTGTAGTAGCACCAATTAAAGTTACCCAACCTTTTTCTACCGCTTGTAGTAAACTATCTTGTTGCGATTTGCTAAAACGATGAATCTCATCAATAAACAAAATTGGGTTTTTAGCCGTAAATAATCCGCCGCTTTCCTTTGCTTTATTAATAACATCTCTAACGTCTTTCACTCCAGAAGCAATGGCGCTTAATTGATAAAACGGACGATTAGACGTGTTAGCAATGATGTTTGCCAATGTAGTTTTTCCAATTCCTGGTGGTCCCCAAAGTATCATCGATGGGATTAACCCTTGTTGGATGTGTTTGGTTAACGTTCCGTTTTTGCCCACTAAATGTTGCTGACTAATGTAATCATCCAACGTTTGTGGTCTTAATCTTTCGGCTAAAGGCGTGTTCATCTTGTAAAATTAAATCAAACTTTTTTAAAACAATAATTACAATCAAACAACTTATTAACTTTGTTATGGCGTGCCTTTTTTTGAGAAAAGTTCAAAAAAAGTCGGGCTTTCGCAAGTCGCAATCAAAGATGTGCTCCAACAATTGCTTAATCCCTCACGCACTTACTAGCTGACAATTTTACAACACTTCAAAGTTGGTTAACTATTTGCTATATTCACTATAATGAAACAAAAAGAACAATTTAAATACAGTCCAGAAGTATTACTTTATCCGTTAGGATTTGTAATGCTAATTTGGCTTATTTTTGCTATCGAAATTCGTTTTGGTTTCAGTTTAAATAAATTAGGTATTTATCCTCAAAAACTTTCAGGTTTAAAAGGTATTTTGTTTAGTCCTTTTATACATGGCGGGATTAGTCATTTGTACCATAACACAATACCGTTATTTATTCTTTCAGCAGCTTTATTCTATTTTTACAGACCGATAGCATTTAAAGTTTTAGGATACGGTATATTACTTTCGGGTTTTTTAACATGGTGTATTGGTCGTCCGTCATATCATATTGGCGCCAGCGGATTAATTTATGTTTTAGCTAGTTTTATCTTCTTTAAAGGTGTTTTTGCAAAACATTATAGGCTAGTAGCTTTATCTATGCTCGTTGTTTTTCTCTACGGAAGTATGGTTTGGGATGTGCTACCATTAAAGGAAGGTATTTCTTGGGAAGGACATCTATCTGGATTAATAACAGGTTTGTTTTTTGCTTTAATTTTTAGAAAGCAAATAGCAAAGCCAAAAAGATACGTTTGGGAACAGCCTAACTACAATGAAGAAGATGATGATTTTTTAAAGCACTTTGATGAAAACGGTAATTTTATTGAAACTAAAGAAGAAGACGTTGAAGTAGAAGAGGATCCTTCAGTTCAAAATTCAATAGAAATAAAATATACTTTTAAAGAAAATAAAAAGGATTAGCGTCTTTGTCTTACAGCTTCATACAAAAAGGCACCACAAGCAACAGAAACATTTAACGATTCTATTTCACCAAGTAAAGGTAATTTAGCTTTGTAATCTGCAACTTTGATGACAGAAGGATTAATACCTCTACCTTCAGATCCCATAATTATAGCACAAGCGTCTTTAAAGTCGACATCGTAAAGAGTATCATCTGTTTTTTCGGTAGCAGCAATAACTTTAACTCCAGATGCTTGTAAAAAGAAAACAGCATCTTTAATATGTGAAACACGACAAATAGGAACTTTAAATACAGCTCCAGCACTTGTTTTAATAGTATCTCCGTTAACAGGAGCAGATCCTTTAGATTGGATGATAATACCATTTACACCTGTACATTCTGCTGTTCTTATAATTGCGCCAAAATTACGTACATCACTTAATTGATCTAGAAGTAAATAGAGTGGAGTAGAAGTCTTTTCTAAAATTTTTTCATACAACTCTTCAATATCATAAAACTTTATAGGCGAAATTTGAGCAACTGCACCTTGATGATTGTTTTGTGTTAATCTATTTAGTTTTTCAACAGGAACGTAAGAGGCATTAATTCTGTTTTGATTAATTAAAGATTCTAGTTCTTTAAATAGTTCACCTTTTAATCCTTTTTGTAAAAAGACCTTGTCTATATCTTTACCCGCATTTATAGCTTCTATAATTGCTCTTAAACCAAATATCTGAGTAGTGTTTTGCATGGGGTAAAGGTATAAAAAAAGCTACTTAAAAAAAGTAGCTTTAATTTTTTATTCAATTATTATTCTTTTTGTGACTTCGTTATTTCCTTGAATAAACTTCAGTAAATAAACACCTCTTTCAAGATTAGAAGTATCTATTTGACCACTATTTAAACTTGATTGAATATC
The DNA here is from genome assembly GCF_037029465.1 of Mesoflavibacter sp. CH_XMU1404-2. Taxonomy (NCBI): domain Bacteria; kingdom Pseudomonadati; phylum Bacteroidota; class Flavobacteriia; order Flavobacteriales; family Flavobacteriaceae; genus Mesoflavibacter; species Mesoflavibacter sp. CH_XMU1404-2. The sequence goes on along the minus strand of NZ_JAYMEM010000001.1, from coordinate 68,180 downwards.
AATAGAAGAATTATAAACAGATCTTCCTAACATGTCAAACATTGTTATTTCAGTTTTAGCTGGTTTATTAAATTTATAGTTAATTTTATTCGTTGCCGGGTTAGGCCATACAACAAAGTCATTATTATTTACTTCTTCAACACTTAAAGAACTTGATAAATTTGATCCTGTAACTATAAGTGAGTAATTTTGTAGATTATCTGTAAGATTACCCTTGTGAGATATTACTACTGTATAAGAACCTGATTGTGGGGTATCTATGTTTATTCTTTCCACGTTGTCAACAATATTATCTCCCTTAACCGCTAGGCCTGCAACGTTACTAAGTTGTAATTTCCAAGGAAAATATGTAGTGTTAGAATCGTCAATTATTCTTATATCTAAATCGTTAACTAGTGCAGGTGTGCTACTATTTAACTGACCGTCTTGAGGAGTACCTGGAGGATCTGTCCAACATAAAGTTGCAATTAGCGGAGTTCCTGAGTCCACATTAATTTGAAATGAAAATATATCATTGTTGTTCAACACTAATTCTTGCACTATAGCTTGAGAATTACTTGACTTTTGAATTGTTTCTGCAGCTACTTTAGTATTAAGTAAGCCCCATCCAAATATGGGATCAGGACCAGGACTAGAACCATTATCATCTGCGGTATGACATACTAATCCTTTTAGGGTAGAAGCTCTCATGTAATTACCGTATAGTTGGTTGTAATATTGTTGTAAAAGTAAAAGTGAACCAGCAACGTTTGGAGAAGACATAGAAGTTCCTGTTAGACTGCCATAAGCAGAGGTGTTAGAGTCTAAGGTAGAAAGTACATTTGTGCCATCACCAGTGATATCAGGTTTAACCCTTCCATCATCAGATGGACCCTGACTACTACTAGTATTAATAAAAAGATTTAACATTTGACCACTACCATCTGGGTTTATAAGAGGATTATTTGCGTTTGCTACTACCAAATTATTTTTACTGTTTTTATTAGTAGTTAGTTTATCATAATTATTTGCTAATCCGCCACTATATGTATCAGAACCATTATTTCCAGCTGAAGCAACCATTAGATAATAAGGAGCATTGTATGCTACATTGTCCCATATAGCAGCATCTGTATTATAACAACCCATCATCCAAGTAGGAGCATTTTGAGTTCCATTAACACTAACCGGAACTCCGTAAGAGTGATTAGATATCAAAAGTCCGTTATTTGAAGCTTGATTTAGAGCTTCTGAATCATCAAAATCCCAATCGTATGATGTTAATGTTGCTTGAGGAGCCATACCTTTAGCATTAGAAACTATTCCTTTTGCTACAATTGTACCAGCTACATGAGTAGCATGGAAATTTTCAGAATTTGAAGGGGAATAATCAGGAGTGTTTACTCTTGAGTTAGGTATTACATTATCATCAGCAAATTCTTGGTGAGAAGATAGAGCAGAACCTTGATCCCAAATTGCTATATGCATATTTTGCCCTTCTAAATTTAATCCTAAAGCCCCACCATTATGAAGAAAGTTTGTTCTTGTTGCAATTGCTTCTGAGGCATTCTCTGTTGAAATATATACAGGTTTATTATCAATTATGTATTTTATTTTAAAAAAATTAGTTTCAGTTTTAAAACTTTTACTGATAGAGTTATTTATTTTAATAAACTCATTGATTTCTTGATTTATTTTTTTATTTCTTTTGTCTATTATCAACTTAAGATTAGTCAAAGATTTAACATCGTTTGATTGTATAATTTTATCTTTTTCAGAATCTGTTTGTGAAAAAAGGCTAAAGTTTACTAAAAAAATAATTGGTAATAATATTTTTTTCATTGTGTACTTTTTATTACAAATATAATTATTTATAACTATTAGATAAAAAAAAAGTCAGAGATTTAAATCTCTGACTTTTTTAAAATTTTATGAATTCTATTTAATTAGGACTCATTACAACCTGAGTAGTAAATGAAGTTGTAAATAATCCCTGCGTTAACGTTATATCAAATACTTGTGTGCAAGGAGAATAATTACCTGATCCACCTGTAGCCCATGCATCATTACCGATAAAATCAACAGTATAATCATCATTTAGAACAATAGTGCCTGAATAAAGGAACGCCCCACTGTAACTTGGATCACCCGTAGCCCAAGCAACAAAATCTGGTCCCCAACTTGATGTTACAGTCCATTGATTATCTGTGCCAGCTACAGGTACTAATGTAACAGAATGGCTTGGCGCTTGATCGTCAAAAGCAAACACATCTACGTCATAAGAAGTTGTATTTAAACCTTCAAAAGGACAAGATTTAAATAACTGAAGAGTAAATTGATTTGTATTACCAATTTTAGCTTCTGCGCTAGAAAGATTGAAAACAACCATTTTACCATTTGTAGAAGCATTGTTAAAATCACCTACTATTGAATATTGAGTAGCTATTTGACCTGAAGGTAAAACAAGATTATTAGTTACAATATCAAAATCTACACCTTCAATAGCAGTAGAATTGTCTTCGTCTATTGTAATAGAATAAGGAACATTTGTACTAGGTAGTGCAGTTGCATTGATATCTATATCAAATTGATTAAGCTCACCTTCTTCTACTTGAAGAATTCCTCCATCATCTAAAAAGAAAAGAGTGTTAGGAATACTATCTATATCTGTTTCAATTAAATCTCTATCACATGACGTAAGAGCCAAACTAATTGTTAAGAGATAAAATATACTTTTAAAATATTTCATTTTTTTAGTTTTTAGTTATTGTTTCTGTATATGATCTTAAAATACCACCACCTTGGATTAAATCCCAGTTAATAGTCATAGTTTCTGAGCAAGATTCATAAGTTCCTGTAGCTTGTATGCTGTAAGCAGGTTGTGGTGCTCCTACCCATGTAGTATTACATAAAGGTTGTGTAGCAATAGTTAATTCACCAGTAGTTGTATTAAAGTCAACTACTACAGGATAGCTATCTACAACAACTTCATCCCAATAGTTTGTGTTAGTTAACCACCCATAAGCTATTCCTTCCATTGTAAATGTCGAGCTTGAAACATCATAACTTGTAGTTATTTGACTATCGTTTGGTCCTTCGCTTCCTCCAGCGTTATCTGATCCAGACCAAGAAGCTGCTCCTAACTCTTCTAAAGTATAAGGACAGTCATCATCTACTATTGTAATTGTAATAGTTTTGTTGTTGTTGTCAGGTCCTGGATAACCTAAATAAACACCATTAGAATTTAAAGTGATTACTATTTCTTTATCTCCGTCAGATTCAGAATTGTCTATTGGCATTATGAATATAGAATCTGATAATTGATCTGGTGAAAAATTATAAGATGATTTGTTATCAACTATTGTATAATCTACTCCTTCTACAGCGTCTCCAGATATTGTAAAAGGTACTGAAATATTCATAGCACTACTTCTGCTAGCAGCATATAATGCCTCAACTTCGATAGGATTATTTACCAATTCGTTAACAGATAGTTGCTCATTAGTAAACGCAACAAATGTTTCTGAGTCAAAGTCTACGTTACTGTATTCCATATCTTTTTCGCTACATGAAAAAATGAATACTAATAAAGATAGACTTAATATAATTAAATTATTTTTCATTTTTTTAAAATTTTAGATTAATAACCAGGGTTTTGTTCTAATCCTGGATATACATTTATTTCAGATTGTGGAATTGGCATCTGAAATTTGTAATTACCAGCAGGTAATGTTAAGTAGTTTGCTGGAGCTGGAGTACCACTACCATCAAAGAAATCACCATCTGTTGCACTTCTAACAACAGGTTCATTCCATCTTTTTAAATCAAAAAATCTATGACCTTCAGCAAATAATTCTAACCTTCTTTCTAATTTAATAGCTTCTAATAATGCAGGACCAGTTTCTCCTCCACTAACAAATCCAGTATAACGATTACTTCTAACCATATCTAAAGCTTGTAATGCTTCAACCCACTCACTTCTATTAGCATGTGCTTCTGCTTTGTTTAAATAAACTTCTGCAGCTCTGATTATTTTAGCATCTACAACACCGTTGTTTTGACCTGGTTCACCAAACATTTTTGTTATAGTATTGTATAGGTTACCAGCTTGATCAGATTGAATTTGTGTGTAAGCTCCTGATGTCTTTCTTATATCGTCATTACCATATAAATTAAATAACTCATAAGACATAACATACTCAGGTACTACATTACCTGCATTAGATTGACTCCATTGAACACCTATGCTAACACCGTCTAAAATTCTATCTTGATTAATTTTAAATATTACTCCATCTTCACTTGAGTCTGTCCAAACACCAGGGAATGTTGATAGTGAAGCTATAGAAGCAGTTACTTCATTGGCAGCGTTAATAGCCTCTAAGTCATTACCATTGTATAAGTAAGCTCTAGATAAAAGTGCTCTTACAGTGTTTTTATTTATTCTACCACTACCGTTATCTGAGTTAACAAGTCCTTTCGCTTCTTCTAATTCATTGATAATGAAAGTGTAACACTCATCCACACTAGGTCTAGGTATTTGAACGGTTGGGTCAGTTGTTGTAATTATTGGCATACCTAATGATTGTGAAGCCCCAGAAGACTGTGTAGGTATCTCAGAAAAAACTCTTACTAAATCAAACATAGCTAAAGCTCTAGCCGCTTTTGCTTCTCCAATAATGTTTGTCTTGTCTGGACCATCAGGCAGATTATTAATATTCTCTAAAATTAAATTACTTCTATTAATAACTACATATGGAGGGTACATAAAATTCCAAGATAAATTTGGAGCATGCCTCCACTCAAAGAAAACTTGATTACTTAATCTACCTTGAGGAGATATTATAACATTACTTGTCATAATATCTGGTAAGCTTAAAAAAGAGCCCCCATAATAAGATCCGTTTAGGAACCCTGAATATACACCTCTCATAGCTGATTCAAAATCAGCTTGAGTTTGATAAAAAGTTTCAGGTGTTACCGAGTCATTAGGTAACTTTTCTAATTCATCTTCACACGAATTAAAAAGTAGTACACCAAAAACTAGTATTACTGTTTTAAATATATTTTTCATAATTTTTTTTTTAAAATGTTAATTCTACACCCATTTGAATTGATTGAACTTGAGGATAACTGTATAAATTGTAGTTACCAAAACCAACACCATTAGCTGTTTCTCCAGAACCAATACCTACTTCAGGATCTCCATTAAAATAAGGAGCATAAGTCCATAAATTTTGACCTTGTAAAAATAGTCTTAATCTTTCAATTTTCATTTTTTGTGTAAAACTAGTAGGTAGGTTATACCCTAATGTTAAGTTTCTTAATCTAACATAATCTCCTTTCTGTAACCATCTATCAGATGAATTTTGAGCTTCATTACCATATAATGGACTAGGTAATACATTCGTATCACCAGGGTTTCTCCAATAATTAAAAGCGTCTACTCTTTGGTTAGCATCAACTGATTGCCCATCACTTAACATATTTGATTCCATGAAGTTTTGTACGTAATTACCTACTTTGTAGTAGAAATCTGCAGCTAAGTCAAAACCTTTATAACTCATGAATAAGTTAACACCACCATCAAATTTAGCTAATGGTGATTTACCACTTAATACTTGTAAGTCATCAGCGTTATATTGATTAGTTATATTTCCATCTGCATCATACCAAAGAGGTTCTCCGTTTGCAGGGTTTACACCAGCCCAACGTACTAAGTTGTATGTGTAAATTTCTTCTCCAACACGTATAATGTTATCACCTACTATAATATCTTCTCCATCAGGAGATTCTTGTGTTGATACTAATTTAGTAACTTCATTATCTAAGAACGCAATGTTTCCTCCTAACGTAAGGTTAAAATCACCTGGATTATCTCCTCTAATAATATCGCCAGTAAGTTTGATTTCAAGCCCTTTATTAACCATTTCTCCTATGTTGCTAAATATTACACCATCAGGTTCACCGCCTAAGCTTGATAAAGGAGCATTTAATAATAAGTCAGATGTAGTTCTTTCATAATAATCAATTACACCACTTAATCTTCTGTTTAGTAAAGAGAATTCAACCCCTACATCAAATATAAAGTTTTTCTCAAATCCTAAATCAGCATTACCATTATCAGTAGGTATTGCTGTAGCTGCACCGTTTAAACTACCAAAGCCAAGAGTAGGTACAGCTCCATATGAAGCTAAACCATTACTGTTACCTGATGTACCTACAGATGCTCTTAATTTAAGATCATTGATTGTTGAGTTACCTGATAAAAAGTTTTCTTTTGATATGTTCCAAGCTAAACTACCAGAATAAAAAACTCCATATCTGTTATTTTGACCAAAAGTAGAAGATCCATCTCTTCTGATAGATGCAGTCGCTAAGTATTTACCATCATAGTCATAATCTAGAAAAGCACCATAAGCAAGTAAAGCTCTTTCAAAATAGTTTGTAGAAGCAGCAGTAGGTACTGTTGCTACAGCTTGAACACTTAAGAAATCATTACTAAATCCATTACTAGACAAACTATAATTTCTTAATGTTCTTTTGTTGAACTCAAAAAGACCAGTTAGCTTAACATTATGCTTCTCTGCAAATGTGTTAGAGTAAGAAAGTAAATTAGTAATAGTGTAATCTAACTCATTAGACCCATTATCTGTTTTTATACCAGGGTTTTGGGCGTCACCAACATAACCATCAAGAACAGAACCAGGAGCTATGAAATACTCTCTTCTATATGATGTGTTTGTAGCACCAATTCTGAATGTATTTGAAATATGGTCAGTAATATCAGCTTTAGCACTAAAACCTCCGATTAAAAATGTTGTATTTTGTATTTCTGGATTGTTTATTAATGCCTCAGTAATTGAAAATCCAGCTCTTGTCAAGTTAAATTGTCGTTCACCGTTTGCATCTAAAACAAAATTATTATCATCATCTAAGATATACTTAGTTTCGTATGGGTTGTAATCATACATAGCTCTGAAAGGGTTTTGAGCATTATTTCTATCTCTTGGCTCATCACTTTTAGTTGTTGTTACACTAAAGTTAGTTGAAATGTTAAGCCATTCTTTAGCTTGAAAGTTTAAGTTCATTCTACCATTAAGTCTTTCAAAACCGTTAACTTCTTGAATTATACCTGTGTTTCTGTCATGACCTAGTCCAAAAAAGTAAGAAGTCTTTTCAGTACCACCATCAACAGAGATTGAATTATTTTGGATATATGCTTTTCTAAGTAATTCATCCATCCAATCTGTGTTTCTGGCTATTAAGAAATTATATTCATCTTGATTTGTTATTTGAGCTCCAGGTAATGATTGCGCATTAGAAACGCCAAGAGAAGCCAATTCTCTTTCATATTGTATTTTTTGAGCTGCATCCATCATTTCAAAGTTATCTTTGATTCTCTGTCCATAACCTACTCTAGAAGATATCGTAACTCTTGCATCTCTATCCTTTTTACCACTTTTAGTTGTTATTACAATAACACCATTTGCAGCTCTAGAACCATAAAGAGATGCTGTTGCTGCATCTTTAAGGATAGACATAGATTCTATGTCATTTGGATTTATAGAGTTAAGATTAGGAGCAACAACTCCATCTATAACATAAAGAGGAGCACTTGATGCATTAATAGAACCTACACCACGAACTCTAACAAATGCAGTTTGACCTGGTTTACCATTTCCACCTACAACTTGTACACCAGGAGCATTACCTTGTAACATATTATCTACACTAGTTGTTGGAGACAATTTTTTAATATCGTCAGAAGACAATGTGGTTACAGCAGATGTAAGTTTATCTCTACTTTTACTGCCAAAACCAGTTATTACAACCTCATCAAGAGTGTTGTCTGGTACTAAAGAAATATTTATGCTATTACTAGCACCAACAGTAACTTCTTTAGTACTGTAACCAACATAACTAAATGTTAATACATCTCCAGCACTTGTGCTAATAGAGTAATTACCATCAAAATCTGTTGTTGTTCCATTTGACGTTCCTTTGACAGCTACGGTTGCCGATGGTAACGGCAAGCCATTTTCGTCAGAAACAACTCCTGAAACTGTTTTGTCTTGTGCAAAAGAAAGTTGCACAACAAACGCTAGGAATAGCGTTAAAATTCCACTAAACTTTGTTTTCATTTTATAATTTATTTGAATTAGTCTACGCCAAAAATCATAATAAAAACTTAATTAAACAATAATTATGGGTTAAAATTTTAAATTTTTTATAAATATTTCTCAAAATCTTAATATTCAATTAGAATATTGCGGATAATTTAAGGTGTATCTTCGAATTATTTATTTTAAATGGTAAATCTTCATTTTTGCCATTTGCATACACAAAACTTAATATACCAGATTTAGTTAATATCCCAAATCCAAACCCAAATCCGTATAGGTTTTGATCTTGATTTAGAACTTCATTTTTAAATGTTGCAAAATCGATGACACTTTTTATATATATACTAGGACTAAGGTTGTATCTGTATTCTGTGTTCAAAAGAAGATAATTTGAAGCAATTATACTGTTTTCTGAAAAGCCTCTTACTGTGTTTATCCCGCCAAACCTATAAAGTTCATTATCTAAATAAGTGCTTGAGGTTAGTATTTCGGTTTTCCCTCTTATGTAAAAGCTATTTCTTTGATTTAGGTTGAAGATATGATTTGCATCTAAACTTATTTTATTCTGCTTTGTTTTGCTTTCATTTTCTCTGGAACCAAATCCAAATTGTAAATCAATTTTCGTTTTTATTGGAAACAATACATTTGAAACTTGTCTTTTTAAATATTGGTAGCCAAAATTTGTAAAGCTTGAGTTATAGTTTTCAATTAATAAATTGTTTGAAGAAGAAAGGTTGGTGGATGTGTTAGCTTCAATACCGCCAAAAAATAAGTTTTCACTATTAAGTTGATATGTGATGTTTGCTTTCTGGGATGTGTTTGAAAATGTAGAGTCAACTCTAACTATTCTTAATGCTGTATTTAATCCTACTGGCGACTTGAATAAATAAGGAAGGTTTGCTTCTATATTGAAGTTGGTTTGATCTGACTCGTCACTTTTGTAATTAATAAGTAAGCTTTCACCGTAATTTAGATTATTGGTCAAGTTTATATCTAAGTATCCATTAAACTCGATCTTATTTGATTCTTCATTAGTTGTAAAGCCAATAAATCCATCAAAAGTATTGCTTTTTACTTTTTCAATATATAAATATAGTTGAGTAGAGTCTTTACTAAATAGAATTTCAGGTTCTTTACTTTGGTTGGCAAAACTAAGGTTATTTAAAGCTTTAGTTTTCTTCTTTATTTCTGTGATGTTAAAATCCTTATTAGTTTTAAGTTTTAAATAATGTTTTAAATAGGACTTGGGGAATTTATCATAGCCTTTAACTAATATTTTATTTAATAATCTTTTGTTGTTTTTATTGCTTATTACTAAATCTGCTTTTAAGCTATTTTTTTCTAGTTGCGAAATATTATTAAGGCTTATCGATAAAAACGGATAGCCTTCAGAGGATAATTTTTCTGTTAGGATTTCTAATGTTTTTTCTGTGTCTTTATATTTTATTGTAAGTGTGTCATTTGATATTTTTTCTTTTAAGCTTTTTTTTAAGTTTTCACTTAAAAGACTACCAATATATATATGAGTAGTTTCAATTTTATTTTTAAGATGAAATTTTGCAACGAATAGATTATTAGAAACAGAATCCAAGCCAATTAACCTTAAGTTGATATAACCGTCATTAATAAGTTTGATTTTGAGATTAGAGATTTCTTTTTCTATTGAAATAACATCAATATGATCTTTATTGTATTCAATATTATTAATAATCGAAGTTTCAATACTATCAACACCAATAATATTGAGTTGTTTGTCTTGTGAGTGATTTTTTGAAATCACAAGAAAAGTGATAATTAAGAAAATAACTTTTAAACGCAAATTATTAAGGTGTTTTGTTTGATGGGTAAAACTAACCTAAAAACTTAACCAATTATAACTGAATTTTATAAAAAAGTAAATTCTGTTGAAAATTAATGGTTTAAGATTTGAATTATTAATTTTAATTTCTACCTTTGCAGCCCTCTAAGAAGAGGTAACGAAAAAATTATATATAAATTATATGCCAACAATTTCACAATTAGTACGAAAAGGAAGAGCCAAAATAACTAAGAAGAGTAAATCGGCTGCTTTAGATTCGTGTCCTCAAAGACGTGGTGTATGTACTCGTGTTTATACAACAACACCTAAAAAACCTAACTCAGCAATGCGTAAGGTAGCAAGGGTTCGTTTAACAAACGGTAACGAGGTTAACGCATACATCGGTGGTGAAGGTCACAACTTACAAGAGCACTCGATAGTATTGGTTAGAGGTGGAAGGGTAAAAGATTTACCAGGAGTTAGATATCACATCGTTCGTGGTGCCTTAGACACAGCAGGTGTTGCAGGTAGAACACAACGTAGATCTAAGTATGGTGCAAAACGCCCTAAGAAGTAATTTAAAACTTTAAGAAGAAGACATGAGAAAAAGACAAGCGAAAAAAAGACCGCTTTTACCAGATCCGCGTTTTAACGATCAGTTAGTAACTAGATTCGTTAATATGATGATGTGGGACGGAAAAAAGTCTGTTGCTTTTAAGGTGTTTTATGATGCAATTGATATCGTAGACTCAAAAAAGACAGATGAAGAAAAAACAGCTTTAGAAATTTGGAAAGATGCCTTATCTAATGTTATGCCTCACGTAGAAGTACGTAGTCGTCGTGTTGGAGGAGCAACATTTCAAATTCCTAACCCGATACGTGCAGATCGTAAGGTTTCAACTGCTATGAAGTGGTTAATCAGCTACGCGCGTAAAAGAAATGAAAAATCTATGGCTTTAAAATTAGCTTCAGAGATTTTAGCAGCAGCTAAAGAAGAAGGAGCAGCAGTTAAGAAGCGTATAGATACTCACAAAATGGCAGAAGCTAACAAAGCATTCTCTCACTTTAGATTTTAATAAGAAATGGCAAGAGATTTAAAATATACAAGAAACATAGGAATTGCAGCTCATATTGATGCAGGTAAAACTACAACAACAGAGCGTATTCTTTATTATACAGGAGTTTCTCATAAAATAGGAGAGGTACATGATGGTGCTGCTACTATGGACTGGATGGAGCAAGAGCAAGAAAGAGGTATTACAATTACTTCAGCCGCTACAACTTGTACGTGGAAGTTTCCAATGGAAAATGCACAACCATTACCAGAAACTAAAGATTATCACTTTAACATTATTGATACTCCTGGTCACGTTGATTTTACAGTAGAAGTAAACCGTTCTTTACGTGTATTAGACGGTTTAGTATTCTTATTTAGTGCAGTTGATGGTGTTGAGCCACAATCTGAAACTAACTGGAGACTTGCTGATAACTATAAAGTGCCACGTATTGGATTTGTTAACAAAATGGACCGTCAAGGATCTAATTTCTTAGCGGTATGTCAACAAGTAAAAGATATGTTAAAGTCTAATGCAGTGCCAATCGTATTAAACATTGGTGATGAGGCAGACTTTAAAGGTATTATAGACTTAGTAAAAAACAGAGCTATCGTATGGCATGACGAAACTCAAGGGGCAACTTTTGATGTTATCAATATTCCAGAAGATATGAAAGAAGAAGCGCGTAAGTACCGTGCACTTTTAATTGAAGAGGTAGCTACTTACGATGAGAATTTATTAGAGAAATTCATGGAAGATGAGGATTCTATTACAGAAGAAGAAGTGCATGCTGCGCTTAGAGCTGCTGTAATGGATATGGCTATCATACCGATGGTATGTGGTTCTTCATTTAAAAATAAAGGTGTGCAGTTTTTATTAGATGCTGTATGTCGTTATTTACCTTCTCCGTTAGATAGAGATAATATTGTAGGAACAGATCCTAATACAGGAGATTCTGTTGTGCGTAAACCAGATGCTAAAGATCCATTTTCAGCTTTAGCGTTTAAGATTGCAACAGATCCGTTCGTAGGTCGTTTAGCATTCTTCCGTGCTTATTCTGGTCGTTTAGATGCAGGCTCTTATGTGTTAAACAATCGTTCAGGTAAAAAAGAACGTATCTCTCGTATTTACCAAATGCACTCTAATAAGCAAAATGCAATTGATTTTATCGAAGCAGGAGATATTGGAGCAGCAGTAGGTTTTAAAGATATCAAAACAGGAGATACCTTATCTGCAGAAAATGCGCCAATCGTTTTAGAATCTATGGAATTCCCAGATCCAGTAATCGGTATCGCGGTAGAGCCAAAGACTAAAGCAGATGTTGATAAATTAGGTATGGCTTTAGCTAAATTAGCCGAAGAAGACCCAACGTTTACAGCTAGAACTGATGAAGCTTCTGGTCAAACAATTATATCAGGAATGGGTGAGCTTCACTTAGATATTATTGTTGATCGTTTAAAGCGTGAATTTAAAGTTGAAGTTAGTCAAGGTCAACCTCAAGTAGAGTACAAAGAAGCAGTTACACAACGTGCAGAACACAGAGAAGTTTATAAAAAGCAATCAGGTGGACGTGGTAAATTCGCAGACATTGTATTTACTTTAGAGCCAGCTGAAGAAGGAAAAGATGGTTTAGAATTTGTCTCTGAAATAAAAGGAGGTAACGTACCAAAAGAATTCGTTCCTTCAGTAGAAAAAGGATTTAAAGAGGCTATGAAAAATGGTCCATTAGCAGGATACGAAGTAGACGCTATGAAAGTAACTTTAACAGATGGATCTTACCACGATGTGGATTCTGATCAGTTATCGTTCGAATTAGCTGCTAAATTAGGTTTCAAAGCTGCTGCAAAAGCTGCAAAAGCTGTAATAATGGAGCCAATAATGAAGTTAGAAGTTATCACTCCAGAAGAAAATATGGGTGATATCGTAGGAGACTTAAACCGTCGTCGTGGACAAGTAAGTGATATGGGTGATAGAGCTGGAGCTAAAACAGTAAAAGCAACTGTACCATTATCAGAAATGTTTGGATATGTAACAACGTTAAGAACATTGTCTTCAGGTCGTGCAACTTCTACAATGGAATTTTCTCATTATGCAGAAACACCATCTAACATTTCAGAAGAAGTAATTAAAGCTGCTAAAGGCGTTGAATCGTAAATCTTAAGAAAATGAGTCAAAAAATCAGAATAAAATTAAAGTCTTACGATCACAATTTAGTAGACAAGTCTGCTGAAAAGATTGTAAAAACAGTAAAAAGTACAGGTGCTGTAGTAACTGGACCAATTCCATTACCAACACACAAAAAGATTTTCACTGTATTACGTTCACCACACGTAAATAAGAAGTCAAGAGAACAATTTCAATTAAGCTCTTACAAGAGATTATTAGATATTTACTCTTCATCTTCTAAGACAATTGATGCTTTAATGAAGCTTGAATTGCCAAGCGGAGTTGAAGTTGAAATCAAAGTGTAAGTAAGATTAAAATTCGTTTAAGGAATTTAAACGAAACATGTCCGGAGCTGCGAGCGAAGGAAAAACGGTAAAAAATACAATTCAAGGCTGAAACGTATTTTTCAGCCTTGAGTTTTAATAAATAAATTAATAATTAAATAAATAAATATGTCTGGGTTAATTGGAAAAAAGATCGGTATGACCAGCATCTTTGATGAAAATGGAAAAAACATTCCATGTACAGTAATCGAAGCTGGACCATGTATCGTTACCCAAGTCAGAACTGAAGAAGTTGATGGCTACAACGCTGTACAATTAGGTTTCGATGACGCGACAGAAAAAAGTGCTACAAAAGCAGACTTAGGTCACGCTAAAAAAGCAGGTACTTCTGTAAAACGCAAGTTAGTCGAATTCAAAGGTTTTGACGAGGAGTACAAATTAGGTGATGCAATCACTGTAGAACACTTTGTAGAAGGTGAATTTGTTGATGTTTCAGGAACATCAAAAGGTAAAGGATTTCAAGGAGTTGTTAAACGTCATGGTTTTGGCGGAGTAGGACAAGCTACTCACGGTCAACACAACCGTTTAAGAGCACCAGGATCTATTGGTGCTGCATCATACCCTGCAAGAGTATTCAAAGGAATGCGTATGGCAGGTCGTATGGGTGGAGACTCAATTAAAGTTGAAAATTTAAGAGTTTTAAAAGTAGTTCCAGAAAAGAACTTACTTGTTGTTAAAGGTTGTGTACCTGGACACAAAAACGCTTATGTAATTATCAGAAAGTAATGAAAGTAGCAGTTTTAGATATAAACGGAAAAGAAACAGGAAGAAAGGCAGACCTTTCTGATGGTGTTTTTGCTATAGAACCTAACAATCATGCTGTTTATTTAGATGTAAAGCAATACCTAGCTAATCAAAGACAAGGAACGCACAAATCTAAAGAAAGAGCAGAAATTGCAGGAAGTACTCGCAAAATTAAAAAGCAAAAGGGTACTGGTACTGCCAGAGCTGGTAGTATAAAATCAGGAGTGTTTAAAGGAGGAGGACGTATGTTCGGACCAAGACCAAGAAACTACTCTTTTAAATTAAATAAAAACTTAAAGCGTTTAGCACGTAAGTCTGCATTAAGTATTAAGGCAAATGAGAATTCAATTATAGTTTTAGAAGACTTTAATTTTGATGCTCCAAAGACTAAAAACTTTACAGCAATCTTAAACGCATTAAACCTACAAGACAAAAAATCGTTGTTTGTGTTGGGTGCGTCAAATAATAATGTATATTTGTCGTCACGTAATTTAAAAGGGTCTGAAGTTGTAACTACTTCAGAATTAAACACTTATAAAATACTAAATGCAAATCAAGTTATCCTTTTAGAGGGTTCTTTAGAAGGAATTGAGTCGAACTTAAGTAAATAAGAAACAAAATGAGTATCTTAATTAAACCTATTATCACAGAAAAAGCTACTGCTAACAGTGAAGTAAACAACTGTTACAGTTTCTTCGTGAACACTAAGGCGAACAAGGTAGAAATCAAAAAAGCAGTAGAAGCTGCTTATGGAGTTTCTGTAGAAAAAGTTCGTACTATAAATGTCCGTCCAGATAGAAATACTAAGTATACAAAGACTGGTATTCAACATGGTAAAACAAATGCTAAGAAAAAAGCAATTGTACAACTGGCGGAAGGTGAAATGATTGATTTATACACTAACATGTAATTAAAGACAAATGTCAGTAAGAAAATTAAAACCAATCACACCAGGTCAGCGATTTAGAGTAGTAAACGGGTTTGACGCCGTTACTACTGACAAGCCGGAAAAAAGCTTATTAGCTCCGAAAAAAAGATCAGGTGGTAGAAACAGTCAAGGACGTATGACTATGCGCTACAAAGGTGGTGGTCATAAAAGAAGATATCGTATTATCGACTTTAAAAGAACTAAAGTAGGTGTTCCTGCAGAAGTTGCTTCGATTCAATACGATCCAAACAGAACAGCATTTATCGCTTTATTAAACTATCAAGATGGTGAAAAAGCATATATCATTGCTCAAAACGGATTAAAAGTTGGGCAAACTGTTGTTTCTGGTGAAACTGTATCTCCTGAAATAGGAAATGCAATGCCATTAGCAAATATTCCTTTAGGAACAATTATTTCTTGTGTAGAGTTAAGACCTGGTCAAGGAGCTGTTATGGCTCGTAGTGCTGGTGCTTTTGCACAATTAATGGCAAAAGATGGTAAGTTTGTAACAATCAAATTACCTTCAGGTGAAACTAGATTAATCTTGTCTACTTGTATGGCTACAATAGGAGCTGTATCTAACTCTGATCATCAATTATTAGTTTCTGGTAAAGCAGGACGTAGCAGATGGTTAGGAAGACGTCCAAGAACAAGACCTGTAGTAATGAACCCAGTTGATCACCCAATGGGAGGTGGTGAAGGAAGGTCTTCAGGAGGACATCCACGTTCTAGAAACGGTGTGCCAGCTAAAGGTTACAGAACCCGTTCTAAGACAAAAGCAAGTAACAAATATATTGTAGAACGTAGAAAGAAATAATAAGACATGGCAAGATCATTAAAAAAAGGACCTTACGTTCATTATAAATTAGAGAAGAAAGTAGCTGCTAATGTTGAAGCTAACAAAAAAACTGTAATCAAAACTTGGTCAAGAGCTAGTATGATTACTCCAGATTTTGTAGGTCAAACAATTGCAGTACACAACGGTCGTCAGTTTGTTCCAGTTTATGTTACAGAAAACATGGTTGGGCATAAATTAGGAGAATTTTCACCAACAAGATCATTTAGAGGTCACGCTGGTGCTAAAAATAAAGGAAAGAAGTAAGCTATGGGAAGTCGTAAAAAACAAATGGCAGACGCTATTAAGGATGCAAAAAAGCAAGTAGCTTTTGCAAAACTTAATAACTGTCCTACGTCACCAAGAAAAATGCGTTTAGTTGCTGATTTAGTTAGAGGTGAACGCGTAGAGAAAGCACTTAATATTTTAAAGTTTAGCCAAAAAGAAGCTTCAAATCGTTTAGAGAAATTATTATTATCTGCGATAGCTAACTGGCAAGCAAAAAATGAGGATGCTAGTATAGAAGATGCTGAACTTTTTGTTCAAGAGATAAGAGTTGATGGTGGATCTATGTTAAAAAGATTAAGACCAGCTCCTCAAGGACGTGCACACAGAATAAGAAAACGCTCAAACCACGTAACAATCGTAGTAGGAGCAAACAATAATACACAAAGCTAAGATAGATATGGGACAAAAAACAAATCCAATCGGAAATCGCTTAGGAATTATCAGAGGATGGGAATCTAACTGGTACGGAGGAAACGATTATGGTGATAAACTTGCCGAAGACGATAAGATAAGAAAGTATGTTTATGCTCGTTTATCTAAAGCTAGTGTGTCAAGAGTAATTATCGAAAGAACTCTTAAACTTGTAACCGTTACTATCACTACTGCTAGACCTGGTATTATTATCGGTAAAGGTGGACAAGAGGTAGACAAGTTAAAAGAAGAGCTTAAGAAAATTACAGGAAAAGAAGTTCAGATTAATATCTTTGAAATTAAAAGACCTGAACTAGATGCGTTTTTAGTTGCGTCAAGTATTGCTCGTCAGATAGAAAATCGTATTTCTTACAGACGTGCTATTAAAATGGCTATTGCTGCAACAATGCGTATGAATGCTGAAGGAATTAAAGTTCAAATTAGTGGTCGTTTAAACGGAGCTGAAATGGCACGTTCAGAACACTATAAAGAAGGACGTATTCCTTTATCAACTTTTAGAGCCGATATTGACTATGCTTTAGTAGAAGCACACACTACTTATGGTAGATTAGGTGTTAAGGTATGGATCATGAAAGGTGAAGTATATGGAAAAAGAGAGCTTTCTCCTCTTGTTGGATTATCTAAGAAGCAAGGAAAAGGTGGACGTGGTGGAAAGAGAGAAAACAAAACACGTCGTAGAAAGTAATTTTTTAAAGCACAGAAAAAATGTTACAGCCTAAAAGAACAAAATTTAGAAAACAACAAAAGGGACGTATGAAAGGTAACTCTGGAAGAGGGCACCAATTATCAAACGGTACTTTTGGAATAAAATCATTAGATTCTAACTTTCTAACTTCACGTCAAATTGAAGCAGCTCGTATTGCAGCTACTCGTTACATGAAAAGAGAAGGGCAATTATGGATTAAAATATTTCCAGACAAGCCTATTACAAAGAAACCTCTTGAAGTACGTATGGGTAAAGGTAAAGGTGCTGTAGAATATTGGGCGGCTGTTGTTAAACCAGGAAGAATCTTATTTGAAGTTGGAGGTGTGCCTTTAGACGTTGCTAAAGAAGCATTAAGACTTGCAGCTCAAAAATTACCAGTAAAAACTAAGTTTGTAATCGCTAGAGATTACGAAGCATAATTAATTAATATTATGAAACAGTCAGAAATTAAAGAATTATCTGTAGCTGAGTTACAAGAGAAACTTAGTGAAACAAAAAAGAGCTATGTAGATTTAAAAATGGCTCATGCAGTCTCTCCTTTAGAGAATCCTATTCAATTACGTTCAATAAGACGTGATGTTGCTAGAATAGCTACGGAATTAACTAAAAGAGATTTAAAATAATTCTGCTAAAAGATGGAAAATAGAAATTTAAGAAAAGAGCGTATAGGTGTAGTTACTAGTAACAAAATGCAGAAATCAATCGTGGTTTCTGAGGTTAAAAAAGTAAAACACCCAATGTACGGAAAGTTCGTATTAAAGACTAAAAAATACGTAGCACACGACGAGACAAACGATTGTAACATTGGTGATACTGTAAAGATCATGGAAACAAGACCTTTAAGTAAATCTAAATGTTGGAGATTAGTTGAAATAATTGAAAGAGCGAAGTAATTATGGTACAACAAGAATCAAGATTAAAAGTAGCAGACAACACTGGAGCAAAAGAAGTATTAACAATACGTGTTCTAGGTGGTACTAAAAGAAGATATGCTTCTGTAGGTGACAAAATTGTCGTTTCAGTAAAAGATGCAACTCCTAACGGAAACGTTAAAAAAGGGGCTGTTTCTACAGCAGTAGTTGTTCGTACCAAAAAAGAAGTTAGACGTCCAGACGGATCTTATATTAGATTTGATGACAACGCTTGCGTTTTATTAAACCCATCGGGTGAGATGAGAGGTACACGTGTATTTGGACCGGTAGCTAGAGAACTTCGTGAAAAACAATTCATGAAAATTGTATCATTAGCACCAGAGGTGCTTTAATTGATAAATAAGATGGCAAAGCTTAAAATTAAAACAGGAGATACCGTAAAAGTTATAGCTGGAGATCACAAAGGATCTGAAGGTACAGTACAAAAAGTATTTATCGACAAAAACAAAGCTATAGTAGAAGGTGTAAACATGGTGAAGAAACATACTAAGCCAAGTGCACAAAACCCTCAAGGCGGTATTGTAGAAAAAGAAGCACCAATCAACATTTCTAACTTATCATTGTTAACTTCAAAAGGAGAAACAACAAGAGTAGGTTATAGAATGGAAGGTGATAAAAAAGTAAGATTTTCTAAAAAATCTAATGAAGTATTATAGTTATGGGATATTCACCGAGACTAAAAGAAGAGTATAAAAGCAGAGTAATTGCAGCTCTTACAGAAGAATTTGGATATAGTAATGTTATGCAAGTACCAAAACTAGAAAAAATAGTACTTTCTAGAGGTGTAGGTGCAGCAGTAGCAGATAAAAAGTTAGTTGACCATGCAGTTGAAGAATTAACTACAATTACAGGTCAAAAAGCAGTTTCTACTATGTCTAAAAAAGATGTTGCGTCTTTCAAATTACGTAAAGGTATGCCAATTGGAGCAAAAGTAACTTTACGTGGAGAAAGAATGTATGAGTTTTTAGATCGTTTAATCACTACAGCGTTACCACGTGTAAGAGATTTTAACGGAATTAAAGCTACAGGTTTTGACGGAAGAGGTAACTACAACTTAGGAGTTACAGAACAAATTATATTTCCAGAAATAAATATCGATAAAGTTAATAAAATTGACGGAATGGATATTACATTTGTAACTTCTGCTGAAACTGATAAAGAAGCAAAATCATTATTAACAGAATTAGGATTGCCTTTTCAAAAAAACTAAATTATGGCTAAAGAATCAATGAAAGCCCGTGAGGTTAAAAGAGCAAAAGCAGTAGCTAAATATGCTGAAAAACGTAAAGCTTTAAAAGAAGCTGGAGACTACGAAGCATTACAAAAGTTACCTAAAAATGCCTCTCCGGTTCGTATGCACAATAGATGTAAACTTACAGGAAGACCAAAAGGATACATGCGTACCTTTGGAATCTCTCGTGTAATGTTTAGAGAAATGGCAAACAAAGGTTTAATACCAGGTGTTAAAAAAGCAAGTTGGTAAAATTATTATAAATTGGATTAAGGTTTGCAATAGTGCAAAAACCAAGTCCGCAAATTAATACATATGTATACAGATCCAATAGCAGATTATTTAACTAGAATTAGAAACGCAGTGCGTGCTAATCACAGAGTAGTTGAAATTCCTGCTTCAAATTTAAAAAAGGATATAACTAAAATCTTATTCGATCAAGGATATATTTTAAGTTATAAATTTGATGATTCTTCAGTACAAGGAACTATTAAAATAGCTCTTAAGTACAACAAAGAGACAAAAGAACCAGTAATTAGAAAAATTCAAAGAATTAGTAAACCTGGTTTACGTAAGTATTCAGGTTCTAAAGAAATGCCAAGAATTCTTAATGGTTTAGGTATTGCAATTGTTTCTACTTCTCACGGAGTAATGACAGGTAAGCAAGCCCAAAGAGAGAATGTTGGAGGCGAAGTTTTATGTTACGTTTACTAATTAAAAATCCAGAAAGAAAATGTCAAGAATAGGAAATAGTCCAGTTGCCATTCCAGAAGGAGTAACTGTAACAGTACAAGAAAACACAATTACAGTAAAAGGAAAATTAGGAGAGTTATCTCAAGATTTTGATACTGTAGGTGTAAAAGTAGAAGAAGGAAACGTATTAGTAACACGTTCTGCAGAAACTAAACAACATAAAGCTAAGCACGGTTTATACCGTTCTTTAATCAATAACATGATTGAAGGAGTATCTAAAGGTTGGACTAAAGAATTAGAATTAGTCGGAGTTGGATATAGAGCAAGTAACCAAGGTAATATTTTAGAATTAGCCTTAGGTTTTTCACATAACATAGTGATGAGTTTAGCACCAGAAATTAAAGTTGAAACAGTTTCTGAAAAAGGTAAAAATCCAATCATTAAACTTTCATCTTTTGATAAACAATTAGTAGGACAAGTTGCTGCTAAAATCAGAGGATTTAGAAAACCTGAACCATACAAAGGAAAAGGTATTAAGTTTGTTGGAGAAGAATTAAGAAGAAAAGCTGGTAAATCAGCATAATAATTTAGTTATGGCGTTAACAAAATCACAAAGAAGATTAAGAATAAAAAACAGAATCCGTAAGGTTGTTTCTGGTACAGAAGCAAGACCTAGATTATCTGTTTTCAGAAGTAATAAAGAAATTTATGCTCAAATAGTAGATGACGTTACAGGTAAAACAATCGTAGCATCATCTTCAAGAGATAAAGATATTAGTTCTTCAAAAGGTAATAAAGTAGAAGTAGCTGCATTAGTAGGTAAGTCTATCGCTGAAAAAGCCTTAAAGGCTGGTGTTGAAACTATTTCTTTTGATAGAGGTGGTTATTTATATCACGGAAGAGTAAAATCATTAGCTGAAGGAGCTAGAGAAGGAGGACTTAAATTCTAAGAAATTATGTATCAAAAATACAAAAGCGCAGAGTTAGTAAAACCAAGTGGATTAGATCTTAAAGATCGTTTAGTTGGTGTACAAAGAGTTACTAAAGTAACCAAAGGAGGTAGAGCATTTGGATTTTCAGCAATCGTAGTGGTTGGTGATGAATCAGGTGTTGTAGGTCATGGTTTAGGTAAATCAAAAGATGTTGCAAGTGCAATCGCAAAAGCAATAGAAGATGCTAAGAAAAACTTAGTACGTATACCTTTATCAAAAAGTACATTACCTCACGAACAAAAAGGTAAATATGGTGGAGCAAGAGTAAACATCATACCTGCAGCTCCTGGTACAGGAGTAATTGCTGGTGGAGCTGTAAGAACAGTTTTAGAAGCAGTAGGTGTACACGATGTATTATCTAAGTCTCAAGGATCATCAAACCCACATAATGTAGTAAAAGCTACTTTTGATGCTTTATTACAATTAAGAGACCCACAATCGATTGCTCGAGAAAGAGGAATCTCTTTAGAAAAAGTTTTTAACGGATAATCAAAACAGAAATGTCTAAGATAAAAGTAACAAAAGTTAAAAGCGCAATCAATAGAACTCAAAGACAAAAGAGAACTTTAGAAGCTCTAGGTCTTAAAAAGATTGGGCAAGTTGTAGAGCACGAGGCTACTCCTAATATCTTAGGAATGGTAGCAAAAGTAAATCACTTAGTTTCTGTAGAAGAAATTAAATAATAATACTGAAAAATGGATTTAAGTAATTTAAAACCTGCAGAAGGTTCAGTTAAAGGTCAAGGGAAAAGAGTAGGTAGAGGTCAAGGTTCTGGTAAAGGTGGTACTGCAACACGTGGTCACAAAGGAGCTAAGTCTAGATCAGGATACTCTAAAAAAGTAGGTTTCGAAGGAGGGCAAATGCCAATCCAACGTAGAGTACCTAAGTTTGGCTTTACTAACATAAATCGTAAAGAGTACCAAGGTGTTAACCTTGATACCATTCAACAATTAGTTGACGATAAGAAAATTAAGGATACTTTAGATTTTGAAACACTTGTAAGTTTAGGACTAGTTGGTAAAAACGAATTAGTTAAAATCTTAGGAAGAGGTGAATTAAAATCAAAGTTAAACGTAACAGCTCATAAATTTACTGCTACTGCTAAAGCTGCTATCGAAGCTGCAGGAGGAGAAGCTGTAACTTTATAAGAATTATAGACGCATGAAATTTATAGAGACATTAAAAAATGTTTGGAAAATCGAAGAACTAAGAAACAGAATCATCGTTACTGTTGGTCTGTTATTAGTTTATAGATTTGGAGCACAAGTGGTATTACCAGGTATAGATGCTGCTCAGTTATCTAACTTACAAACTGAAACTAGTGAAGGTTTATTTGGATTATTAAATGCCTTTACTGGTGGAGCTTTTGCTAATGCTTCAGTTTTTGCTCTAGGAATCATGCCTTACATTTCAGCCTCTATTGTGGTTCAATTAATGGGAATAGCTATTCCTTACTTACAAAAGCTACAAAAAGAAGGTGCAAGTGGACAAAAGAAAATAACGCAAATAACAAGATGGCTAACTATTGCTATATGTTTAGTACAAGCACCAGGTTATTTAGCTAGTTTAGGTCCAGTGTTTGGTATTCCAAATTCAGCATTTTTATTAGGACAAGGAGGAATGTTTTATGTTTCTTCTATAGTAATCTTAGTTACAGGTACAATTTTTGCAATGTGGTTAGGAGAAAAAATTACTGACAAAGGAATTGGTAATGGTATTTCATTATTAATTATGGTTGGTATTATTGCTACCTTACCTAAAGCATTTTTACAAAATGCAGCATCAAGATTACAAGATGGTAATAACGTAATGATGATT
This sequence comes from Mesoflavibacter sp. CH_XMU1404-2, assembly GCF_037029465.1. NCBI lineage: Bacteria > Pseudomonadati > Bacteroidota > Flavobacteriia > Flavobacteriales > Flavobacteriaceae > Mesoflavibacter > Mesoflavibacter sp. CH_XMU1404-2. The sequence continues at coordinate 45,113 of NZ_JAYMEM010000001.1, read as the reverse complement.
TTATTTGAAGTTGTTATTTGGTTTGCTATCATTTTATTGTCAATCTTATTAGTAATGGCTGTACGTAAAATTGCTGTACAATATGCAAGAAGAACAGCATCTGGTGGTTATGAAAAGAATGTATTTGGATCAAGACAATACATTCCATTAAAGCTTAACGCTTCAGGTGTAATGCCTATCATTTTTGCTCAAGCAATTATGTTTGTTCCAGGTCTTATTGGTAAATCTTCTTTCTTAGAAGATACATCAGCAGGTTTGTGGCTACAAACAAATTTCTCTGATATATTTGGTTTTTGGTACAATTTAGTATTTGCATTATTAATAATTATATTCACATATTTTTATACTGCAATTACAGTACCTACAAACAAAATGGCTGATGATTTAAAACGAAGCGGTGGTTTTATACCAGGTATTCGTCCAGGATCAGAAACATCAGAGTACCTAGACAAGATAATGTCTCAAATAACGTTACCAGGTTCAATATTCTTAGCTTTAATAGCTGTGTTCCCAGCATTTATAGTTAAGTTAATGGGTGTACAACAAGGATGGGCATTATTTTTTGGAGGTACATCATTATTAATTATGGTTGGAGTTGCAATCGATACTATGCAACAAGTAAACTCTTACTTGTTAAATAGACATTACGATGGCTTGATGAAAACAGGTAAAAACAGAAAAGCAGTAGCTTAATATTTTTAACATGGCAAAACAAGCAGCAATAGAACAAGACGGAACAATTATAGAAGCATTATCTAATGCTATGTTCCGAGTAGAATTAGAAAATGGTCACATTGTGACTGCGCATATTTCTGGTAAAATGCGTATGCATTACATTAAACTTTTACCAGGAGATAAAGTAAAATTAGAAATGAGTCCTTACGATTTAACTAAGGCTCGTATAACTTATAGATACTAAATACGATGAAAGTAAGAGCATCAATTAAAAAAAGAAGCGCAGATTGTAAAATAGTGCGCAGAAAAGGTAGACTTTACGTCATTAATAAAAAGAATCCTAGATTCAAACAAAGACAAGGGTAATTATGGCAAGAATTGCAGGAGTAGACATACCAAAACAGAAAAGAGGAGTAATCTCTTTAACTTATATCTACGGAGTAGGTAAAAGTAGAGCAAAAGAAATTTTAGCAGCTGCTAAAGTAGACGAAAGCATCAAAGTACAAGACTGGACAGATGATCAAATCGGAGCAATCCGTGATGCTGTTGGTAACTATACTATTGAAGGTGAATTACGTTCTGAAACTCAATTAAACATTAAGCGATTAATGGATATAGGATGTTACAGAGGTATACGTCATAGAGCAGGTCTTCCTTTAAGAGGACAACGTACTAAAAACAACTCTAGAACTAGAAAAGGTAGAAGAAAAACAGTTGCTAACAAGAAAAAAGCAAGCTAATAAACAATTTGGTCTTTAGTATTTAGACGTTGGAAGGAATCTGTTTGAAATTATAAAAGGTTTAGGATTCTAGCGACTATTAACTAAAAACAAAGAACAATAATAATATGGCAAAGACAAACGCTAAAAGTACAAAAAAACGTAAAGTTATTATTGATGCTGTAGGAGAAGCACACATCACAGCTTCTTTTAACAACATCATTATCTCACTTACAAACAAAAAAGGTGACGTAATTTCATGGTCATCTGCAGGTAAGATGGGCTTTAGAGGATCTAAAAAAAATACTCCTTATGCAGCGCAATTAGCAGCAGAAGATGCTTCAGGTGTAGCTAAAGAGGCTGGTTTAAAAAAGGTGAAAGTTTATGTGAAAGGTCCTGGTAATGGTAGAGAATCTGCTATCCGTTCTATTCACAATGCAGGTATCGAAGTAACCGAAATCGTAGATGTTACTCCATTACCACACAACGGATGTCGTCCTCCTAAAAGAAGAAGAGTTTAATAACGTAAAACCTTTTACGTCATTAAAATACATTATAAAATTAATATCATCTGTTTTACAGATGGTATTAATTTTTTGCATAAATTTGCAAACTGAAAAATTTAATAAACAAGTATAACAAGAGATTAACGATTATCGAAGGATAAGATTAAGACCTTAATTCATAATCACTCTTTAATTAATTTAAAAATGGCAAGATATACTGGTCCTAAAACTAAAATAGCTCGTAAATTTGGCGAAGCTATCTTCGGAGACGATAAAGCTTTCGAAAAAAGAAATTACCCTCCAGGACAACATGGAGCAAACAAAAGACGTGGTAAAAAATCTGAATATGCAATCCAATTAATGGAAAAGCAAAAAGCTAAATATACTTATGGTATTTTAGAAAAGCAATTCAGAAACATGTTTAAAAGAGCAACAGCAGCACCTGGAATTACAGGTGAAGTTTTATTACAATTGTGTGAGTCTAGATTAGATAACGTTGTATTTAGAATGGGTATCTCTCCTTCAAGAAGAGGAGCAAGACAATTAGTTTCTCACAGACATATTACTGTTAATGGTGAAGTAGTAAATATTCCTTCATACCAATTAAAAGCAGGAGATGTTGTTGCAGTAAGAGAAAAATCTAAATCACTTGAAGCTATAGAAAGATCACTTTCAAATTCAAGTAATGTATTTGAATGGATTACTTGGAATACAGAGAAAAAAGAAGGAACTTTTGTATCTGTACCAGCAAGAATTCAAATACCAGAAAATATTAACGAGCAATTCATCGTCGAATTATACTCTAAATAATAAATTAACATTGGTATTTAGCCAAAGGGTTTATTCGTATCTCTTCAAACTTATAAACCGCGCAACTAAATAACAATTAAAACGAAGAACAATATGGCAGTATTTAATTTTCAAAAACCTGATAAAGTAATCATGATTGATTCTACTGATTTCGAAGGTAAATTCGAATTCAGACCATTAGAACCAGGTTATGGTTTAACAGTTGGTAATGCTTTACGTAGAGTTTTACTTTCATCTTTAGAAGGTTTTGCAATAACATCAGTTAGAATAGAAGGTGTAGATCACGAATTTTCTACAATACCAGGTGTTGTTGAAGACGTAACAGAAATTATCTTAAACTTAAAACAAGTTCGTTTTAAGCGTCAAATAGAAGATGTAGATAATGAGTCTGTTTCAATTTCAATTTCTGGACAAGAACAAATCGTTGCTGGAGATTTTCAAAAATTTATTTCAGGATTTCAAGTATTAAACGCAGATCAAGTAATCTGTAACTTAGATCCAAAAGTAAATATTAACATGGAAATCACTATCGAAAAAGGTAGAGGTTATGTTCCTGCTGAAGAAAACAAAAAAGCTACAGCTCCTATAGGAACAATTTTTACAGATTCGATTTATACACCAATTAAAAATGTTAAATACAGCATTGAAAATTATCGTGTAGAGCAAAAAACTGATTATGAAAAGTTAGTTTTCGAGATTCAAACAGATGGTTCTATAAATCCACAAGATGCTTTAACAGAAGCAGCTAAAACGTTAATTCACCACTTTATGTTATTCTCAGACGAGAGAATTACTTTAGAAGCTGATGAGATAGCTCAAACTGAAACTTATGATGAAGAATCGCTTCATATGAGACAGTTGCTTAAAACTAAGTTAGTAGATATGGATTTATCTGTTCGTGCTCTTAACTGTTTAAAAGCTGCAGAAGTAGATACTTTAGGTGACTTGGTATCTTTCAATAAAAATGATTTAATGAAGTTCCGTAACTTTGGTAAAAAATCTTTAACAGAGCTTGAAGAGCTTGTTAATGTTAAAGGTCTTAACTTCGGTATGGATCTTTCAAAATACAAATTAGATAAAGACTAACACTTCATATTTTGCTCCTCAAAAAGGGTAGAGCAAGATGATGGTTAAAACAAAAATGTCATGAGACACGGAAAAAAAATAAACCACTTAGGTAGAAAAACAGCACATAGAAAATCTATGTTAGCTAACATGGCTTGTTCTTTAATAGAGCACAAGCGTATCAACACTACTGTTGCTAAAGCAAAAGCTTTAAAAGTTTTTGTAGAGCCAATGATTACTAAAGCTAAAGAAGATACTACTCATAATAGACGTATCGTTTTTAGTCGATTAAGACAAAAAGAGGCTGTTACAGAATTATTTAGAGAAGTAGCAACTAAAGTAGGAGACAGGCCAGGTGGATATACACGTATTATCAAATTAGGTAATCGTTTAGGAGATAACGCTGATATGGCTATGATCGAGTTAGTAGATTATAACGAAATCTATAACGCTGGTAATAAGCCTAAAAAATCAACAAGAAGAAGTAGACGTGGTGGTTCTAAACCAGCTGCAGCTAAAGTTGATAACACAGCAACTAACGAAGAAGAATAAATGTTAATAAGCATTTAACATATAAAGGATAATCTATTTTAGATTATCCTTTTTTTTATGCAATTTTGTGAAACCTTTATTATTACAATGAAATATCAAAAACTTAAAAAAGCACTTATCTTATTAGAAGACGGAACAATTTTTCATGGAAAAGCAGTAGGCAAAGAAGGCACTGCTTTTGGAGAAGTATGTTTTAATACCGGCATGACTGGTTATCAAGAAATATTTACAGATCCGTCTTACTATGGACAATTAATGGTAACAACCAATGCGCATATTGGTAATTATGGAGTTAATGATGAAGAAGTTGAATCTGACTCAATTAAAATATCAGGATTAATTTGTCGTAACTTTAGTTATGATTTTTCCCGAGTAAAAGCAGATGGATCATTAGAAGATTTTTTAAACAAACACAATCTTTTAGCAATTTCTGATGTAGATACACGCGCATTAGTTACGTACATACGTGAAAACGGAGCGATGAATGCAGTTATTTCTACTGAAGTTGATAATGTTGAAGGTTTAAAAGAGCAATTAGCAAAAGTACCATCAATGAATGGTTTAGAACTTGCCTCTAAAGTATCAACTAAAGAAGCATATTATGTAGGAGATGAAAATGCTCCTATAAAGATAGCTGCATTAGATATAGGAATAAAAAAGAACATCCTTCGTAATTTAGCAACACGTGGCGCATATATAAAAGTCTTCCCTTTTGATAGTACTTTTAAAGATATGAGTGATTGGAATCCTGATGGCTATTTTTTATCAAATGGACCTGGTGATCCAGAACCTTTAAAAGGAGCTATTGAAGTAGCAAAACAAATTATAGATAAAAATCTCCCTTTATTTGGAATTTGTTTAGGTCACCAAGTTATCGCTTTAGCTAACGGAATTTCTACTTACAAAATGCACCACGGACATAGAGGTATAAATCACCCAATCATGAACTTAGAAACTGGTAAAGGTGAAATAACATCTCAAAACCACGGGTTTGCGGTAAATAGAGAAGAAGCAGAAGCACATCCAGATTTAGAAATCACACACGTACATCTTAACGATAATACTGTTGCTGGTTTAAAAATGAAATCCAAAAATGTATTCTCTGTACAGTATCATCCAGAAGCAAGTCCAGGTCCAAACGACTCAACTTATCTTTTTGATCAATTCATAGAAAATATCAAATCAAACTAATAATAAAAAGGCAATGAATTTTAAATTTCGTTGCCTTTTTTCTTTTACTAAAACGATATAGATTAAATTTTATGTATTTCTTACTTTAAAGCTATTTATAGTGAGATTTTAGCCGTAAATTTGACTATAAATAACTAAAAATTAAAAATATGAGTGTTATAATCAATGTTCACGCAAGACAAATTTTTGATTCCAGAGGAAACCCAACAGTGGAAGTTGATGTAGAAACTGAAAATGGATTTTTAGGAAGAGCAGCAGTTCCTTCTGGTGCTTCAACTGGAGAACATGAAGCGGTAGAGCTTAGAGATGGTGGCGATAAATATATGGGTAAAGGTGTAACCAAAGCAGTAGATAATGTTAATAATATTTTAGCTGAAGAATTGCTTGGTGTTAACGTTTTTGAACAAAACTATATTGACACATTAATGTGTAAAATAGATGGTACACCAAATAAATCTAAATTAGGTGCTAATGCTATTTTAGGTGTGTCTTTAGCAGTTGCAAAAGCAGCAGCAGCAGAGTTAGGTATGCCTCTTTATAGATACGTTGGTGGTGTAAGTGCAAATACTTTACCTGTTCCAATGATGAATATCATTAACGGAGGTTCACATAGTGACGCTCCAATTGCATTTCAAGAGTTTATGGTAATGCCTGTAAAAGCAAAAAACTTTTCACATGCATTGCAAATGGGAACAGAAATTTTCCATAATCTTAAAAAAGTATTACACGATAGAGATTTAAGTACAGCTGTAGGTGACGAAGGTGGTTTTGCACCAACTTTAGATGGTACAGAAGATGCACTTGATACAATTGCAAAAGCAGTTAAAAATGCAGGATATAACTTAGGTGATGATGTAATGATTGCTTTAGATTGTGCTTCTGCAGAATTTTATGTAGACGGAAAATACGATTACACAAAATTTGAAGGCGATAAAGGTGTCGTAAGAACTAGTCAAGAGCAAGCAGATTACTTAGCAGAATTAGCAAGTAAATATCCAATTATTTCTATTGAGGATGGTATGGATGAAAACGATTGGGAAGGTTGGAAATACTTAACCGAAAAAATCGGAGATAAAGTACAATTAGTTGGTGATGATTTATATGTAACCAACGTAGAGCGTTTATCTAGAGGAATTGACCAAGATATAGCTAATTCAATTTTAATTAAAGTAAACCAAATTGGTACTTTAACTGAAACTATTGCAGCAGTAAACATGGCTCATAATGCGGGATATACTTCGGTTATGTCTCACAGATCAGGAGAAACTGAAGATAATACTATTGCAGATTTAGCTGTGGCATTAAACTGTGGACAAATAAAAACAGGATCTGCATCACGTAGTGATCGTATGGCTAAATACAACCAATTACTTCGTATAGAAGAAGAATTAGGAGATGTAGCTTATTATCCAAAAGAAAAAGCTTTTAAAGTAAATAGATAATTACTTTTTATATATAAAATTATTCAAAAACTCTCATCAAAACGATGAGAGTTTTTTTTTTGATAGCAAATAACTATATCAATATAGCAAAATCCATGTTAATACGCTTTAAAAATCGGCTTACATTTCGTACTTTTACAGCACTTATTCAAACTAAATTATACAAATCAAATATATGTCAAATACAGCAATTCTAGAGGTTAATGGCGAAAAACACGAATTTCCATTAATCGTAGGTACAGAAAATGAAATAGGAATAGATATTAAATCACTTAGAAGTGTAACTGGTGGCGTTACAACTATAGATCCAGGTTATAAAAACACAGGGTCTTGTGAAAGTGCTATTACTTTTTTAAATGGGGAAGAAGGTGTATTAAGATATAGAGGTTATGCTATTGAAGATTTAGCTGAAAAAGCAGACTTTTTAGAGGTTGCTTATTTATTGATCTTTGGAGAATTACCAACTAAAGAACAATTAGACAAGTTTCATACAGATATTAAAAACGAGTCTGTAGTAGATGATGATGTAAAGAAAATATTAGACGCTTTCCCTAAGTCAGCACATCCAATGGGTGTTTTAGCATCTTTAACCAGTGCTTTAACAGCTTTTAATCCTTCTTCTGTAAATGTGAATTCAGAAGAAGATATGTACAAAGCTATTGTTAAGATATTAGGTAAGTTTCCTGTTCTTGTAGCTTGGACAATGCGTAAAAAACAAGGTTTACCTCTTAACTACGGAAGCGATAAGTTAGGTTATGTAGAAAACATCTTAAAAATGATGTTTGAAAAACCAAATCACGACTATGAGCAAAGTGAAATCTTAGTAAATGCATTGGATAAATTATTAATATTACATGCAGATCACGAGCAAAACTGTTCTACTTCAACTGTAAGAATAGTAGGTTCTTCTCATGCAGGTTTATTTGCATCTTTATCGGCTGGTATTTCTGCACTTTGGGGACCACTTCACGGTGGAGCAAACCAAGCAGTTTTAGAAATGCTTGAAGCAATTAAAGAAGATGGTGGAGATACAAAAAAGTACATGGCTAAAGCTAAGGATAAAGAAGATCCTTTCCGTTTAATGGGCTTCGGTCACCGTGTGTATAAAAACTTTGATCCACGTGCAAAAATTATCAAAAAAGCTGCAGATGAAGTATTAGGAGATTTAGGCGTTGAAGATCCAGTATTAGATATAGCTAAAGGATTAGCTTCAGAAGCATTAAGTGATGATTACTTTGTACAACGTAAATTATATCCAAACGTAGATTTCTATTCAGGAATTATTTACAGAGCAATGGGTATTCCTGTAGAAATGTTTACAGTAATGTTTGCTTTAGGACGTTTACCAGGTTGGATTGCACAGTGGAGAGAAATGCGCTTACGTAAAGAACCAATTGGTCGTCCAAGACAAATTTACATTGGTGAAAACCTCAGAGAATTTAAATCTATCAACGAAAGATAGACCTAAAATAACTTCAAAAAAACAAGCTTCATAATTATGTTATGAAGCTTTTTTATATATTTACTTTATGCTAAAATTAAATGTAAAAAACGAAACATCTCGGCTTCGGGCTGTAGTTTTAGGAACCGCAAAAAGTAATGGTCCAACTCCCAAAATAGAAGAGGCTTACGATCCAAAATCTTTAGAACATATTAAAGCTGGTACATATCCAATAGAAAAAGATATGGTAAAAGAAATGGAAGCTGTAGCTAAAGTTTTTGAAAAGTATGATGTTAAGGTTTATAGACCAGAATTAATAGAAAATTGTAATCAGATTTTTGCAAGAGATATAGCTTTTGTAATAGATGATGTGTTTGTAAAAGCAAATATTCTTCCTGATCGTGAAAACGAATTAGAAGCGATACAATATGTCATAGATCAAATAGATCCTAATAAATTAATTCGTCCTCCAGAAGAAGCTCATATAGAAGGAGGAGATGTAATGCTTTGGAACGATTATATTTTTATCGGCACTTACAGAGGTGAAGATTATTCAGATTATATTGTTGCTAGAACCAATCAAGCAGGTGTAGATTACATCAAAGAAAAATTTCCTCATAAAAAAGTAAAGAGTTTCGATTTAAATAAATCACAAACCAATCCTTACGATAATGCATTGCATTTAGATTGTTGTTTTCAACCTATAGGAACCGATAAAGCAATCTTACACAAAGAAGGATTTAGAGATGAAACCGAATTTGAATGGCTACTTAATTACTTTGGTAAAGACAACTGCTTTATTATAACCAAAGAAGAAATGTATAATATGAATAGTAATATTTTTTCTATTTCTGAAAACGTTATTATTTCTGAACAAAACTTCACGCGTTTAAATACTTGGCTTAGAGAAAATGGTTTTACTGTTGAAGAAGTGCCTTACGCCGAAATAGCAAAACAAGAAGGCTTGCTACGTTGTAGTACAATGCCATTAATTCGTGATTAATATATTCCTTTTTAAAACTTATATAATAAAAAAACACCTAAATTTTAGGTGTTTTTTTTATTTATTAGGATGTCATTATACACTATACACTTACGCCAAATAAATAACCTACTAATGCGGTTAATCCCATGGCTACAGTACCCCAAAAGGTAATTCTAATAACAGCTTTGAAAATATTTGAACCACCAGTTTTTGCAGCTATTGCACCTAGTAATATTAAAAATAAAATAGAAAATCCGTATAAATAATATTCCATGTGTTTAATGGGTAAAAACAAAGTAACTAAAAGCGGTAAAGCACCGCCAAAAGTAAAAGCAGATCCAGAAGCTATGGCAGCTTGTATTGGATTAGCTTGACTAATTTCGTTTATACCCAATTCGTCTCTTATGTGTGCGCCTAAAGCATCGTGTTCAGTAAGTTCTTTAGCAACTAACATAGCTGTCTCTTTCTTTAGACCTCTTTCTTCATATATATCGGCTAGACGTTGTAATTCAATTTCGGGCATGTCTTCAAGCTCTTGTTTTTCACGTTCAATATCGGCTTTTTCAATATCGGTTTGCGAGCTTACAGACACGTATTCTCCTGCTGCCATAGATAATGCACCAGCGACTAATCCTGCAACTGTAGCAAGTATAATAGGCTCTCTTAAGTGGCTTGCAGTTGCTACACCAATAGCTAGACTGGCGGTAGATAAGATACCGTCATTAGCACCAAGTACTGCAGCCCTTAACCAATTACTTTTATGGATGTAATGATTGTCTAAATAGTCGTCTATAGGTTTTGTGTCTTCAGTCATTTATTAAATTTTGATGGATCAATCTATTCAACTAAGGTAGTAAAAAATGCTTTAGAATAAACCTAAAATCTAAACTTAAAACTCACATTTGGCGTTATTCCTAAAGATTGATTTTCAATTTTAGAAATTTCACCATCATTAATAGCATAGTAAGTATTAATTGTGTTTTTTTGGTTTAAAAGATTCCAGATTGAAGCACCTAAAATAGCTTTGTTTTTTCCTAAGTTAAACTGATATGTTGCCGAAAAATCTGTTCTTAAATAATCATCTAAACGACTATTATTTGGCGATTGATAAATGATAGTATTATTATTTGAGTCTTCGTAATTTGGTGTTGTAAAAGGTCGTCCAGAATGCCAATTTAATCCTAAAGCTAATTTTAAATCATCCAAAGTAAAAGTACCTGCAAAATCAATAACATGAGTAATGTCAAAGTTGTTAGGGAAAGATGCTCCGCCATTTAAATCCTCAAAAGTGTAATCATTTTTAGAGTAGCTATAGCTTAACCATGTACCAAATTTTTGAAACTGTTTGTTTATTAAAATATCAACACCTTTAATCTCATAATTTCCAATAGCATTTACAAACTGATATTGGTTTTGAAAACCTTGGCTACGTGTTGTTATACCATTAACTTTTTTGATGTAAGCTTCTGCAGTAATTAGTAATTTATTTTTATTATAAGATAAACCAAAGCTTGCTTGTTTACTTTTTACAACAGGAATTGTAGTATTATTAGCCAAAACCCAACGACGTTTTTCTATCCCTAAAAAGTCTTTTTGAAGATCAATTATTTGGGTAGTACTTTGACTTTTATATTCTGCTGAAAGTTCTGCACTAAAGTAATTTAAAAAGCGTTGATTAATATGTAATCTTGGTTCAACAAGGTGTAAATTAAATTTTTTAAAATAGTTATTTCTAATTCCTAATCTAACCGAAGTGTTTTTGTTTTTAGATTGAAATTGTGCTTCGGCAAAACCAGAATATGTTCTAATAACACGTTTAATATAACTTCTAAACACAGGATTATTAACATCTTCTAGGTTACTAATACCAACCTCGGTAAATTGAAAACCTCCATTAATATTAAGAGTTGGACTTAAGTAGTAATTGGCGTGTAACTTTAAGCCGCCATCAACAACTTCGTTTTCCTGAATGAGACGTTGATTATTTAAAATATCAAAGTTAGTTGCATCCAAATCGTAATTAGAATAATAGATTTGAGCAAAAGTGTTTAGCTTAGTATTCCATTGTCGCTCGTAAGTTATTCCAGATGCAATATTATGCTGTTTTAATTGACTATTAGAAGCTTCGTTAGTTGTGTTAATTGTAGCTTCTTCATTGTAATCTAATGCGTTATAAATATTTAAAAAGTTGAATCTTATTTTATCTTTTTCACTTAAATCATAAAGAAATTTTATAGCAGTATCATAAAAGTAAAAATGTTCATTTTTAGAAACTGCAGCATCTTCTGTGTTAGTTAAATCGGTATCCTGAAAAACACGATCAAAATAATTGTTGTAAGTTGGAGTGTCTAAAATATCTGTTACAGATCGTCTTGCTGCAACTTGAATTTCTGTCTTTTTACCTAACGGAACTTTAGCATACCCATCTGCACTAATCAAATTAAGTCCTAAGCCAATATTGCTGTCAGAGCTTATTTTGTCAGAAAGTTGCATATCAACAATGCTTGATATACCGTCGCCATATTTTGCACTAGTTCCATTTTTTATCACAGAAATCTTGTGCGTTAATTGCGGATTAAAAGCCGAAATCAATCCAAAAAAATGACCAGATTGATACATTTTTATTCCATCGTATAAAAATAAATTTTGGTCGTGTGTGCCACCTCTAACATTAATATTTGATACGGTTTCATCAACACTTAAAACACCAGGTAAAGCTTGTATGGTTTGTAAAACATCGGCTTCTATCAAACCGGGTAAAATACCAAACTGTTCTGGTTTTATACTGATGCTTCCTGTGTTATTTTTATAGATACCAGAAGTTAAATAATCTGTAATTATAACTTCTTCTAAATGTTGAAGTGAAAAACTATCACTTTCAGTTTGTTTAACGATAGTGTAATATTGCTGGTCTATTTTGTTAAACTGAAGGTTGGTTTTTAAGGAAATTTCATCTAAAATACTGTCTAAAGATTTTTCTGTAGAAACGTCTATTAAAATATGTTTTACGTCTTTATCTGCGTATGAAAAACTAACGTTATGCTTTGCTTCAATTAAAGACAAAACCTCTGTAAGTGGTCGTTTTTGGTTTTGAGAAAAACCACTAAACGCGCACAAAAAAAATAGTAATAAAAAAAGCGAAGTTTTTAACGTTTTACTCACGTTCTAAAATTATAGTTTGGTTAGTTTTAGTGTAAGTTAGTTGCAAAGGTTGTGTTATAGATTTTAGGGCTGTATCTAAATTGTTATGTGTAAATCTACCAGTAAATAATAAGTCGGTATTAATATTTTTAGTTTCTACTTTAACATTGTATTGTCTTTCTAATTCGGCAATAACTTCTTTTAAAGGTAAACTTTTAAATGCACTTGTGTTTGTTAACCATTGTGGTTGACTGTAAACGGTTTGGTTATTAATAACTAAATCGTTTAATACTAAAAACGACTCGCCTGGTTTGATTTTAGACTTGTTATTTTTATAAGTGACTTGTACTAAACCTTCGTAACAAGTTACTTCAAAAAAGTTGTCACGTTGTTTTACATTAAACTCAGTACCCAAAACGGTTACTATTCCGTTTGGAGTATTTACGTTAAAGGAGCTTCCTTTTTCAACATCAAAAAAAGCTTCACCTTTAAGGGATACATTTCTGTTATTTTTCCAGTCGCTTTTATTAAATGTTATACTTGATAAAGCATTTAAATCTACTTTGGAATGATCTGGTAGCTCTACAGAGATTTTTTCAGAAAAATCTGTTGTAAATGTAGTGTCTAAAGTTGTGGTATAATAATAGGCGCCAAAACATAGCACTAAAATAGAAGCAATTTTTAACACTGGTTGTAGCCAATTTGTTTTGCTCTGTTTTTTTGTTTCTATTTGATGCAATACCGTTTTTAAAGCTTCATCTTCATTATATTCAGGAGCTTTAAAACCTTTAGTGTAGTTAGATAATTTGGTAAGCGCTTCATAATCTTCAAGCGCTTTAAAAGCTTCTAACTCTTCTGGAGTTAAGCTATTGTCTAACCATTTTTTTATTAAATATTCTTTTTCCATAATTGTCACTTCAACTATATAACAAGTTAGTTTTTAAAATTCCTACCTATTAATTTAAATTTCTTCTATTTCTTTTCTCAATTTTTTTAAAGCACCATAAATACGTTTTTCTACAGCTTTTGTGCTAATGTCTAATATTTGTGCAATTTCTTTAAAACGTTTTCCTTCGGTACGATTCATTAAAAAAGCAACACGTTCTGCTTCGGTAAGATTTGCTATAGCATTTTCAAGTTTTTTTCGGTATTGATTTTCTTCCATTAAAAACTCAGGACTTTCATTGCTATGTTCTTGTGGTTTTATTTTTTGATGCTTTAAAACTACTTTTTGATGCGCAACTTCGTTAAGCATTAAGTTGTTGGCTATAGTATATACATAACTTTTGGCTTTACTTGGTGTTACCTTTTTACAGTTTTCCCATAACTTGATAAAGGCTTCTTGCATTTTGTCTTGCGGATTTAATCGCTCACCAAATTTGTAATACAAAAAATTATGTAAGTTTTTAGAGTGCTGCTTAAAGAAGGCTTCAAACAAGGATTGTTCACAGATATTTTTATGTAAATTTTCAGGCATTAGGTTGGCTAATCATTAGTTTTTACAAATTAGAAATAATTTTTTTAGAAAAACAAGGTAGGAATTTTTTAAACATATCTGTTTTATAAATGAAGCGTGGGAAAAACAGGCTTTGAAAAAGAAAATTTCAATAACAAAAAACAACAATTATGAAATCAACCATTAACTTTTTTAAATTAAAAAACTTAGTGTACTTGCCATTTTTAGTGCTAATGCTAATGATGTCTTGTCAGAACGAAGAAACTGAAATTATTAATCCTTCAAATAATGATATTATAGAAGGAGACTCAGTAGCTGCCAATTTAATGTCAAGAATGGCAACTAATGATGGGTCTGTAGATAATATTATTGACTATGCTAACTGTTTAGAAGTGGTTTTGCCGGTAACAGTAACAGCTAATGGTATTACAATTACTATACAAAGTGTTGCAGATTATAGCCAACTAGAAAATATTTTAGATGCTTTTACAAATGATGATGATGCGGTAGATATCACGTTTCCTATTACAGTAATTTTAAATGATTACACAGAAATTATAATTACTAGCCAACAACAATTAGAAGAATTAATTGATGATTGTGTTGGAGAAAATGAAGATGATGATGATATAGAATGTATCGACTTTGTGTATCCTGTGTCTTTTTCAATTTATAATACAGACTTTCAGGTGATTGATACAGTTACTATCAACGATGATGAAGCTTTGTATGATTTCTTAGAAGATTTAGATGGACCAATTTTAGCTAGTTTAGACTTTCCGGTAAGTTTAGTAACTGCTAGCGGAGAAACGGTTGTGGTTAATAGTAATCAAGAACTAGAAGTTGCTATTAGTGATGCTGATGGAACTTGTGATGAAGATGATGATTACGACTGGAATGACGATGATGATGACTGTACAGAAGAAAATATTGAACTAAACCTAAAAGAGTGCTTATGGGATATTTCAGATTATGATAATTCTAACTTATTTAGCGATTATTATATAGACTTTAATGTGAATTATGAATTTACTGTTTTAGATGAAAATAGTAATGCAATTCACGACGGTACTTGGTCTGTAGCTCAAGATGGCGCAGTTATAACTTTAACTTTTACAACAGATTGGGAAGATTTAGCAGGAGATTGGACAATTGTTAATTGTGATGATGATGACGAATATAACTTAGATAACGGTCAAATCACAATGCAAATAGAGCAAGACTGCACAGCAAACAATAATAATTTTGATTGTTTCGGAACTTTTGATGCAGAGATTGTTAAGTGTGATGAAAACTTAGACGGATTTGAAGTTTTTGATTTAACTGTAGCTTTTTCTAACTGTGCAGATCCATCAACGTTTTATTTAACTTATCATATGTCATTGATGGATGCTGAAACAGGTGTTAATGCGTTACCAAATCCAGAAGCTTATACAAATACATCATCACCAGAGACTATTTATGTTAGAGCAGAGTTATTAAGTAATGGAAATTTTGAAGTATTTGAAATTAATTTAATCCTAGAGGATTGTAGTTTAAACTGCTCTATATCAGATGTTAATTCATATTTGCAAACTTGTGTGTGGAATGTTGTAAACCTTAACGGAAGTGACAACTTATTAAACTTCAATTTAACTTTTGAAGACAACGGAGACATCGCAATAACAGATACAAGTGATGGTAATTCATATACAGGATTTTGGAATGTAACAGATGTAGCAGGAGATATTGTTTTAGAATTGGCTAACATTTCAGGTCCTAATATTCAGGCTATTTCAGATTACTGGAAGGTAATAGATTGTGATTCTGATCGATTAGAATTTATTAATGGTAATAACGAAACTATGGTTTTAGAACAATTACCATGTTATTCAGAAACAGATTTATTTACTGAAATTACCGAGTGTGATTGGACAGTGTTTAGCTATATCAATTCAGGTGTAGATCAAACAAGTACGTATGCTGGACAAACATTCACTTTTAATGAAAATGAATTTGTTTATGCAGTAGAAGGAGAAACTATTAACTACGGAAGTTTGTCTGCAGAAAATACAGCTAGCGATCAATTAGTAGTGTTATTTGCAATGCAAGGTACATCTTCAGGGTTAGGTGGCTACTATACAGTAACAAGCATTACTGATAATTATATTATTTTCTCTGCAGATGGTACGACTTTAAAGTTAGAAAAAGAATGTAATAACACCACAGATGGAGATGTTGATCAGATACAAAACTGGTTATATGATGGTGTTTGGCAAATTACATACTCTACTATGGAAGGCGTAGATAACACATCAGATTACTCAGGGATAACTTTTAATTTTTCTGCAGGAGCAAACATTCAAGCAAACAATGCAGGTACTATAACTAATTTACAAGGCGAAGTGGTTAGAGACGAAAACAGTAATTTAAGGTACGTAATTAACTACTTAGGGATTTTTCCTTACTGGCAAATGGATGACGATTGGTATATTACAGAAGTTAATAGTAATAGACTAGAATTGCATCATGTTAACGATGATAATAACAACGAATTTGTTTTTGTTATTGAAAAAATGTAAATCCAAATTAGAAATTATATTAAAGACTGTCTTAAAAAGGCAGTCTTTTTTTATTCAATTTAATCTCATTAAGACTTTACAAATACGCTACAAATTCCTATTTTTGTGCTTCTTAAAAAAATAGGAAAATTATGTTTAATAATTTAAGTGAAAAGTTAGATAAAGCGTTACACGTATTAAAAGGTCATGGTAGTATTACAGAAGTAAACGTTGCAGAGACTTTAAAAGAAGTAAGACGTGCGCTTTTAGATGCCGATGTTAACTATAAAATTGCTAAAGATTTTACTAAAACAGTAAAAGAAAAAGCGCTTGGTCAAGACGTATTAACTACATTACAACCAGGACAGTTAATGGTTAAAATCGTTAAAGACGAATTAACTGAACTTATGGGAGGTGATGCAGAAGGTATTAATATGTCTGGTACGCCAACAGTAATTTTAATGTCAGGTTTACAAGGTTCTGGTAAAACAACTTTTTCTGGTAAACTGGCTAACTACTTAAAAAACAAAAAAACAAAAAAACCTTTATTAGTAGCTTGTGATGTGTATCGTCCTGCAGCGGTAGACCAATTACATGTCGTTGGTGACCAAATAAAGGTAGATGTTTATAGTGATAAAGGAAATACAGATCCTGTAGCAATTGCACAAGCAGGTATTGCACACGCTAAAGCAAATGGACACAATGTGGTTATTATAGATACCGCTGGTCGTTTGGCTGTAGATGAAGCAATGATGACCGAAATCTCTAACATTCACAAAGCCATCCAACCACAAGAAACACTTTTTGTTGTAGACTCTATGACTGGTCAAGATGCTGTAAATACAGCAAAAGCCTTCAACGATGTCTTAAATTTTGATGGTGTAATCTTAACCAAATTAGATGGTGATACACGTGGTGGAGCTGCAATTTCTATTAAATCTGTAGTAAATAAACCAATCAAGTTTATTGGTACAGGTGAAAAAATGGAAGCGATAGATGTATTCTATCCTTCACGTATGGCAGATCGTATTCTTGGGATGGGAGACGTTGTGTCTTTAGTAGAAAGAGCGCAAGAGCAGTTTGACGAGCAAGAAGCAAGAAAATTACAGAAGAAAATCGCTAAAAACCAATTTGGTTTTGACGATTTCTTAAAGCAAATCCAGCAAATCAAAAAGATGGGTAACATGAAAGACCTTATCGGAATGATACCAGGAGCTGGAAAAATGATGAAAAATATAGATATAGATGATGATGCTTTTAAAGGTATAGAAGCAATAATTCACTCTATGACTCCAAAAGAAAGAGCCAATCCTTCAATTATAAATGCAAGTAGAAAGAAACGTATCGGAAAAGGTTCTGGTACATCTGTGCAAGAGGTTAACCAGTTATTAAAACAGTTTGACCAAATGAGCAAAA
The DNA here is from genome assembly GCF_037029465.1 of Mesoflavibacter sp. CH_XMU1404-2. Taxonomy (NCBI): domain Bacteria; kingdom Pseudomonadati; phylum Bacteroidota; class Flavobacteriia; order Flavobacteriales; family Flavobacteriaceae; genus Mesoflavibacter; species Mesoflavibacter sp. CH_XMU1404-2. The sequence continues at coordinate 27,174 of NZ_JAYMEM010000001.1, read as the reverse complement.
TGATGAAAATGATGCAAGGTGGCGGCGGAAAACGCATGATGCAAGCTATGAAAAACATGAGGTAACCTCATGTTTTTTTGTTTATAAACCATTTATTGACCAACCCAATTAATCCTTTAAAAAATGACAATTCTAGACGGTAAAAAAGTTAGTAACGACATTAAAGACGAAATAAAAGCTGAAGTTGACAAAATGAAAGCTAATGGCGAAAAAGTGCCACATTTAGCAGCAGTTATTGTTGGTAACGACGGCGCAAGTTTAACTTACGTAGGAAGTAAAGTAAGAGCTTGTGAACGTGTTGGTTTTGAGTCTACAATGGTACGTTTATCTAGCACAACTAGTGAAGTAGAGCTTTTAGATAAAATAGACGAGCTTAATAAGAATGAAGATATTGATGGGTTTATCATTCAATTACCTTTACCAGATCAAATAGATACACAAAAGGTTTTAATGGCGGTAAATCCTAACAAAGATGTAGATGGTTTTCATCCTGAAAACTTCGGAAAAATGGCTTTAGACATGTCTACCTTTATTCCAGCTACACCTTTTGGTATTTTAGAGTTGTTAGAGCGTTACAATGTAAAAACAGACGGAAAACATACCGTAATTATCGGTCGTTCTCATATTGTGGGAAGACCTATGAGTATTTTAATGGGACGTAAAGGTTTTCCTGGTAATTCAACTGTAACCCTTACACATAGTCATACCAAAAACATTACTCAAATTACAAGCCAAGCAGATATTATTATTTCGGCATTAGGTGTGCCAAACTTTTTAAAAGCCGAAATGGTCAAAGATGACGCTGTAATCATTGATGTAGGTATTACACGTGTTCCTGATGAAACTCATCCAAAAGGCTACGTAATTACAGGAGATGTAGATTATGAACACGTTAGTAAAAAAGCAAGTTTTATTACACCGGTTCCTGGCGGCGTTGGTCCAATGACAATTGCAATGCTACTTAAAAATACATTATTAGCAAGAGACCGTCACAGAAAAGCAAAATCTTAATAAAAAATAAATGTCTATTTTTAAAACCTGAATTCAATTCAGGTTTTTTTATGCTTTTATCTCAACGTGTCTTATTTGGAAGTTTTGAGCATCTTCTACCAATCGCTTTAGCTATAATTTTAACTATTTTGCTAATCAGGTTTTCTTTGAATCAAGAAGAAACTGTTCAGTATAAAATATTTAAATATTTAGGTGTTTTTGTATCTGGTTTTATGCTAATATTTCATCTGTACCAAATAGGTTTTGAGGATTATAATATTACTGCAGATTTACCTTTGTTTTTGTGCAGTTTTATGGCGTTGTTCATTTTTGTTTTTACAACATCAAGAAAATACTGGTTGTTTGAGATTTTGTTATTTTGGATAATTTTAGGAACATCGCAAGGTGTTATCACACCAGATATAGAAGTTGGTTTCCCATCTTTTGATTATTTTAGATATTGGATTGTTCACTTAGGGTTACTAATAATTATTAGTTACGCAATAGTAGTTTTAAAGATGAAACCAAAACTAAAAAGCGTTTTTAAATCCTTTTTAGTATTACAACTTTATATGATTGTTTTAATGGTTGTAAACTATCTTTTAGAAGCAAATTATTCTTATTTAAATGAAAAACCAATCTCAGGATCTGTGTTAGATTACCTAGGAGATTGGCCTTATTATATTATTAAAGTGCAGTTGCTTTTAGTGCCAGCTTTTATGTTAATTTACCTGCCTTTTTTCTTTTTAAAAAAGAAGAAAAACTAAATTAATTTTTGCGTCTGTTTCTAGATTGTTTTGCTTGAAATGTTTTAGTTGAATCTTCTAAAAGTGTGTTTAAAGTTTTGATTTCTTCTTTAGTGAATTCTCTATACTTTCCAACAGGGACATCTAGTTTTATGTTCATTATTCTAACACGTTTTAGGGTTTGTACTTCGTAACCTAAATACTCGCACATACGTCTAATTTGACGATTTAATCCTTGCGTTAAAATAATATTGAAAGTATGACTGTCTAACTTTTTAACCTTGCATTTTTTTGTGGTTTTACCTAATTCTTCTAAAGGTATTCCGTTTGACATTCGGTTTATAAATGTTTGAGAAATAGGTTTGTCTACGGTAACCACATATTCTTTTTCGTGATTGTTGCTAGCGCGAAGAATTTTGTTAACAATGTCTCCATCATCAGTTAAAAAAATTAACCCTTCACTAGGTTTGTCCAAACGACCAATAGGGAAGATACGTTTAGGATAATTAATAAAGTCTATAATATTGTCTTTTTCAACTCTGGTATCTGTAGTACAAACAATACCAACAGGTTTATTAAATGCTAAATAAACAAAACTGTCTTTGTTATTTTTGATAACCTCACCATCTACAGCAACAATATCATTTGGGGCTACTTTTGTACCCATTTCTGGCACAACACCATTGATTGTTACACGACCAGCATCAATAAGTTTGTCTGCTTCACGACGAGAGCAGTAACCAGCTTCGCTAAGGTATTTATTAAGTCTTGTTAATTGTTCTTCCAAAATTAGCTGTTTATAAAGTTTAAAATTTCGTCGTCAATGCTATCATGTTTTAAGCTATGACCAAAACCTTCGGTAGTTTTTAAAGTTGAATTTTTATAATGTTTTGCAATTAATTCAGCTTCGTCATAATCTATAATTTTGTCAGATTTATCATGAATAATTAATCCTTCGGCTTCAATATCTTTTGAAAAATTAGCTGAAGAAAAAAATGCAGGTTCATTATCGTATTTATCAACTACTAATCGGTTTAATCCATTTTCAATTTTACGATTATAACTTAGCATATTGACGTAATTTTTGAAAATTTTGGTAAACTCTGAAGGCGCGCCAAGTAATACCAGTTTTTCAATACTTTTTAATTGATATTTATACTGAAAAAATACCGTAGCCATACCGCCAACCGAATGACCAACAATAACAGTTGGTTGATAATGAGAGGCAACAACATTAATAAACTCTGAATACAAAATAGCGTTAAATTGCGTACCACTTGATTGCCCATGTGCTGGAGCATCTAACGCAATAATATTATGTCCGTTTTGGTGTAATTTATTGATTAAAGATTTCCAACGGTAAGTATTACTTTCCCAACCATGCGCTAATAAAATGGTTTGTTTTTCTCCTTTCCATCGATAGGTTTGAATGGTATAATCTTGATACTTTAAAGTAGATTGTTCTGCTTTGTCTAAAAAGTCTTTATGCTTTTGGTTTAAACGACCTTTACGTGGCGTAGCAAATAAATTTAATGCTTTTGTACTAGCGTATTTTGGTGCTACATGACTTATGGTGTTTAGCGATGTGCCAATTATTTTTGGCAAAGCTTTTTTGAATATTTTTTTCATTTTTATTAGTCTTCTCTGTGCACTAAATCCATTGAAAATGCTGGTGTGCAGATAGAAATATACTCACAAGCTACCGTAAAAGGGTTAGAGTATTGTACTCTTGTGTTTCTTTCAATTTTAATAGATTGTCCAGCTTCTAAAACTACGGTTTCATCTTCAATAATAAATTGCTTTTTACCTTTTATAATATACGTAAATTCATCGAATTCTGGTGTTTGAAAAGGTTCTGACCAACCAGCAGGTGCAATCATATGTGCAATGCTAATATCTTTATTTTCATCTGTAGCTTGCCCAAAATGTTCTTCTATTAGTTTTCCGTCAGTCGTTGGAACAACAAATGGACTATTTTGTATGGTGTATTTTTTCATTATTCAGTAACTTTTTCATAGGTTTTCAATATGCTTTCTAGAGCGTTGTAATCTTCAATTGTAAGAAAAGATTTTTCTATTCTAAAATCATTTTGTTGATCAGAAATTAATCGTATTCCGTGTTGGTTTCTGTTAATTCTTTTCAAATCATTTAAATCAAAAGATTTGCTGAAAAGACCTTTAGTTTTAATTATGTTGTTATCTATTTGATAGATTATTCCTTTGTCTAAAAAATATGCTAAAACATAAAAGATAACTAATGGAATACCGAGATATTTATACCATATAGAGTTTTTACTGTCATAATAAAACATGGCAATAGAGTAAATGATCCATAAAACAGCAGCAATAAGATTTGCTTTTTTCTTTTTAGAATTTTTAAACTCGATAACACTCATGATTTAAAGTTTAAACATTACCAACCAATCATAAAATGTTTAATTTTTGCTTTGCTTGGTATGTTTGCAGGTTCTATAGTTTTTGTGATGTCAAATTTAAATTCTGCAGGCAAATCATTTTTATCAAATAGAAACATCATTTTGCTTCCTTTTACAAAAACAGAAGCGCTTTTAAATGAATTTTGAATTTTAGAAATGGTGTAATTTTTTTCTATATCTTCAAAAGTACTTAAGCTGTTAACACCTTTTTCAGTTTTATATCTTGGATCTTTAAATTTTACAATTGAAATAGTAGAAGTGCTATCTAAAGCTTGTTTTGGTGTAATAGATAGTAAGTGTTTGCCGCCTTTTTCATAAACTTCTATAGTGTTTACAGAACCTGCAAATTCATCACCAGCAATAGGTTTTACTATTGAATCTTTAGCAAAAATGATATCTAAATCTTTTACTTGCGTGCTGTCTGTAAGCATACCTATATTTTGTTCTTTAACTAAAAAAGAATCTGCATCATTTTTACAAGACGTTGCTAAAATAGCAATGGTACTTAGGGCTAATATTGTTTTTTTCATATAATCTTTAAAAATTTATTTTATTACTTTTTTAAGTATGCCAAATGCAGCTCTAATAAAAGTTGCGCTGGTTAATACCTTTATAATTGGATTTTGTCTTGTACTTTTTCTGGTTGAGGTTTTTTTAGACGCTTTTTCTTTTTCTTCTCTTGCTTCTTCTTTTGCTTTAGCTATTTCTGCTTTTTCAATTTTCTCGTTAAGCATTTCATATGCGCTTTCTCTATCTATAGTTTCGTTATATTTTAAAACTAATTTAGAATCGTCTAACAGATTTTTTAATTCGGTATCTGTTAAAACGTCCATTCTACTCATTGGTGCACGCATCATGATTGCAGCTAAAGGTGTTGGTCTTCCTTTTTCGTTTAAAGCAGAAACTAGCGCTTCACCTGTTCCTAAAGCGGTTAATACTTCGGCGGTATCGTAATAATCTGTATCTGGATAGTTTTGAGCTGTTAACTTGATAGCTTTTCTGTCTTTTGCAGTAAACGCGCGTAAAGCATGTTGAATTTTTAAACCTAACTGACTTAAAACACCTTCTGGAACATCGGTTGGGTTTTGAGTTACAAAATAAATACCAATACCTTTACTACGTATTAGTTTTACAATACTTTCAATTTGGTTTAATAAGGCTTTGGAGGCTTGGTCAAAAATTAAATGCGCTTCATCTATAAACATAATTAATTCAGGTCTATCTGCATCTCCTTTTTCAGGAAAAGTCTCATAGATTTCTGCCAATAGACTTAACATAAATGTTGAAAATAATTTAGGTCTATCTTGTATATCTGTTAACCTAATAATATTGATATAACCACGACCATCACGTGTTGTGCGTACTAGATCTTCTACATCAAAACTCTTTTCGCCGAAAAACAAATCGCCGCCTTGTTGCTCTATTTCTATTATTTTTCTAAGAATTGCACCTGTAGACGCTGTGCTTATTCTTCCGTAGGCTTCTTTAAATTCGTCTTTACCTTCATCGGTAGCATATTGCAAAATCTTTTTAAAATCTTTTAAATCTAGTAGTGGTAGTTTGTTATCATCACAATATTTAAAAATAACAGCAACAATACCAGCTTGCGTTTCGGTTAAGTCTAAAATCCTTGAAATTAGTACTGGACCAAACTCGCTAATCGTAGCACGAAGTCTTACTCCATTTTGTTCAGAAAGACTCATTATTTCAACAGGAAAACTTTTTGGTTCAAAAGCTAGACCTATTTTTTCCATACGTTCGTCAATCTTAACATGACCAGGGCTTGGTTGGGCAATACCGCTTAAGTCACCTTTAATATCCATTAACAAAACAGGTACACCTTTTTCGCTTAAATTTTCAGCTAAAACTTGAAGTGTTTTTGTTTTTCCTGTACCAGTAGCACCAGCTATTAACCCATGTCTATTCATAGTTTTTAAAGGTACATTTACGTATGCGTTTGTTAATGTTTCACCATCTAACATGGCAGAACCAAGGGTAATATAATCTCCTTTGCAGGTGTTACCTTCGGTGATGTGGTTAAAAAAGTCGTCTTGTCTACTCATTTTAAAAAAATTTAGGTAAAAATAATAATCTTAGGTTAATTCTTTAACAACTTTCAGGTTTAAATATTCAATAGTTTCAATAGATAACTCTATCTTTGCAAGCTATGAAGCAAGAGATTCAAGACTTAGTAAACAAAGGGTTAATGTTGCCTTTAATGGAAGAGTTTTATACCATTCAAGGTGAAGGATACCATAAAGGAACTGCTGCATATTTTGTGCGTATTGGCGGTTGTGATGTAGGTTGTCATTGGTGTGATGTTAAAGAAAGTTGGATAGCAGATTTGCATCCACCAACTAAAACAGAAACAATTGTTGCTAATGCTAAAAAATACAGCGATACAGTTGTTGTTACTGGTGGAGAACCTTTAACTTGGGATATGACCGAACTTACCAAGCAATTAAAAGCTGAAGGTTGTAAAATTCATATAGAAACTTCTGGTGCTTATGAGTTAACAGGCGAGTGGGATTGGATATGCTTATCTCCAAAAAAGATGAAATTACCTACACAAAAAGTTTACGATAAAGCAGACGAACTTAAAGTGATAATTTATAATAAAGACGACTTTAAATTTGCAGAAGAACAAGCGGCTAAAGTCAATGATAACTGCATTTTGTACATGCAACCAGAGTGGAGTAAGCGTGATAAAATGATACCTTTAATAGTTGATTACGTGATGGCTAACCCTAAGTGGAAAGTCTCTTTACAAACTCATAAATACCTAAATATCCCTTAAATTTAGTAAATTAGCATCAAGCTATTAATCATAGTGTATATTATTAAGTGTGTAAATGTGATACAATATGATTAGAAATTACTACAATGAAAAGTGGAAAGATGTTGTCTTTGACGATGATATCTCCGAAAACATGACATTTAAAATATCCAACTACGGAAGACTAATAAAGGTGGTCGACGGTAAAGATATTTTAATAGAAAAACAATATTCTATAAATGGGTATAATACTGTTCCTGTTGTTAAAAAAAAAGGAACAAAAACGTCTAGATATACTCATAAAATAGTGGCTCAGCATTTTTTAAAAAAACCAGAAGATGCCAAGTTTGTTATTCATTTAAATTATGATAAATCGAATAATAAAGTTGAAAACTTAAAATGGGCAACTAAAAGAGAAAAAGAACTTCACCAATTCAAAAACCCAGAATTTATTGCCAAAAACAACGTTATTAAATACTCTAAACTGACGGAAACTCAAGCACTACGACTTAAGAAAAAACTGTTAGATCCTAATAGACGTACACGTTTAAAAATCTTAGCAAAGCAGTTTGGCGTTTCAGAGATGCAATTGCACCGAATAAAAACTGGCGAAAATTGGGGGCATTTAAAGGTTTAAATGGTTAAACTCACATATTTCAACTAAAATTTGATATTTTACTATTCTTAGATTTCAATTTTAATCAATATTATAATTATTTGTTTTAAAATGTAAGCGTAATACTGTTTATTGTTTTAATAATGAAACATTAAATTCATATTTGCTATATCAATTAGTAACAAACGATTTAAAATATAAGATTATGTGTGGAATAGTATGTGCTTTCGATTTAAAACAGAAAAGTGAAGATTTAAGACCTCAAATATTAGAAATGTCAAAAACTATTCGTCACCGTGGACCAGATTGGTCAGGTATTTACAGTGACGATAAGGCTATTATGGCGCACGAGCGTCTTGCTATTGTAGATCCAGCTTCTGGTAAGCAACCTTTATTTAGCCCAGATAAAAAATTAGTTTTGGCGGCTAACGGAGAAATTTATAACCACAGAGAGTTACGTAAGCAATTTGAAGGTGAATACGATTTTCAAACTCAAAGTGATTGCGAAGTCATTTTAGCGCTTTATCAAGAAAAAGGTGTTGATTTTGTAGATGAAATGAACGGAATTTTCGGTTTTGCTATTTACGACACCGAAAAAGACGAATATTTTATTGCAAGAGACCACATGGGAATTATTCCATTATACATAGGTTGGGATCAAAACGGAACTTTTTATGTAGCTTCAGAACTAAAAGCATTAGAAGGTATTTGTACTAAAATTGAATTATTTCCTCCAGGTCACTACATGTCAAGTAAAGATGGCGAGTTTGTTAAATGGTGGAAAAGAGATTGGAGAGAGTACGATAATGTAAAAGACAACGAAACCAGTATTGCAAAAGTAAAAGAAGCATTAGAAGCTGCTGTAAAAAGACAGTTAATGAGTGATGTACCATACGGTGTATTGTTATCTGGTGGATTAGATAGTTCTGTAACATCTGCAATTGCAAAAAAATATGCGCAATTACGAGTAGAAAGTGATGATAAGCAAGCAGCTTGGTATCCGCAATTACATAGTTTTTCTGTTGGTTTAGAAGGTTCGCCAGATTTAGCGGCAGCACAAAAAGTGGCAGATCATATTGGTACTGTTCATCATGAAATTAAATTCACAATTCAAGAAGGTTTAGATGCTATTAAAGATGTGATTTATAACATAGAAACTTATGATATTACCACTATACGTTCTTCAACACCAATGTATTTAATGGCTAGAGTTATTAAATCTATGGGAATCAAAATGGTACTTTCAGGAGAAGGAGCAGACGAAATTTTTGGAGGTTATTTATACTTTCATAAAGCGCCAAACGCAAAAGAATTTCATGAAGAAACAGTACGTAAAATCGATAAACTACATATGTACGATTGTTTACGAGCAAACAAAAGTTTAGCTGCTTGGGGAATTGAAGGTCGTGTACCTTTTTTGGATAAAGAATTTATGGACGTAGCCATGAGTTTAAACCCACAAGACAAAATGATTAACGGAGAGCGTATGGAGAAATGGATTATCCGTAAAGCATTTGAAGATATGTTACCAGAAAGCGTTGCTTGGAGACAAAAAGAGCAATTTAGTGATGGTGTAGGTTATAGCTGGATAGATACTTTAAAAGAAATTGTAAATAAAGAAGTTTCGGATGAACAAATGGAAAATGCAAAATACCGTTTCCCTATCCAAACGCCACAAAACAAAGAAGAGTTTTACTACCGTTCAATTTTTGAAGAGCACTTCCCAAGTGATGCAGCAGCATTAAGTGTACCGCAAGAAGCAAGTGTGGCTTGTAGCACAGCAACAGCTTTAGAATGGGACGAAGCATTTAAAAAAATGAATGAGCCATCAGGAAGAGCAATTGCAAACGTTCATAACTCAGCATATTAAATTATTTTATATCTTAAAATAATATTGATTAATTACTGTAAATTCCCACAAACGTGGGAATTTTTTATTTATAAGATTTTCTTTACTTTAATAGAATGAATTTTATTACAACTCGATAAAGTGTTTAATTTTATTGCTTAAGATTTGTTTTTTTCTTATTTTAGGTATTCCCTAAGATTTTTAAATAAATCTGTTATGTATAATTTTAAGCTATTAATCACACTTTTATTGATATTCAATTTAAGTTACTCACAAGTTGGAATAAATACAACCAGTCCAACAGCAAGTCTTGACGTAAATGGTAATTTACGCGTTAGAGATATTATAGAAGAAACCGATGTTGCTACTGTTGCATTAGTTTCTAAAGACTCAGTTTTAGTTACTTCGAATGAAATTGTAAAATCAATTCCGTCCAAAGAAATAATTTCTGCTGTATTAAAAACTGCGGTAAAAGGCGGTTTTACAAATGCTACATCTTCAACTTTAAATTTATCTTCAACTTATACAGATATTCCTTTTGATTCAGAAAGTTTTGATTTAAATGATGAGTTTGATGTTACGACCAATACATTTACAGCTAAACAAAATGGTATTTATGAAGTAAAAGTTCAAATAAACGCATCTGCGTCTATTACAGCATCAACAAACTATGGTGTTTGTATATTAAAAAACGGAGTTGTAGAAGCAAGAGAAAACTTTAGTAATATTACAGTAAATGTAGTTTTTCCAGAATTAAATTTAACCTTGGTAACAATACCAGAAACACTTTTGTTAAATTTACCAGTAACGCCACCAGTAAGAAAAGCAGAGGCTTTATTACAATTAAATACAGGAGACACTATTACTTTTCAGGTATTTTCTAATTTAGGAGCTACTGTAAATCTTTCAGATAATATCATAGATAGTTACTTTACTATTGTACAAATTAGATAAAAATTTAGACCTCAAAACCTCGCTTTTGCGGGATTTTTTGTTTTTTGCTAAAAACTGAAATATAAAAAACAACAAAAATCAATTTTAAGATGCTTTTTAGCGCTTTTAAGACGCTTTTAGGTTTTTAACAATTGTTGATAATTTTAACTCTAAGTAGATAAAAATGCTTGAAAAAGGGCTTTTATTTCGTATATTTGTTTGTACTCATAAGAGACGCTAAAGCGTCTTTTTTTATGTATATGGCTTTCTTTTTAAAGGAAATAATTAAACAAGAAATAATTAATAATTCGATATATGAGCGAAGAAAATAAAAAACAGTATTCCGCAGACAGTATTCAGGCATTAGAAGGAATGGAGCACGTACGTATGCGTCCTTCAATGTATATTGGAGACGTTGGAGTACGTGGTTTGCACCACTTAGTTTATGAGGTTGTAGATAACTCGATTGACGAGGCTTTAGCAGGACACTGTAACAATATTACGGTAACTATTAACGAGGACAACTCGATTACAACAGAAGATGATGGACGTGGTATTCCTGTAGATATTCATAAAAAAGAAGGAATCTCTGCATTAGAAGTTGTAATGACTAAAATTGGTGCAGGAGGTAAGTTTGATAAAGATTCTTATAAGGTTTCAGGTGGTTTACATGGTGTTGGTGTAAGTTGTGTTAATGCATTATCAGAGCATTTAAAAGCAACAGTACACCGTGATGGAAAGATTTGGGAACAAGAATATGAAAGAGGAAAAACACTTTACCCTGTAAAAGCTGTAGGAGATACAGATAAAAGAGGTACAATTGTAACTTTTAAGCCAGATCCACAAATATTTCAGCAAACTTTAGAATATAGTTATGATACTTTGGCAAGTCGTTTACGTGAGCTAGCGTACTTAAATAAAGGGATTACTATTCATTTAACAGATAGACGTTCTAAAAAAGAAGATGGTACTTTTGAAGGTGAAACTTTTCATTCTGAAGAAGGTCTTAAAGAGTTTATCCAATTTTTAGATGGAAACAGAGAACCTTTAATGCAAGAAGCAATTTCTTTTGAAGGTGAAAAAAATGGTGTGCCTGTTGAGGTTGCTATGATTTATAATACTAGTTACGCTGAAAATTTACACTCTTATGTAAACAACATTAATACACACGAAGGTGGCACACACTTATCAGGTTTCCGTCGTGGATTAACACACACGCTTAAAAAGTATGCAGATGAATCTGGAATGTTAGATAAATTAAAATTTGACATTGCAGGAGATGATTTCCGTGAAGGATTAACAGCAATTGTTTCTGTAAAAGTAGCAGAGCCACAATTTGAAGGACAAACAAAAACCAAATTAGGTAACCGTGAAGTTTCTGCATCTGTAAGTCAAGCAGTATCAGAAATGTTAACCGATTATCTAGAAGAGCATCCAGATACAGCAAAAACCATTGTACAAAAGGTAATCTTAGCAGCACAAGCGCGTCACGCAGCACAAAAAGCGCGTGAAATGGTGCAACGTAAAACAGTGATGAGTATTGGTGGTTTACCTGGTAAATTATCAGACTGCTCAGAGCAAGATCCAGAACAATGTGAAGTGTTTCTTGTTGAGGGTGATTCGGCAGGTGGTACTGCAAAACAAGGAAGAGATAGAAAGTTTCAAGCTATTCTGCCATTAAGAGGTAAAATCTTAAACGTAGAAAAGGCAATGACACACAAAGTGTTTGAAAATGAAGAGATTAAAAATATCTTTACCGCACTTGGTGTAACTATTGGAACAGAAGAAGATAGTAAAGCATTAAACCTTTCTAAATTAAGATATCATAAAATTGTAATTATGTGTGATGCCGATATTGATGGTAGCCACATTGCAACTCTTATTTTAACATTCTTCTTTAGATACATGAAAGAACTAATAGAAGCTGGTCACGTTTACATTGCAACACCACCTTTATACTTAGTTAAAAAAGGAAATAAAAAGCAATACGCTTGGAATGATAAAGAACGAGATAATATTGTAAAAGAGTTTGGTGAATCATCAAAAATCCAGCGATATAAAGGTCTTGGAGAGATGAATGCAGAACAACTTTGGGATACAACAATGAATCCAGAGTTTAGAACACTTCGTCTTGTGCAAATAGATAATGGTACAGAAGCAGATAGAGTATTCTCTATGCTAATGGGTGATGAAGTTCCACCACGTAGAGAGTTTATAGAGAAGAATGCTATTTACGCAAATATTGATGCGTAATTAGTTTAAAAATTAAATACTAAAAACACCTGTAAATTATTTTACAAGTGTTTTTTTTGTTTAGTAAAATAGTTTTTCAAATAACAGCTAACAGATTAGTTTTAAGCTTAATTTAACTCAATATTTTGAGAGATTTCGGCTATTTCTTCGGCTTAAATTGTTAAATTTGTAGGATAAATAAATTAACACAATTAAAAATATATAAAATGAAAGTAACAGTAGTTGGTGCAGGAGCAGTAGGTGCAAGTTGTGCAGAGTATATTGCTATAAAAAACTTCGCTTCTGAAGTTGTTTTATTAGACATCAAAGAAGGTTTTGCAGAAGGTAAAGCAATGGATTTAATGCAGACAGCATCTTTAAATGGTTTTGATACCAAAATTACAGGTGTAACTAACAATTATTCTAAAACATCAGGTAGTGATATTTGCGTAATTACTTCAGGTATTCCTCGTAAACCAGGTATGACTCGTGAAGAATTAATAGGTATTAATGCAGGTATTGTAAAAACGGTTTCTTCTAGCTTAATAGAGCACTCTCCAAATACTATCATTATTGTGGTAAGTAATCCAATGGATACTATGACATACTTAGTACACAAAACTACAGACTTACCAAAAAACAGAATTATTGGTATGGGTGGAGCATTAGATTCTGCGCGTTTTAAATATAGATTAGCAGAAGCTTTAGAATGTCCAATTAGTGATGTAGACGGTATGGTAATTGGTGGTCATTCAGATAAAGGTATGGTGCCATTAACATCTCATGCAACAAGAAATAGTATCAAAGTTTCAGAGTTTATTTCAGAAGAAAGACTTGATCAAGTAAAAGAAGATACTAAAGTAGGAGGTGCAACATTAACAAAATTATTAGGGACTTCTGCTTGGTATGCACCAGGAGCAGCTGTATCTGGATTAGTTCAAGCAATTGCTTGTGACCAAAAGAAAATGTTCCCTTGTTCTACTTTATTAGAAGGAGAATATGGGTTAAACGATTTATGTATTGGTGTACCAGTAATTTTAGGTCGTAATGGAATTGAAAAAGTTGTAGAAATTGAGCTTAGCGATGCAGAAAAAGCACACATGAAAGAAAGTGCGGAAGGTGTGTCTAAAACTAATGGTTTATTAGAATTATAAGATTCAATTAAATAATAATTATTAAACCTCATAGAGTTTCTTGTTCTATGAGGTTTTTTTATTTTCTAAATTCTTTATTATTTAAAAACAATTTCAGTACATTACAGCATTCAATAATTAAAAATAAAACGATGAAAAAATTAATTTTTATACTTCTTGCGTCTTTCAGCTTAGTAAGTGTTGCTCAAGAAGAATTAAAGGAAGGGGTAATCTCTTCAAAAATGACAATGTCTAGTGATAATGCAGAGATGAACTCGCAATTACAAATGATGGGTGAAACTAAAATTACAACATATTTTAAAGAAGATAGAGTAAGAGCAGAGACAAGTAGTCCTATGTCAGGAGAGACTATTACAATAGTCGATAAAGAGAAAGAGAAAGTATTGACGCTTTTAAATTCTCCAATGTTCGGAAAAAAATACAGTATGTCAGATTATGAAGAGCCAGAAGAGTTAGGAGAAGATATAAAAATCACAAAAGGAGATAAAACAAAAACGATCTTAGGTTATGATTGTCAGCAGTATAATGTAACAATGAAAGCAGAAGGTGTAGATATGACTATGGAGATTTTTGCTACAGATCAAATCAAAGCTCAAACTCAAGAAACGTCACAGTTTGGAGATAAGTTAGAAGGATTTCCGTTACATATGAAAATAAACGTGCTTCAGCAAGGTATGAAAATGACTATGCTTTATGATGTTACAGATGTTAAAAGTGAAGCTGTGCCAAATAACATGTTCGATCTAACACCGCCAGAAGGTTATTCTAAAATGGATGATCAATAAAGTCAATCAAAAAAACTTAATAAAAAGAGCAGCATTTGTTGCTCTTTTTTATTTGTAAAAAACCTCAAAATCAGTCTTTTTAAAGACTTAATTTTTTATATTTGGCACCATGAAAACAAAATGGTACATCAGTGCTCTAATTGTTGTTCTTACTATTTTTGGTGTAGTACAAAATCAAACTTCTTTACCAAACCAAGAAGTACACGTACGCTTTAATAATCAAACAGTAACAACGCAACATTCAGAACAAACAATTGCTTTAATAAAAGAGCAGTTGCAAACTATTGATGTAACCAATATTGTTGTAGAAAAAGACGCTAACAACCAGTTAAAAATAAGTTATCATAGTAACTTAGATGTTGTTTTAATTAAGTCTTTGTTATCAAAAGCAGCTCAATTAGAAATAACGCAAAACTATTTTGAAGTTGACGCAAACGGAAATAATCTACCTGAAAAAAACAGCAAAAAAGGCTTTGATTTTGATGTCTATGAGATTAAAGCTTCATCACAAAATCAATCTAATTCAGCAGGAAAAAGTATAATTGTAACCAAGCAAGATTACGATCGTTCTTCTAATACAAATCTTCCGTTTTACTTAGATGCTTTTGCAGAAGTCGATTTGCTAAATATTTTGGTTTTAAAACAAAATATTTCAAGTCAAAACCATTTGACTTTTAGTAATAAAACTTACACTATACCAGAGGTTAGAGCTGGACCTTTTTCATTTCAATCTTAAGAAAAAAGGAATTCAACCTTAAAAAGCTTTTCAGCTTAACAAAATCATTTTAAACATTATAATTGTCAATTATTAAGGGAAAAATTATATTTGCCTGATTTATAAAATTGACCAAAAATTAACAAACAATGCAAAACAAAGGATTAATAAAACTATTTGCAGTTTTATTTGGATTGGTAAGTATTTACCAGCTGTCTTTCACATTTAAAAATAATGCGGTAGAGAGCGAAGCTACACAGATAGCAGAACAAAAAATTGATGCGTCTGCTGAGGATCGTAGCGCAAAAGTTAACGAATATGCAGCAAGATATTTAGACTCTTTAGCAACATCTAAAGAGAGTGTTTTCTTAGGAAGCGATTACGCTGAGGTTAAAGAAAACTCAATGAAGTTAGGTCTTGACCTTAAAGGTGGTTTAGAGGCTATTTTACAAATTTCTGTAAAAGACATTTTAATAGGTCTTGCAGATAATAGTACAGATCCAACATTTAGAAAAGCATTAGATGATGCTGATGAAATTCAGAAAAATAGTCAAAATACTTATTTAGAAGACTTTTTTGTAGCGTTTGATGCTATTAAAGGAGATAAAAAATTAGCGTCTCCAGACATTTTTGCAACACGTTCTTTAGTAGGAGAGATTGACTTAAACATGTCTGACGACGAAACAAAAGTAGTGTTAGAACAAAAGATAGACGAGTCTATCGTTTCTGCTTTTGAAGTATTACGTAAGCGTATTGATGAGTTTGGTGTAACGTCTCCAAACATTCAACGTTTAGGTAACTCTGGTCGTGTATTATTAGAATTACCAGGTGTTAAAGATGTAGAAAGAGCTACAGATTTAATTACAACAACAGCACAATTAGAGTTTTGGTATGGATCAAATGCACAGTTATTCAACCAGTTTTTAGTTGATGCAAATGAAGTTCTAAAAGCAAAAGAAGGAACTGAAAACGCAGATGCGGAACAAGCAACTGCTGAAGAAGAAGAAATGACTGAAGAAGAGCAAGCTATTGCTGATTTAACAGGTGAAGAAGATGAAACTGTTGCTGAGAATAATCCTTTATTAGATCTTTTTGTAGGTCCTGGTTTTGGAGCAACTTTAGCACAGGTTAGAGTAGAAGATAAAGAGCAAGTAGCTAAACTTTTAGCGATGCCAGAAGTAAGAGCTAAATTACCTGCTGAGTTACGTTACACAAAATTTGTATTTGGTAAAGTAGCAGAAGATAGTGAAGTTGTAGACTTATACGTTTTACAAGGAAACAGAGATGGTGAGCCACCTTTAAGTGGAGCAGTAGTTACAGACGCACGTCAAACTTACAACCAAGCAAACAAAGTTGTTGTAAGTATGCAAATGAATAGTAAAGGAGCAAAGATTTGGGAAGAAATGACTGGTCAAGCTTATAAAACTCAAGGTCAAATAGCTGTAGTTTTAGATAACACAGTATACTCTGCACCAACAGCTTCTAATGGAGCAATTGCTGGTGGAAGTACTGAGATTTCTGGAGACTTTACATTAAGAGAGGCAACAGATTTAGCAAACGTTTTACGTGCTGGTAAGTTACCTGCAAAAGCAGATATTATTCAAAGTAGTATTGTTGGACCTTCTTTAGGTCAAGAAGCTATAGATAGCGGTACAATGTCTTTTGGTATTGCATTAGCATTAGTGTTATTATGGATGGTATTTTACTACGGTAAAGCAGGTGTATTCTCAGACATCGCAATGTTATTCAATATCTTATTAATTTTCGGAATTTTATCTGGTATTGGTGCTGTGTTAACTTTACCAGGTATTGCCGGTATCGTATTAACAATAGGTATGTCGGTAGATGCTAACGTACTTATTTTTGAACGTATTAGAGAAGAATTAGGTAAAGGTAAAGATCAAAAATCTGCAATTAACGACGGATTTAGCAACGCTTTATCATCAATCTTAGATGCTAACATAACGACAGGTTTAACAGCATTAATCTTATTTGTATTTGGTACAGGACCAATTAAAGGTTTTGCAACTACATTATTAATTGGTATTGGTACCTCTTTATTTACAGCAATTTTTATTACTAGATTATTAATTGACTGGTATGTAAATAAAGGAGGGAAATTAGATTTCTCTACAGGTGTAACTAAAAACTTGTTCAGAAACATTAATATCGAGTTCCTTAAAAAGCGTAAAGTAGCTTATATTATTTCTGGAGCTTTATTAATTGCAAGTTTAGGGTCTTTATTTACTAATGGGTTAGATCAAGGTATTGACTTTGTTGGAGGACGTACAACACAAGTGCGTTTTGCAGAACCAGTTAGCGCTGTTGAGGTAGAAGAAGCTTTAGCTACACCAGAAGTATTTGGAAGTGCATCTGTAAAAACTGTAGGAGACGAGAATAACTTAAAAATCTCTACAAAATACAAGATTAACGAAACTGCTAACGAAGTAGACGAAGAAGTAAGAGAAAAACTATACAACGCGTTACAGCCATATTTAAACGGTCAATCTTTTGAAGAGTTTAAAGACCTTTCTAAAGCAGACAAGCAAATAGGAATTATGGATCAATACAAAGTAAGTCCATCAATCGCAGATGATATTAAACAAGCATCATTCTGGGCTGTATTAGGATCTTTAGTAGTGGTATTCTTATATATCTTATTCCGTTTTAAAAGATGGCAATTCTCTCTTGGTGCAGTAGCAGCGGTATTCCATGACGTTATCATCGTATTAGGTGTATTCTCAATTACATACAAGTTTATGCCCTTTTCAATGGAAATTGACCAAGCTTTCATAGCAGCAATATTAACCGTAATCGGTTACTCGTTAAACGATACCGTGGTAGTATTTGACCGTATCCGTGAGTTCTTTAACGAGCACACAAGCTGGCCATTTACAGAAGTAATTGACAAATCATTAAGCAGTACATTAAGCCGTACATTAAATACCTCTTTAACTACATTAGTAGTATTATTAGCTATCTTTATTTTTGGTGGCGAATCAATTAGAGGATTTATGTTTGCCTTAATCGTAGGTGTAATTGTTGGTACATACTCATCATTATTTATCGCAACACCAATCATGTACGATACTGCAAAAAAAGGAGACGCAGCAGATTCTTTAAAAAAGAAAGAAGAAGTAATTGACGAGACTGTTGTAAAATAGTCGCTCAAACTCCAAATAATAAAAAAAGCCTTTCTGCTACATGTAGAAAGGCTTTTTTATATCATTATTTTGGGCGTTACCCACTTTTGCTTCTCATGGCAAAAGTGCGTCGGGCTTTCGCTAGTCGCAATCAAAGATGTGCTCCAACAATAGCTCAATCCCTAACGCAACTTTTATAAAATTAAGTTTATTAATAGACGTTTGAGATTTGTGAATTTTAAATAAGGGAGAAAATATAAGTAAAGTCCTTAAAATTAATTCGGAGAATTGAGAGTCAAAATTCAGAAATAATGAGTGAAGGAATGAAGCTGCAAAGCGAAGCTTTAAGCACGTAATTCCGAAAACGAATGATGCTTTAGCAATTTCCTAATTTTGATATGATTTTTTGTTTCGTTTTGAATCAAGGCAAAATGAAAGTGAAATATAAATTGACTTAACATTTTTTCTTATTAAAATATTTTAAGTAATTAATAAACCTGCGTTAATTCTATTTATAACTAAAGCATAAATACTATATTTACAATCGTAAAAAAAATAACATGTACGCATTAAAATTTGACTGGAATCCAATAACAGGAATAGATATAGCAGGAAACTTTAAAATTCATTTTTATAGTTTAATGTGGATTGTCGCATTTGTTTTAGGACATAAAATAATGAGCTTTATATTTAAACGTGAAAAAATAAAAATAGAATATCTAGATCCATTATTTATTTACACTGTTTTAGCAACTATGCTCGGCGCAAGATTAGGTCATGTAATTTTTTATCAACCAGAGCTTTTTAGTCAAGATTTTTTGAGCATCTTTCTGCCAATACGCACCAAACCAGAATTTGAATTTACAGGCTTTCAAGGGTTAGCAAGTCACGGTGCAGCAATAGGTATTATTATAGGTATGTATTTATATCGTAAAAAATATACTTACAAATCATTAATGTGGATATTAGACCGCATCGTAATACCAGTAGCTTCTGGAGCAGTATTTATAAGAATAGGTAATTTTATAAACTCTGAAATTATAGGAAAAGTAACAGATTCTAGTTTAGGCGTGCGTTTTGTACAAGACTATTACCGTAAATCTGAAATCGTTGAAAAAACAGGGATTAAAGACGTTAAAAAAGCCTATGCTGCAGTAACCGATAATCCAAAATTTGCAAGTTTATTAGAAGCTGTGCCTTATCGTCACGCTGCACAGTTATATGAGTCTTTCAGTTATATTTTTGTGTTTTTAATTCTGATATATTTCTATTTAAAAACCAATAAAGGAGAACAACGAGGTTTCTTATTTGGGTTGTTTTTAGTGTTGCTTTGGACAGTTAGATTTTTTGTAGAGTTTGTTAAAGAAGCTCAAAATCCAGAACGTGCAGATTGGTTATTAAATACAGGACAATTATTAAGTATTCCTTTTATTCTTATAGGTTTGTACTTTATGTTTATGTACAAACAAAAAAATGTAAATAGCTAATGAAATTTTTTAAAGCACTATTAATAGTTCTTGTTTTTGCAGTTAGTTTCACTTCGTGTAAAGAAGAAAAGAAAACCATAGAACAAGTAAAAGTCGAATTTAAAAAAGAAGGAGAACTTACGTTCTTTAAAGGAACAACAGATACAATTATTAAAATTTTTGATGTCGAGATTGCAAAAACACCTTACGAAATCCAAACCGGTTTAATGTATCGTGATGGAATGAAAGAAAACCAAGGTATGTTATTTGTGTTTCCAGATGTGAGAGAGCGTAGTTTTTACATGAAAAACACACGTTTTCCTTTAGATTTAATTTTTATAGATCACAATAAGCGTATTGTTAGTTTTCAAGAAAACGCTCAACCTTTTGATGAGTCATCTTTACCGTCACAAACAAAAGCTCAATTTGTATTAGAGGTTAATGCTGGTGTTGCAGAAAAATTACTGCTTGAAGTTGGTGATAAAATGGACTATTACGAATATAGAATTGTAAAAGATACTATACCTATTAAGTAATAGCTTAATTTTATATAGAGTAGTTATTCTTTTTCTTTTTTTGGAGGAACTGGGTCAAATCCTTTACCACCAAAAGGATGACAGCTAAAAATTCTTTTTATACTTAACCAACCACCTTTTATTAATCCATGTGTTATCAACGCTTCTTTAGTGTAATGTGAGCATGTTGGTTGGTATCTACATGTATTTGGTGTAAATGGAGATATAAAAGTTTGATAGACTTTTATAAGAAATAAAAAAGGTTTGATAATCAGTTTTTTCATTGTTAAAAATGAAAAATCCTCTCATGTAGAGAGGATTTAATATTAATTTGTAGTAAAGGTTGTACCGTCTTTACCATCTTTAAGTTTTATGCCTACTTCGGCTAATTCGTCTCTAATTTTATCACTTAAAGCAAAGTCTTTATTAGCTCTTGCTTCTTGACGTAATTTTATTAAAAGCTCTACAGTTCCCGATAGTTTGTCAGTACCTGTATTAGTTTGAATAGTATCATCTTTTAATCCTAAAATATCAAAAGTGAAATCGTTAATGGTTTTTGTAAGCGTCTCTAAATCTTCTTTAGTTATTGTTACTGTACCATCTTTTATTTGATTGATATATTTTACAGCTTCAAAAAGGTTGGCTATTAAAATAGGTGAATTAAAATCGTCATTCATAGCATCAAAACACTTTTGTTGCCAAGCATTAATATCGATGCTACTTTTCTCAGAAGTTTTTAATTCTGATAAAGACTTCACAGCTTCCATTAATCTATTATAGCCTTTTTCACTAGCTAATAATCCATCGTTTGTAAAATCTAAAATACTTCTGTAGTGTGCTTGAAGCATAAAGAAACGAGCAACACTTGATGTAAATGCTTTAGTGATATGTGGATTGTCTCCTGTGAAAATTTCATTGGGTAAAATAAAATTACCAGTAGACTTTGCCATTTTTTTACCATTCATGATTAACATGTTGGCGTGCATCCAATAGTTGACTGGCGATTTTCCTTTTGCAGCTTGATTTTGAGCAATTTCACACTCGTGATGTGGGAATTTTAAATCCATTCCGCCACCATGTATATCAAAATGTTCACCCAAATATTTAGTGCTCATTGCTGTACACTCTAAGTGCCAACCAGGGAAACCATCGCTCCAAGGTGATGGCCAACGCATAATGTGTGCAGGTTCGGCTTTTTTCCACAGTGCAAAATCTTGAGGGTTTTTCTTGTCGGATTGTCCATCAAGTTCACGTGTATTATGAATTAAATCTTCAAGTTTACGCTTACTTAAAATGCCGTACTCATTGCTTTCGTTATACTTATGTACATCAAAATAAACAGAACCATTTACTTCATAAGCAAAACCATTATCAATTATTGTTTTGATTAGTTCTATTTGTTCAATAATATGACCTGTTGCTGTAGGCTCTATACTTGGTGGTAAAAAATTAAATGTGTTTAGAATGTTGTGAAAATCTACGGTGTAACGTTGTACAACTTCCATAGGTTCAATTTCTTCTAAACGCGCTTTTTTTGCGATACGGTCTTCGCCTACATCAGCATCATTCTCTAAATGCCCAGCATCTGTAATATTACGCACATATCTTACTTTGTAACCTAAATATTTTAAATATCTAAAAATAACATCAAAAGACATAAACGTCCTAACGTTGCCTAAGTGTACGTTGCTGTAAACGGTTGGTCCACAAACGTACATACCAACGTTGCCTTCATGTATTGATTTAAATTGTTCTTTTTCTCCTGTTAAAGAGTTGTATATTTTAATATTTTGGTTTTGGTAAAGTTGCATGATTGATACTAAAATTTAGTCTCTAATTTGATGTAATCTAAAAATTCGCGTTTAGTTTCTTTGTTTTTAAAAGCGCCTCCAAACTCAGACGTTACTGTGCTACTTTCAATGTCTCTAATTCCTCTAGAGTTTACGCATAAATGCTTAGCGTCTATAACGCATGCTACATCTTCGGTTCCTAAAACATCTTGTAATTCTTTTACAATTTGAATAGTTAAACGCTCTTGTACTTGAGGTCTTTTTGCGTAGTAATCTACAATTCTATTCATTTTAGAAAGTCCTACAACATTTCCGTTAGAAATATAAGCGACGTGTGCGCGTCCTACTATTGGTAATAAATGATGCTCGCAAGTAGAATACACAGTGATGTTTTTTTCAACTAACATTTCTCCGTATTGGTATTTGTTATCAAATGTTGAAGCATTAGGTTTTTTATCAGGATGTAGTCCTCCAAAGATTTCGTTCACAAACATTTTTGCAACACGGTTTGGTGTACCTTTTAGACTATCGTCAGTTAGGTCAAGTCCGAGCGTATTCATAATATTTGTAACGTCTTTTTTTATGCTTTCAATTTTCTCTTTGTCAGAAATAGAAAATGCATCAGGTCTTAAAGGAGTATCGTGACTTGTTGCTATATGGTTCTCGCCAATAGTATCGTTATTGTCAAAATTTTCTACAGAGTTATCAATCTTCATTTATGTAAAAAGTCATGTTTAAAATAGTTTGCAAAGATAAGGAATTAATAAATTTTAAAAGTTTAATTAAAGTTAATAATTGTAGAGTGAAGAGGTTTAAGTTTAAAAAAAGTGAATATCATCTTTGAATTAACATAATGTTTATTAAAAATTTCTTAATTTTCCGTCTTAATTTATTATTACAAAAAATACTATGAAACGTTTATTACTGCTAGTTTCCTTTTTTGCAGTTGTTTTTACTGCGCAAAACGTTAATGCTCAAAGCGATAGAAAATTAAAAACTCAGCCAGTTAATTATGGTGAAAATGTCGAAGAACCTTTTACTGCTAAAGAGTTGAGTATGCTTAAAGAAGTATATCAAGATAAATTAGAAATATATGTTTTGAGTAAGCCTCAAAAAGCAAAAGATTTGAAACATTTATTGAGAAATAGAATTGAAATAAAAAGAAATTCTGAATTAATAAACTACATTGATAAATATGAGTTATTAAGTAAACAAGGCTTGTTTAATTATTATAATTCTAATCTTACTTATGATAAAAATTTTAATCCATCAAATTTTAATGTTCTAAAATATAATCTTCAATTTTTTGGAAATGGTACAAATATTTATCGAATAGACAATACAGATTATTTTATTTACATTAAATCTCAATTTTAAGAACAGGTGTCATGAGAAAAATATTATATACTTTTTTGCTTTTATTTTCAGTTTTAGGTTACTCCCAAGATGTTTTAATGCAAACTACAACAGTGAGTCAATGTGGAGGTGTGTTTTATGACTCAGGAGGTAGTGCAGGTAACTATGGCAATGATGAAGATTTTATCTTAACAATATGCCCTGATGTAGTAGGAAACTTTGTAGAATTAAACTTTACTCAGTTTAGTACTCAATTAAATGCTGATTCAATGACTATTTATGATGGTGATGATACTACAGCAGCTGTAATAGGTACGTATTCTGGCGGTGGTGCAGCAGCAAATCCAGGTTTTATATCAGCATCTACAGCTTCTGGTTGTTTAACAATTCAGTTTACTTCAGATGGTTCTGCTAATACAACTGGTTGGGTTGCGGATATTAGTTGTTTTGAGCCATGCCAAGATATTACTGCTGTTTTAGATAGTTCAGTTCCTGCTCCAAATACTGATGGTGAAATATTAATATGTGTTGGAGGAGATGTTACTTTTAATGGTAATGCTACATTCTCGGCAGATGGAACAGGAGCAACTTATAATTGGGATTTTGGAAATTCAACAACAGCTACAGGACAAAGTGTTGTAGCGACTTACTCATCTCCAGGAATTTATGTGGTTGAGCTAACTGTTTCAGACGATAATCCTATTGGATGTACAAATATCAATAGTATTAGTCAGGTTGTTAGGGTTTCACCTGAGATAGATTTTACAGGAACTTCTGCTGTAGATAGTTCAATTTGTTTTGGAGAATCAACTACATTAACAGGAGTTGCAACAATCCCTCAATTTGAAGATTGTGCACCTGAAATTTTTGATCAAACTTGGTTAGAAGATACACAGTCAACAGGGTTAGCAGCTTCTTACACATCAACTATTACTGTTGATTGTTACGGACCTGGTCAAATGATCACTGATGTAAGTCAAATTACTGATATATGTGTAAATATAGAGCATTCCTTTTTAGGCGATTTAGATATTTATTTAATTGCTCCAAACGGAGCTGAAGTTTATTTTGCAGAGTATGGAGATGGTGACGACCCTGGGTACGATTTAGGTATTCCTGATCAAGCAGATAATGGTAACCCAGGAGTTGGATGGGATTACTGCTTCTCTCCATCAGCAACAACTGAAATTGATGATGCAACTACTGTAGGAGGAGCTGTTCCTGCCGGGACTTATTCAGCACAAGCATCTTCTTCTTTTGATAATTTAATAGGGTCTCCGTTAAATGGTAACTGGACTTTTGTTGTTACGGATTTATGGGCTGCTGATGATGGTACTTTATTTTCATGGAACTTAAACTTTGATCCTTCATTAGTACCGCCATCAAATAATATTACTAGTGAAGCATGGGATCCAGACCCTACAATAATTTCTACTAGTGGAAATGATATAACAGTAGCTCCTCCAGCTGCTGGACAATATTGTTATACTTATAGAGCAGTTGATGATTTTGGATGTGAATATACTGAAACAGTTTGTATCGATGTATACCCTGAGGTTGATAATGGAGAGCCAGATGATTTATACATGTGTAATCCAGGAACACCACCTTATATTTTTGATTTAACAGAAAATGATGCTCCGATATTAGCACCATCAGCAATCCCTTCAGATTTAGTTATAACTTATCATGAAAGTCAGGCAGACGCAGATGCTGATACTAATCCAATACCAACACCAGATACTTACACGACAACAGCTACTCTAGGAAATCCTCAAACTATATATGTAAGAGTAGAGTATTTAAATACAGGTTGTTATGAGTCTGAAACATTTACTTTAAACATTACAGCTCAACCTACAATCAATCCAGCTCCAGACATGGAGGTATGTGATGATCCGAGTAATGATGGTGTAGAGCCATTTGATTTAGAGAGTCAGACGCCATTAATATTAGGAACACAACCAGCAGCAGATTATGTAGTAACGTATCACAATAGTTTTGCAGAAGCAGATTCAGACACAAACGCATTAACGAGTCCTTATGTAGGCGGACCAAACGAGCCAATCTATGTAAGAATAGAGGCAGCGGGAGATGCGACGTGTTATAGTGCAACTGCGATGCCATTATTTAATTTAATAGTAAATGCTAATGACGATTCAAGTTTTACAGCGACACCAACGTGTGATGGCGCATTGATGAGTAATGTCGTAACGCCAGGCGGAACCTTTGCATTAACAACAACGGGAGCAATGATAGATTCAGCAACAGGAACAGTAACAGGTGCTGCATCCGGATCCACACATACCGTAACCTATACAACAACAGGTACATGTCCAACGACAACATCAGTAGACTTTACAGTGTTAATTACCGATGACCCGAGTTTCACGATGCAACCAACGTGTGATGGAGCTGTAGTAGATAGTTCAGTATCATCAGGCGGAACCTATGCTTTTAATCCATTACCAGGCGACGGAGCGCTAATAGATTCAGGCACAGGAACGATTACAAATGGTACATCAGGAGCAACCTATACAGTAGAACATACTACAAACGGTACTTGTCCAGCATCGACAACAGTAGATGTAACAGTATATCCATTAGAAGACCCAAGTTTTACGGCAACAGCGACTTGTGATGGAGCAACAGTAGCAATAACAGGAGATACAGGCGGAACGTTTGCCTTAAACCCAGATCCAGGCGCACCAGTAACAATAGACGCAGCAACCGGAGAAGTAACAGGCGGCGATTACGGTACAACATATACGATAGAATATACCACATCAGGACCATGTCCAGAAGTAAGCACGCAAACTGTTACCACGTTAACAGAAGATGATCCAAGCTTTACAATGATACCAAATTGTGATGGAGGAACTGTAGATACAGTAGCGATGCCAGGCGGGACGTATACGTTTAACCCAGCAGCACCAGCAGGCGATACTGTACAAATCAATCCATCAACAGGAGAAGTAACGATGGCAACTCCAGGAACAAGTTATACGGTAGAATATACCACAGCAACCCAATGTCCAGCAACAAGCACATTTGTATTAAATGTATTACCAGCAGACGATTCAAGCTTTACGTTAGACCCAACCTGTGACGGAGCAATAGCCACAATCACAGGTATGACAGGCGGAACCTTTACATTAACAAGTACAGGCGCAACGATAGATCCTGCAACAGGAGAAGTGACAGGAGCATTACCAGGATCAACACATACTGTAGAGTATACGACTAACGGAGCATGTCCAACAACAACAACACAAAATGTGACTGTACATCCAGAGGTTATAGCAATAGATCCAACACCATTAGAAGTATGTGACGATAACATACCAGACGGTATCACACAAATCGATTTAACATTAAAAGATACCGAAGTTACAGGTGGTATAGCGAGTTATGTAGCAAGTTATTACTTAACATTACCAGAAGCAGAAACAGCTACAAACCCACTACCAATCCCATATACAAACTTAGCTAATGGTCAAATAGTTTATGTAAGAGTAGAAGACGCAAATACAGGATGTTATGATACTACTACGTTAGAGTTACAAGTAGAACAAGCACCAACCGCTTTTACACCAACAGCGTTAGAGTTTTGTGATCCAGACAGTGATGGTTTTGGAGAATTTATGTTAACCGATGCAGACACGCAAGTAACA